>JAGYOR010000221.1 GCA_018399535.1 Deltaproteobacteria bacterium | reverse complement strand
CGCCTGGTTGATTTCCTCTACTGCAATCCTCTGGATGTCCATGCAGGGCCTGGTCCCCGGGGAAAGCGTGAAGCCGACATAGCCGATGACAATCGGCTCTCCCTTGGGAGCCTGCGCCGACGACGTCGAGCCGAAGACGAAAACCATTGAAAGCACCGCAACAGCAATGATAAACAACGTTACACTTCTTCTCATCTATCATTCCCCCCTTTCAATCTTTGGTCCCTCTGTTGGTATTACATCCCGTAACGCAGGCCGAATGGAAGAAACACACCACTCTTGTTTACAACTCGCCCCCCTTCCTCACGCCGAACGACGAAACCAGAGCTCCGGAAGCTCTCACGCTCCGCATCTCCGTAAACATCATGCCGTTGGCACGGCCGCCGATCGCCCTACGGGTTCTCTCCGGTTAAAACTCTACCGCTTTCTGAAGCTACCTTCTTTCTTGTTTGGTGAGTGCAAAACTGATGAAAAGTACGCCCCCCCGACGTGAATATCATTGTGTACAGACCCCGTCATTCTTTGTCAAGGAAAAAGAGAACGGGGAAAAGAGAACAGTTGCCGCCGATCGTCACGCTTCTATAAGTCTCGCCGCTCATTGCCTTTCTCTGAAACTGATTATTATTGCATCGATTCAAAAAATCCCGCTCCACAAAGCGGAGCGGGATTCCTTTGCAATGAGCACATGCCGTAGTACGGCGAGCTTTATTGTTTTCTCGCCTCGGCGGGCGTCAGATAATCGTCAAAGCTTGCGTACTGGTCCCAGAATTCTTCATGCTCGGGGCAGGAACCGCAGATTATTTTAGCCTCTCCGCCCTTCTGGAACTGCGCGATGGGCTGATACAGCTGGCCCGGATAGGTCACCTTCGTGGGATTTTTCGGATCTACACGCTTTTTGGAGTGGAAATAGGGTTTGATCCGTTCCTGCTCGTACGCCATTGTACCAAGCGAAAATTCGGTTTCCGTGGTTTCCATTGCGGTGATCAGCTTGTCGATGTCGTCGACGCCGCCCGCGGTTTCAATAACATCCTTGAAAAAGTAAATATCGGCATAGGCGAGGTGCACGTGTTGTTGTGTCGGAATGTTGTGTTTCTTGCTCAGCTCATAAAAAGGTATCGTCTTCTCGGTAATCGGAACATCTATTTCCATCCAGGATCCGAGCATGCCAAGAGTTTTGCCGCCGGTCATCTGCCAGAAATTGCTTGTCTGGGAAACGCCGCCGTAGAAACTCAAATTAATATCTCTGGCTGCCGAGTCCGTCCACATCTTGGCGAAGGACTCCGTGTCAGTAAACCATGAGCTTATGTAATAAATCACGTCGGGTTTCGCCCGCGCCATCTGCTGCAAAATCGGCAGATACATGGTTCCCCGCGGGGCCGCGGCCTGGCTGAAAACCACGTCAATACCCAAATCTTTTTCCCACCATTCTTCCCAGGAAGGAAGACCGAGTTCCGGAATGCCTTCGCGGAAAGCCTTGGTCCACGCCAGGTCTTCCCAGAGAATCGCCACACTCTCAAATTTATCGATGAGTTGAGGCCACATGGTCTTGAAAAAATACCGCATCTGGGCGTACTGGGCCGGTTCGGGATCCCAGTCGCGGA
>JAGYOR010000220.1 GCA_018399535.1 Deltaproteobacteria bacterium | reverse complement strand
TGGGAGAGATCCTCGTCCCGCGAAGAAACCTTTTGTGCAAAGGCGTGAATCTGCTCGTTCTGCGCCAGCATCCAGGCGTATTGCCCCTTGAGAAGCAGGAATGTTTCAAGCCTCGCGGTGGCCGTGTCCGCCAGGGCCGCGGCCCGTTTTTCGCTTACGCCCACAACCATTTTTTGCGCCCAGATATAATTCAAGGCACTGATTCCTATCAGAAGGACAATGGATGTGGAAAGTATATATGCCAGCAGGCGGGCAAGAATACTGTTTTTCATGATGCTTCGGAATCCTTTCTCGTAACGCGATCATGCGGTGATCATTAATTATTAGTTGTCCTTTTTCATGCCCTCATTGTGTTCATCAGCGTTTCTGACGTACCCGGTCAGGTCGAACTTCTTGATTTTACGGTACAAAGTGGTACGGCCGATACCGAGTGCCGTCGATGCCTGAGATATGTTTCCCTCGAAGCGTATCAGCGCTTTTTGAATCAACTGTTTTTCCATTGTTTCCATGGGGACAATATCATTCCGGGCGTCGTTGTCATCGTGATCCGGACCCGTCTGTACCTTTTCCGGGTGAAAATTCCTGATTTCGACCGGTAGCAGTTCGGGATGAAGCGTATCGCCGGCGAGATTGACCGCGCGTTCGATGACGTTTTCGAGCTCGCGGACGTTTCCGGGCCAGGAGAAATGGGTGAGATAATCAATGAATTGCGGGTCAGTCTTGAGGCCCGGCTTGTTCAGGCGCCGGCTGTAACGATTAATAAAATAATCGGCAAGGATCGGGATATCGTCCTTTCTGTCGCGCAGAGCCGGAACTTTCAGCGTGATAACATTCAACCTGTAATACAGGTCGGCACGGAACCGGTTTTCCGCGACCATCTTTTCCAGATCCTGATTGGAAGCGCAGATAATACGAATATCAACAGAAACGGGCTTGCTTCCGCCTACCGGTATCACCTGTCTTTCCTGAATGGCCCGCAGCAGCTTCGGCTGCAGGTCGCAGGGCATATCACCGATTTCATCCAGAAACAGCGTTCCGCCGTCCGCCTGTACAAATTTGCCCGCGACTCCTCCCTTTTTCGCGCCGGTAAAGGCTCCCTCGGCATACCCGAATATTTCCGTTTCCATCAATTCTTTTGGAATCGCCGAGCAATTTATCGCCACGAAAGGTTTCCGGCACCGTGAACTGGCCAGGTGAATCGCCTGAACAAAGAGTTCCTTCCCTGTTCCGCTTTCGCCACAAACCAGTATATTGGAAGGACTGTCAGCTATCCTTCGCGCCGTTTTCAACAGGCGGATAAAATCTTTATTTTTGCCGATAATATTGCTGAATTCATAGTGGCAGGGGGAAATGCGGACCGACGCGTCCTTCGTGCCGGCCGATTCAAATGAAACACTCCAGCCGACCAACCGGGCATTGAAAAACTCGGGACGTATGCAAGCATTGATAATGGTATCGCCGCGGGACGTGCGAAGCGTTGAATCTCTCAGGTCGGTTTCGATCACAGGGCGGCTGGAGTGAGGATCGAGATAGTCGCCGATGTGAGAACCGAGCAGCTCTTCGCGCGGCATTCCCAGCAGGATTTCAGCCTGTTTGTTGAGCTGGCAGATTGTTCCGTTTGCGTCCCAGATCATAGCAGCACGGTTATCCTCGTAA
>JAGYOR010000022.1 GCA_018399535.1 Deltaproteobacteria bacterium | reverse complement strand
AATCCGATATTCAGGGATCAGCGACGTTGGTGAACGCGTGAATAAGGAGATGGTGCTGATCCAGAGAGCGAGGGCTTCATGGATTTGAAAATAAACGGTAAGACGGCTGTCGTGACGGGCGCGGGAAACGGAATAGGTCGGGCGATCTCCGTGCGGCTCGCGGATGAAGGGGCCTCGGTTGTTGTGGCAGATATTCGGGGACTGGATGCGCGGCGGACTGCAGACGAGATTTCAGGCCGGGGTGGAACAGCGCTGCCCGTCGAGGCTGACGGAACACGAGAAGCCGATGCTGACTCGATGGTAGCCGCAGCCCTGCAATCCTTTGAATCTCTTGACATCCTGGTGAACAACGTGGGAGGAGGCTTTGGATCATCGCCCGTTGTGAAACAGCCGGTCGACGAATGGGACAGGACCATCGAAATAAATCTCAAAAGTACCTTTCTTGCCTGTCGTGCCGCGGCGCCTCATATGATCGAACGCAAACAGGGACGCGTCATCAATATATCTTCCATATCCGGGAAAGTCGGCGAGTCGCTGGTCGGCGCCTACAGCGCATCGAAATTCGGCGTTATCGGCTTGACGCAGGTCCTGGCAAAGGAGCTGGGGCGGTATTCGATCACGGTGAACGCCGTTTGCCCCGGCTACGTGTGGACGCCGGGCTGGGAACAACTCGCGTCGTGGTTGCAAGAGCGGTACACGTCGATGGCCGGCAAGACGACAGAAGAGATATTTGAAAAACGGGCAGGGCCCTCCACGGCCCTTGGACGCCCCCAGACGGTGGAAGACGTGGCCAGTCTTGTTGCGTACCTGGCGTCGGAAGAAGCCCGCAACATCACGGGCCAGGCGATTAACGTGGACGGCGGCGCCGTGATGTACTGATACGTCGGCCCGGGGAACAGTTTCTGGACAGCATGTGCTGATTCCAATACGGTAAGGAGAGGATGACGATGGTCATGACGGCGGAGGAGCGGCAATATGACGAGATGATGGACCGGATTTTTCATCCCCGGCACATCGCGGTGGTCGGCGTATCGTCGCAGGGCGTCGGTTTCGGCAGCGGTATCGTTCGGGCGCTGATAAACATAGGGTTCGAGGGTTCCATCCATTGCGTAAATTTCCGCGGGGGAGAATTCCTCGGTATGAAGCTCTACCGAAGCGTCACCGAGATTCATCACACAATTGATTTCGCTGTTATTACCACTCCCGCCGAAACCGTTCCGGCTGTTCTCGAAGAGTGTCTCCAAAAAGGGATTGCCGGTGTCGAGGTGCTGTCAGCGGGCTTCAGCGAACTGGGCACGCCCGAGGGAGTCGCCCTGGAGGAAGAGGTCAGGCGTATAGCCCGCCGGGGCGTCAGGGTTGTGGGACCCAACTGTTTTGGCATTTATTGTCCCCGCAGCGGCCTGACCCTGCTTCCCGGGCCGGATCTGTCACGGAAACCCGGTTCAGTGGCTTTTCTTTCCCAGAGTGGAGGCATGGCGATTGACCTGGGGCACCTGGGAAAATGGATGGGCGTCGGATTCAGCAAGGTGGTAAGTTTTGGCAACGGCGCTGATCTGAGAGAAACAGAACTTCTCGATTATCTTGCCCGGGACCGCGAGACGGCTACTATAGCGATGTATACGGAGGGCGTGGAGGACGGGCCCTCTTTTCTGGCGGCGCTGAGGCGCGCGACCGCGGTGAAACCGGTCATACTTTACAAGGGAGGTCTGTCCGATGCGGGAAGCAGGGCCGTAACCAGTCACACGGCATCCATGAGCGGCAGTCGGGCAATATGGGAATCTCTCGTGCGCCAGGCGAATGCCGTTCAGGTCACCAGCCTGCCCGAGCTGGTCCAGACATGCCTTGCTTTTTCAATGATACCCCATCGCGAGTATCACGGCATTTCCGTCGTCGGCGGGGGCGGGGCGCTTGGTATAACCGCCTGTGACGCGGCGGAACGGTACGGCCTTGCCATTCCCCCCCTGGATGAGGCGATAAGCCGATCGATACTTGACGTCCTGCCGAAGCCGGGATCAAGCGCGAAAAATCCCGTTGACGCTGCCAATCCCCACGTGCCGCCGCCGATCCTGAAGAAGGCGCTTATGGAAGCCGCGCGTGATCCCGCCATCGATCTGCAGATCCTTATACAGCTTCTGTATCACTACGCCTACGCGGCCGGTTTTCTCGGCATGTCCGTAGAGGAAGCCACACCCTTCGAGGAACTTGCCGAGGCCGTGGGCGACGTGGTACGAGAAACGGGGAAGCCCGTTCTGCTTGTTATACCAAACAACAAGCAGGGTCTCGACGCCCTGGACGTCGAGGAGACGCGGCGAAAGACCCGGCAGGCATTCCTCGAGCAGGGCGTACCCGTTTTTGACGAAATGGAAGACGCCCTACGCGCCGTACGGCACGTATCAAGCTACAGTGCGAGAAAAAAAGAAGTCGACCGGGAATAGAAAGTTTCCTTCGAACGGTTCCGGTTAGATCGTCGGAAAAAGGATTGGAGTAACATTAATGCTGTCACGGGATGACACAATCTATTACGGCTGGTACATCGTCGCGGCGGCTTTCGTTGCCAACTTCGTGTGCGTGGGGATTACTTTCTACCTTATGAACGCCTTCATGGAGCCGCTCACGGAGGTCAACGGATGGACAAGAACAGAAATCAACCTGGCGCTCGTCTACGGTATCTTTGTACATGCCACAAGCCAGCTTCTCTGGGGAACGGTTGTCATGAGAACGGGACCGCGTCTCCTCATGCTGCTGGGGCCTCTTTTCGCGGGAGTGTTTTTTATCTGTCTCGGTTCTACCGACAACCTTCTTATGTTTTATTTTTATTTTATTCTGGTCAACCTGGGAAGCGGTGCTTTCGGCGGAGTCGTGGCGGGAACAGCCGTCAATAACTGGTTTATTCAGAAAAAGGGAAACGCAATGGGCGCAGCAAGTGCCGGGATCTCCATGTCGGGCGCGATGCTCCCGCTGGCGGTCATGATATTGATCATCAATCTTGATCTCGCGGGGGCGTTCCTCTGGATCGGTCTCGGAACGATGGCACTGGGTCCCGTTTTCTGGATGCTTGTCAGAAACTGGCCCGAAGAATACGGTCTTGCACCGGACGGCGTTGTCCCGGAGTATGCCCTGGGAGACCGCGGGGCGAAAAACGCTTCCGCCGTCAACCCGACGGGTGTCTTACGGCGGTTTGCACCGATGCCTGCCGGGAGCATGTGGAGCCTGGGTCAGATCGTGAAGAATGGAACATTCTGGAAGGTTGGAATTTCCTTTTCTTTTATTCTCATCGCGGTCAGCTCGGTCATGTCCCAGTTGAAACCGCGGTTTTCGGATCTCGGTTTCGAGGATATGTCGGCCATGCTCATGATGTCGGCGACGGCACTCATAGGAGCGGCAGGTAAATATGTGTGGGGAATGCTTTGTGACCGCTACGATTCACGGCGCGTAACGGCGACTCTCATGTCGCTCCTGGTTCTGGGACTCATGCTCGCGCTTCTGCCCGTTCATCCCGTATCAATGGGTCTCTTTATCCTTATTTTCGGTTTTTCCATGGGAGGCGTTATGTCCACTTTCCCTATCATCGTAGCGGATCTGTTCGGCAGGGAATCCTTTCCCGCCGTGTTTCGCGTCATTTCTCTCTTTTTTATCGTGGAACTGGCTGGTTTTGTCATAGCGGGTCAGAGCTACGACCGGACAGGTTCGTACAACCTTGCCTACCTGATATACATCGTGCTGGGAGCCGCCGCCGTTTGCCTGATGCTGACAGTCAAGAGGCCAGTTCATCCGGGCAATGCCTGAGAAAGTGAGGGCTTCCAGAAACGCTCTGTACAGGGGGCATGAATGCGTGCCAAGAAACACCGGCGGTGAAAGAACGATGTTTCGAGAGAAGCGGGACGCTTTCTTCAGGACTGGACGGCGGAGCAGAGCAGGTCGTTCATGTGTCCGATTTCCCGCACCTGGTTGATGCGGTCGCCTCGCCTGAGAAATACCCATCGTATTGCAACGTGGCTGAAGGCGCCCAGCAGCATGTTGCGGAACACAGCCGCGTTGACGTCGGGCCTGATGCTTCCTTCCAGCTGCCCTTCAGCGATGATATCCTCGATGATCTTGAAATAGGAACGAAAACTTTTGAATGCTTTCGAGGTATAAAAGTTGGCGTTCAATTGTATCTGAAGCAGGAAGGTCTGCAGGAATTCCGGTTCGGTGAGGAACAGCGATGAGTGGTAGTTGATGAACGTTTTGAGCTTTTTCAGCGCTCCCGTGACCCGAATGGTTCCGGCGAATTCATCAACAAAGTAATCGAAACGCTTAAGGGGGATGGACAGCAGCAGATCCTCCTTGTTTTCGAAATATTCGTAGACCGTTCCCTCCGAGACGTTTGCCGACCGTGCGATATCCGATATCGTCGCCTTGGCGAACCCCTTCGCGGCGAATATCTGCTCGGCCGCCGCAAGTATTCGTTCCGCCTTTCCCGGAGTCGTTTGGTTTTTTTCCATAAGCATGGGTTTGATAAGGAGCATAACGGCGTCGAACTCGGACACGTTGCTTTCAATTTCTCCGATGATTACGGAGCTTATCGCTATGGAATCAATGCTGCCCAGGATGATGTCGCGCAGCATGGTTACTTCGAGATCCTGCCTGAATTGTCCCGACTCGACGCCGCGGCGAAGGATGTCCTTGAAGAGTAAGGCGTCTCTTCTCGCCAGCTCGTAGGCGCGGCTGGTATAAAAATTCTTCGTGGCGCGGCATTCGAAGATCATGCGGACATAGCCGGGAGTTTCATCGTTGTAGAGCAGGTGATAATGAATGAGTCGGCGGAGTTCTTCCCACGCATCGGCGGCGTCGGCAAGGTGTTCTTCGATTCCCGCGAGAAACACGGTGAAATGGCGGGAAACCAGGGTGAAAAGAATCTCCTCTTTTCCCCTGAAATATTTATATATTTCCGCGTCCGATATGCGAGCGCCGCGGGCGATCTCGTTGATTTTCAGGTCGCTCAGCCCCCGGTAGCGGGCCAGTTCGTCGGCGGCGTCGAGGATTTTTTGTTTTTTGTTCATGGGAGTCATGTGTCACGGTGCCTGATTCACGACCGAACGTCGAATGATTTCACAAAAGAAGGGGCGAAGTCAAGGACGATCACTTGTCCCAAAATCCGCGATACATGGTGTCCGTTCATGGTATAAATAGTTTAACAGTCCGTTGATTCCGTCATTCGCACTTCGACAGGCTCAGTGCGAACGGCTCTCTATTCCCGAAATCCGCGATTTGGTTAGCCTGTCCATGGTACAGACACTTCAACACCCCGTTAATTCGGCACGATATGTGCGGCCCGATGCACATTCAGACCGAACCATCAAAGTTGCTGTAATGAAAGAACAAGTTGAAGCACCCATGAAACGTTTCCCCTCGAAAGAGGAATTTTTATTGTCCGGCTCCTTCCTGCCCGGTCTATCCTTCGACTTTTCATGCTGTGACTTTGCGTACTGATGACTTGATACCTTGCTCTACAGAAAACCAATCGCGGACTTTGGGCGGGAGGAAACGCCCATTCAACGTTCTCGACGTCCCGCCGTCGATCTACGACACGACTCCGGCCGCGGAGGACGTCATTTCCTCGATGAAACGGTCGATGAGCTCGCGAGTGAAATACTGCATTACCACCACGTGCGCCAGGTCGCCGAACTCGGCGGAATGGTTGCAGGCAAGAGCGTATTCGTGAACGATGCGGTCCGCGGGGCGGGTGAAGCAGATGGTGTTGGCATGGGGATTGACCAGCGCGAAAACGCCCCGCTCCTCGAGACGCGTTCTCATGTATTCCGTCATGGCGAGAACGTGTTCCGCCTGTTCGCGGAATCCCGCTTCAGTGGTGGTGAGAATGCGCCAGTACATCTTCAGGGCGGCGAATCCGCTGCGGGAACAACTGATGGTGGGAATCACCGTGTCGGCCAGGTAGGGAATCGGCGCCGACTGTGTCCGTTCCAGCACTTCGCGCCTGCAGAGAAAGACGCCGCAGGGTTCGTTCAGGGCGATGAACTTGTGTCCGGAAACGGCGAGCGAGTCGAAACGCATTTTCCGCGTGTCCACGACGGCCCGCGCCTCGGGATCGTCGAGAAAGGGAAGATACCCGCCCATGAGCGCCATGTCGACATGGCGATAGACGGCGCAGGGCCTGACGCGCTCGATAACGTCGTTGATCGCCGCCTGGTCGTCGACGGCGGATTTGAAGGTGCCGCCCACGGCGACGGCGATGAGCGCGGGCCGGGACGGATCGAGCTTCGCCTCAAGGTCTGCCGTGTCCATCTGTCCCGTCGGCACGGCCCTGACGACGCATTCCTCGATATTCTGAATGTCCGCCAGTTTCTTGACGGAATAGTGCGCCTCCTCCGACACGTACAGGATCGGCGCCTTCCCCGTCTCCGCCTCCAGCACCTTGCGGCCGAAATACAGGCCGTGCATGTTGCCGTCGGTGCCGCCGTTGGTGATAACGCCCCAGTGATTATTCTCGAAGCCGTATCGCTCCGCCCAGAAATCGAGCACCCTGCGCTCGATCACGTCGCTGGAGAGCATGTCCCAGTCTTTCTTCCAGGGATCGCCAACGTTAATCAGCGTGATATCCGCGAGACCGGTATCCGCGAGCCACCGGTTGTAGGCCTCCATGGCCACGTCCTGATCGAAGGGATACCCCCACTGGTTGAACCGGCGGTTCACCAGGTCGGCGGCAAGAGTGTCCAGTTCGGCCATTTCACCGGGTTGCGGCCGGGGATATGCGTTGAATCGAGGCATGCGGCGCTCCTGACATTTGACGGTCGGCTTGAACAGATCGGCGACCGTCACTCGCCCTTTCGCAACTCTTCCAGGGTCTCCTGTGAAGGCTTGTTGGGAATCGTTGCTATGGCTTCCCCGTCGTACTCGAACACTTCCCTGTCGTCGTCTGTGATCTCGCCTATAACCGCGACATTGTCGGTCTTCGACCGGATCGCCTCCACCACCTCGTCGACCGACTCCGGAGACACCTGGACGATATAACGCGCCTGCGTCTCGCAAATCAGGATTTCCTGGGGAGTGATGTCCTTCACGGAAACAGGCGCCTTCGAAAGATCGACACGCGCGCCCCGGGAGCCGTACCGTGCCGATTCGCAGACAGCGGCGCCGATCCCCGCCGCGCCCAGGTCCGAACAGGCGTTTATCTTCCCCGTGGCGAAAGCGGCCAGCGCGGCCTCCATGGCGGTCTTTTCTTCCTTGAACAGGGCCACGGCGGGACGCATCTCATCGACGAGGCCCGCGCGGAACAGCGTGTCGTTGCCGTCGTTCCCGGTCACGCCGATAATTATAATTTTGTCGCCGACATTCTTGGCGGGCTTCGTAAGCGGCTTTTCCGTAACCAGCTTCCCGATTACCGCGACCACCACGGCGGGCACGATATCGGAGAAAGACGTGGAGAATCCCCCTCCCACCACGAACACGTCCATCTGGGCGCACATGTCCCTGATGCCCTGTATCATGATGTTCAGCCGGTCCTGGCTGGTCATCACCTTGCATTTGCCGCAGGTGCAGTGTCCCTGGAAGCCGCAGGGGCCCACGATGACTTCCTGGTCGAGGGGACGCGTACCGATGAAGTCGAGCAGAAACACCGGACGGCCGCCCATGGCGACCACGTCACGCATGGCGCCGCCGGCTCCGGTCGCCGACGCGTCGTAGGGCCGGGGTACACAGGGAGAACAGTGGCTTTCCATCTTGCCGACGACAAACCCGTCAACACCGGGGAACTGAAAGACCGCGGCGTCGTCGTTGGCTTCCGGTCCCACCAAAAGGGCGCCCGGCCAGACCTTGTCCACTTCCTGGTTCAGCGCCTGAAAGCTCTTGAAATCGATCACCTTGTCAATATTGTGATGCAGATGGACAAACAACCCGTGCATCAATGCCTTTTCAATCGTGTTCATGGTTTCTCCTTTTTGCATTATAATTTAATAATTTACTCCCTGTTACCCGGTGCTTCTTCAACCGGCGGGACATCACACCCTCTCCGGCTCGCACGCGGCAAACCGTCGGGACGTTTTCGGAACATACCATGTTTTCATTTTGACTCAACCGATAAAATGCCGGGAAGGCCAACCGGAAACATGCGCGAGGCATCCCGGGCATGGAACAGCTTCCCTCTCTTCCTCTTCTTCAAGAAGGAAGCAAGCGTACGAATGGACGGAAAGGAAAATATTCCGCCTTTTTTCTCTCCTTTGATTTCCTTCCTTACCGTTTTCCTCTTCTCTTCCCCTCTCCTTTCTGTCCCCACCTTTGATTTTCCCCCTTTGACTCCCCTCTCCTTTTGCGTCCCCCCTTCGACAGGGGGGATGAATGAATGACTCCACACTGAAATTCCCTCTTCAAGACGGAAGGAAGGAACCTTGCCGGACAAAACATGCCCCGTACTTGATGCGGTGTCCGGAATGACGGAGAGAAGAGTTCTGTGAAGGTTTCGAACCAGGAAGCTGCGGGAAGTTATTTAATTATTTGATAGCGTCCCTGAAGATATACTCCTTGTCGCTCAGATCGCGCTGAGACCAAGCCCGATAATCAGTCTCCCGGGAGGCTTTCAATCGCACAATGTTCGTGGCCGACAGCCCAGCCGCCGAAGGTCCCAGGATGGCCGACAGAGCCTCGGAAAAGTCACCCGTCGATACTCCTTTCAAGTACAAGACCGGTATCAGGTTGTCGATACTGGGAACCCGACGGAGATACCGGGGAAGAATCCCGGAGGTGAATGGTTCCAGCCCCCTGTTTGCGAACCTTCCGGTCATCAACGCGGGGCTGTCGCACCGACACAGGACCAATACCGGATACAATGTCACGTTCCGGAAGATAGCCGTTCCTGACGGCCAGTCTATGCCCCTTCTCGTCGGTCATCCAGCTATGTCGTTCCAGATACTCGGCCACTTCATTCTCTATGGCTGCCTGAAGCATCTCGCGGGCACCGTTGCGCGAAACCTCTTCCAAAATCGATCTCACTTGCTGGACTTCTTTCTTCAGTCACGATAGACTTCTTCGCAAGCGTATTCTCCATTCGGTTGTTTTTGTTGCTTGTCACAAAACACCATTCGGTACGCTTTTTTTATCCACCAATCCACAACTTTGGGCTATATCTCCTCGCGCACACTTGAAAGCAATCCAGTAAGTTGATAAGTTAACTACGTCCCCTTGTCCTGGCCAGATGGGCCTTCATGGCCGGGCTCAATTCCACAAGCAGTTCCGCATTGTAAGAATTAATCGTCGTGTCCATGGCCGCTTTGGTCGTTTCAACCGACGGGTCCAGACCTGCGGGAAGGGTGGGATCCGCACTGGGGTAGCTGGGCCTCAGATTTGTATTAACGATCTGCTGGGCGGCGACCGCGTACTTGCGCGCCGTCCAGGCAGGCGTCCCTTCCTTGACCGCCGGATCGACGTTGGTGGTCACGATGGAAATCGTATAGTCACTGTTGAGATTGATCTCGAAGAAACGCATTTGCTGGGGAAAATCATGGAGCGATGATGTTTCAACATGCCAGAAGCCCCGCTCGGGCGCCGAGGCATCATCGGAGACAAAGGCCTTGACGATATTGACATGACGGTGCCCCGCCATCCACAGGATCAGATTCGGGTGGCTTTGCAGCTCCGCAATCAGCTCCGCCAGAGTCACCGCGTTCTGCATGCTTGTGGGATTGTCGGAATTATCAAACCAGTCCATGTAGGTGTCTCTTCCGCCAAGGACACTCTTGTGCGGGGCAACACCAATCGGAACGTGCGAGGCAATGATCATGAGCTGATTGGCTTCATCGCCGGCTTTCAGTTCGTCTTTCAGCCATTCCCATCGCGCCTCGTCCAGAAAGCCGCGTCCGTGGATGCTGGTGGCGCCGTCGTCCTGGCGCTGGGTATTGTCGAGCACAATCACTTTGATCGGTATCGCTGATTTCGGCACGAAGCTGTAGCACGCAAAACCCTCGTCCTGATCGGGAGGCACCAGGTTGAAACCGTGACCGGCAGGACTCGAAGAAGTGTTAAAAAACTCTTGTCTCCACTGGGCCTTGGTCAGGGAACGCCGATTGCTGTCTGCGGCAACGATCGGCGGGCTGGTGAAGCCGGGATCTCCGACCTTACCGGCTTTGATAATCGCGCCGGTCGGCGTGGCGCCATCGAGGACGCCCATATAATACAGAGGCGGCGTTTTGTCATAGATAGCAGACCCCCGATAAAGGACATTGGGCAGGGCAATGACTTCATTGCTGATACAGGTTCTTCGGAGATTCCCTGCGTCCGGCGGGATGGAACCGAGCCAGAAATGATCATGGTTGCCGATGGCCTGGTACCAGGGGATCGCGGGATCAAGGCCCGCCGCCTTAAAGGGTTTCTGATAATCGATTGTGTCGGCTCCCAGATGGGCGCCGGAGCTGGGGTTTATAACTTTTCCGTCAAAAACATCAATATACCACCGCAGTTCGTTGTACTGCGTGCTGTTGCAGGTGTCGCCCAGCGACAGACCGAAGTCGATCCGATTCATTTTGTGCAGGGCGTTGACGGTCTGAACGGCGGCATCAAGCACATGGGTCGTGTAAAGCATGGTGGGTGAATAAACGGACGTGACGGCTGCCTCAATGCCATGTTCATTTAAAGGCTGCATGTAAATAAGCTGCGAAGGGGATTCCTTATCGGTGATATGGATATCGGAAACGGCAAAGTATCTCAAAAGCGTGGACGGATGGTTGCCGGCCGGCAGATCATAGCCTGAAGACATGATATCCGTGCGCCGTACGGGGGAAAGCGGACCACCATCGCCCCAGACGCCGTAGCCTTTTGTGTCGTATTCCGAAATATTCTGAAGATCTTGAGGCGCAATCGTCTCCGAGAAACTCTGGCTTAGCTGAACCGTCTTCTTGAGCGTTGTGTAAACGTCGGCATCAATCGGGTATCCCGCAACCGGCGGGGTTGCATCTTTAGCACATCCGTAGGTAAGCGAGCCTAAAGAAACACAGGCGGCAGTCCCGGCTGATAATATTAAGAAATTACGGCGAGTTAATCCCTCGCGATGCTTTGTTGGCCACTCCTCGGTTTTGGATATGGGATGGGTTTCCTTCTTTTCTGTCGTCATGGTTCAGGCGCCTTTCTTGGCTGTTGTTTTTGTTTTCTAATTCCGGATACGCCTGGCTTTATTACGCAAAAAAACGGCGTATCTGTTTCATCGGGTGGAAAAGTGTATCTCCAGCAGGACAGCAGGACACCGCTCAATCAGACAAGATGCTGGACAAACAAAAATCTCGGCTCTTTATCCGCCGAATACTTTAATGAAGCTGTGAGGAACACTATGGGATGTCCTATGGGGTCCACGAAGTGGTGCATCCTGAGGACTCAAAATTGAGGCGCCGTGGATGGCAATGACGCGGAATCGATGCCTTCACACAGCGCGTTGTTTACCGTCAGGTTGCCCCGGGCGTCCAGCGTCACAGTCCAGAGGGTGTCGTAATCATCCTGCGGCCAGTGCAACGGCGGAACCGGGACAGTACCGCCATAGCTCTGAATAAGGTAAGTTACGAGCGGTGGATAATGTTCACGCTCCCACGCCATCAGAATGGTTTGATTAGAGAGATTGTCGCCGGTAAAAAGAAAGTCACTGGTGGCCTTGGCTACGGCCGGATCGGTCGCCTCTCCAATATAGAAGCTCGCGATCAGCTCATAGGGCAAATTGTTGGCAATGGCATAAGGCAGTACCGTTAATGAGGGCCTGACATAGGAAACACTGAAGTCAGCCGCCAGAGCAAATGACTGTGCGGGATCGATAGAATAAACCATGGTGGGACTGGGTTGGCCCCGCAAAGCGTCGGGCAGAAAGTCAGGAAGGGACAACGCGCGCCATTGACCCGCACCCACAAAATTGCCGTCTTCAAAATTGCTTGTCGGATGCGCATCCGCGTGCCGGATCAGATAAACGGTTTGGTTGGTGTTCATACCCGCCGGAACAACGACGCCGTTCACCCCGCCGGTTCGTGTGATGCTGAAATAGGTCTGTTGCGTGCATGAAGCGGCGGCCACCGGCAACGGCAGTACCGGGTAGGTGGCAGGCGGATTCAGTTTACTGTCCAGCGTAACCAGACGTGCCCTTCCAGACGCCTCAATGGATATCGCATAAACCGTGTTTGGTCCGCTATAGGTTGCCGGAAGATTCAGATTATAGTTATGCAGTTTGTTAATATCCGCCAGAAGCGCGCTGATGGTTTCCCGGGGCGCTGAGAAGACATGAAAGCCCGGAACGTTGGCGTCGATGATACGGGTTGCCAGGGCAGCATTGTTCCCGTTCACGTCGTTGAAAGTCAGCCCCCGGGCGCCGGGTCTGTATGGATTCGGCTCAACAACCCCGAGGGGCACATCCCCTGGAGCGTATGCCGCATTGATCGGGTAGCTGTTGGCGGTCGTGCCATTGATGGTGATCTGATTGAGCAGGGCAAATTGCTGAATGTACCCGATGGCCGCCATGTCGGGATAATGGTTTGCGGTTTGCAAATGCGTCATCGGAGCGAGCGCGTAAATGCCGGTTACGTTCTTTTTCCCCAGCACATGCGTTTTCAGATACGTGGCCATGAGGAGCGAGCGCTGTAACCCCTGAGGGGTGAGGTTTGCCGTGTCCGGATGGATATCCCCTTCCGCGTGATGAGCCAAATCCGGACTGACCACGAAGATCAGATTAATGTTGTCTGCGAAAAGCGGGGCGGCTGCTTCGGGACTGGCATCGGAACCACTGCATCCCGCGAGCAACATCAAGGCAAGAACCAGAAATAATAACGATCGTAAAAGGGATATTCTTTTAATATTCAAAATTTTCCTTCTTCATTCTTGTTGTCTCGCCTGTCGAAAAAAGAGGTGGATAAATGTATCTTTGCCGAGAACGCGGATCAGTTCCCGCATGGCGCAGAACATCAGAAAGAGAACGGCCAGCCACATCTGCAAAAGCCAGGCGGCGGAGGCGGGACGTAGGTCACTTATCAACTTATCGGGAACCGCCCGTCCCCCGGCGGGAGTGTTTATGCCGTGTTTGCGGGATGATACCCGAAATGAGTCCTGGAAGTAAACTAAAATGTTGTTAACAGGGTTTTCCTTGGTGGTATTCATGTGTTGCCGGATTTACCGGCCCGCGATGACGGCTTCGGCAAGGCTCTCGAGGGTTTGTTCCAGTGCTTTCGCCTGGGCCGTGTTTTCGGCGAGGAACGAGGGCAGCGAGGCATCCAGTATGGGGAATCGGGCTGCAAGAATGGGGCAGACGCCGAGGATCATGGCGCGGGCGGTTCGTGTTTTCCAGGCCTTGATTGATGCATCGTCGGCGACGTTGTAGAGGGGTGGAAGTCCGCCGCCGAAGAAATCGCAGTCTTCTTCGGAAAGAGGTCCGTAGAAATCGCCGCCGCGGTTACCGGCGGGCGCGTTGTTTTCTTTTCCTTTAACAAGGTTCGCTATGAAGCCCAGGGCCTCTTCCTGGGGTACGCCCGCGGCAAGCCAGTCGGCGACGGCAGCGGGGTCGATGCCTGCCTCGTTACACACGGAGATGAGCCGATAGACGCCGATTCCGACGTGTTCCGCCAGCGCGGCGAACCCCAGGTGATCCGCCAGGAGTATGCCGTCGGTCCCGCTCACCCCCCTGGGTACGAGTATGTGGCTCATGCAAGGGACGGGGCACCGGGCACAGGCCATGTGGCGGACCTTTCTCCGCGGAACGACTTTGGCCGCCTGGTCCGCGCCGATTCTGTCAAGAAGGCCGGCGAAACCGACTTCTTTTTTCTTGAGGTTCTTTTTCATCTCCCCGATGAGCCGGTCCGAATGCGCGAGATCGTCGGAGCCGAAGGGAAGGCCATCATTCCCGTAGATGAAAAGGGCCTTGATATTTTTTTCCGTCAGTGCCGCCGCGAGGCCCCGTCTGTCAAAGCCCCCTCCCCTGCCTGTCGCCGCCGCTGCCAGGGACGGCGTAACGGCGCCGGGCCATACGAAGGATTCGGGACGGCCGAACTCC
Organism: Deltaproteobacteria bacterium; assembly: GCA_018399535.1. GTDB lineage: Bacteria > Desulfobacterota > Syntrophia > Syntrophales > UBA2210 > MLS-D. Next base: position 7,092 of record JAGYOR010000022.1, on the reverse strand, counting down.
CGGCGCGCCCGGTCAAGCATTTCGGAAAGCTGGAGGCCGTCATAGGCCTCGCCGGGCGCAATTCTGACTGTTTCGTTGTGCGCGACGACCACGACCGGGTTGCTCGATTTCCTCCGAATAACAATGAAATCGAAACCGGTGTATTTCACCTGGGGCCCCGTCCGAAGGGTAAGCGGCACGTTGGCGATCCGCCCCGTGAACGGCGACCGGAAGGTGGCAACCAGCAGGCACGAGGCGGGCGCGAAACTGCCCGTGAGCGGACCCGTTCCGAAGACGACGGGATCGTCGTCGCTGAACCGGTCGTAGAGCGCGCGATTCAGTGCGGCGCCGCCCAGGTATTCCCTGACGAGGGACGAATCCAGGGAAATTAACTCGGCGGAGGGTCCCGCCGCGTCGACGAGCAATATCTTTCCGTTGTAATGCGTTTCGAAGAAGTTCATATCCTGGTTTCCCCCGGGATTCCCGGTACGCCTTTCTGCCAGCGGAATCGAAGTTTGACCGCCCCGTAGGGACACCGGTCGATACACCGCATGCACATAATGCATTCCGACATTGGTATTTTCGGTGAAATACCCTGCCGCAGGAGATCCCGGTCGATGATTCCCATGGGGCACACCTCGGCGCACTGGGTACAGGAAAATTTCTTGCAGCTTGTCGCCCCGATGACGATCTTGAGCAGGCCGAGTTTCGTCAGGAGGGCGAGGACGGCACCAACGGGGCAGAAATAGCGGCACCAGGCCCGACGCTGCGCGATTTCCGTCGAAGCGAGAAGGGGAACCACGGCTACTCCGGCGCCTTTTATGAATCCCTGCGCCCCGTAAGATCGGCAGAGTGCCCCGATGGGGCAGACCACGCAGAATGATTGAAAACCCAGCGCGGCGCTGGCGCCGACGGCGCCGCCGAGTATGCCGTACTTGGTAAGGCGGCTTTTCAGGAATTTCGGCCAGCCGATTTTTTTCGGTATGAGCGTGCCGACCACGTCAAGCACGAATCCGAATGGACATATCCACCCGCAGAAGACCCGCCCCAGTAAAATGGTAAGAACAATAAGAGCGAGTGTCGCCGACAACGTGGCAAGCACGATGGTTTTCGAGGCCGCGATGTTCTGCAGCATGCCCGTGGGGCAGGCAAAGCTCACCTGGCCCGCCTTGAAGAAACAGAATGTTCCCACGAAGATCATGACGAGCAGGAGGAACGACGCCGCCTGCACCGTCCAGCGGGCAAACTTGATCCAGCGGAAGAATTTACCCCTGGTCAGCGTGAGGGCCTTTTCGGGGCAGTGTTTCACGCAGAGCGGATCGCCGCCGCACAGATCGCACTTGTTGATCTCGCCCGTCTTGCAGTCACGCAGCGGGGCCGATTCAGGACAGGCCAGTGTGCACAGACCGCATTCCACGCAGAAGAGCTTGTTGATGCTGACGATGCCGTTTTCGTCTTTTTCGATGGCGCGGGTGGGACAGGCCTCTATGCAGAGCGGATCCCGGCAGTGCTGGCAATAGATGGCGAAATTTTTCCCGTTTTCTTCGTCGCGGAGCACCCTGATACTGGACGACGCCGGGGCAATCACGGACCGGTTCCGCTGGGAGCAGACCATCTCGCAGGTGCCGCACCCGGTGCATTTCCGTGGATCGAAAAGAATGTTCGGGTGCCGCGCCGGCATGACATAATCCGCCAGGAAGAACCGCTCTTTCCGCCGCGGCCTCAGATCTTCCAGGGTGATGATATTATCCAGTTTTTTTGCCGGTTCCGACATTGTGTTTCCCTTTTAAAACGTTACCGGATCATAATTATTATTTTTTTCGCCCGCCACGTCATAATCAGGCGTTTCTCGTGACATACAGGTCCCGCCGGCAGGCGGGGCACACTTTCAGCAACTCGTGCACGCCGTGTGCTTCCGCGGCCAGCCGCGAGAGCACGAATTCCTCCACGGGCACCGCGACGAATCGTTCGCCGCAACGCGGGCATATCTGCGCTTTATCGCCGAGACCTTCTTTGACGGCGATCTCGCGCAGGCCGCGCACGAGGTCGCGGCAACTCACGCCCTGGGGGCAGACGTCGGTTCCGGCGTTACACTCGGTGCAGTACCAGAGATTGACGTCGTGGATCAGATCTTCGCCCATGATTGCCTTCTTGATGATGCCCCGCGGCGACATGGCCACGGAAAAAGTTGTGTACATTTCCGCCATGGGACAGACGGCGGTGCAACGGCCGCACTCGACGCACGCGTAAATGCCCGCTTCGCGATTGATCCGGTTGACGGCCTGCTCCGTTGTTTCCATCACGATTCCTCTTTCTCGACCCGAACGGCGCACACCTTGAATTCCGGCGTCTTCGACCGGGGATCGAGAGCGGGATTGGTTAATGTATTGGCCCTCGCTTCGGTGAAATGAAAGGGAATGAAGATCGATCCCTTTTTCACGCGGTCAGTGATTTTCGCGTCGACCACGATGCTGCCGCGCCGGCTGGTAACGCGAAGCGCCCCGCCTTCACCGACGTCCAGCTGCGTGGCGTCTTCAGAATTGATTTCTCCGTACGGCCGGCTCACTTCGCGGTCCAGCTGCTTCGCGCGGCGTGTCAGGGTGCCCGTGTGGTAATGGGCGAACATGCGCCCCGTGTTCAAATACCAGGGATATTCATCGTCCGGCAGTTCCTGTGGCGCCACGTGATTCGGTACGACGAAGAGCCCCTTCCCCCTGGTGAACCGCCCCTGGTGCAGAAAGCGCGTGCCGGGGTGCTCCTCGTTCGGACAGGGCCACTGCAATCCCTGCCGTTCCAGGCGGTCGTAGGTGATTCCGCCATAGGCGGGAGCGAGCCGGTTGATCTCGGACATGACGTCGGCGGGGCTTTCGTAGTTGAAATCCAGCCCCAGGGCGTTGCCGAGCATGCAGAGAATCGAGAAGTCCTGTTTCGCGGAACCGGGGGGGTCTATCGCCTTGCGCACAAGCTGGAACCGTCGTTCCGTGTTCGTGAAGGTGCCGTCTTTTTCGGCGAAGCTGCTTCCCGGAAGAACCAGGTCGGCGAAACGGGCCGTCTCGCTCATGAAGATGTCCTGCACGACGAGAAAATCGAATTTACTGAGTGATTCGACGACGTGATTGACGTCCGGCTCGGAAAGTGCCGGGTTCTCGGCCATTATGAAAAGGCCGCGTATTTTCGAGCCCGCCGAGCGGACCATCTCGACGACCGTGAGGCCCGGCTTGTCTGAAAGCGGACGCCCCCAGGCCTCTTCGAATTTCGCCTTGATATCCGGGTCCGTCACGGACTGATACGCGGGATAGACGTTGGGCAGGGCGCCCATATCGCAGGCTCCCTGGACGTTGTTCTGCCCCCGCAGGGGATAGACGCCTGAATGCTCCGTTCCCACGTTGCCGCAGAGCATGGCAAGATCACAGAGGGCGATCACGTTGTCCGATCCACAGACATGCTGGGTGATTCCCATGCAGTAGACGACGGCCGATTCATCAGCTTTCGCGTAGATCTCGGCGACCCGCCTGATCATCGACGACTCGATGCCGCACTGGCGCGACGCTTCTTCGACGGTCCATCCCTCGACGAATTGCCTGAATTCGTCGAAGCCCTCGGTGCGCTCCTCGATAAATTCCGCGTCGTAAAGTCCCTCGTCGATGATATGGCGCATCATGCCCGCCAGCAGAGGAATGTCCGTTCCCGGTTCGATGGCGAGATGGATGTTCGCGTTTTCGGCCACCGCCGTCCGTCGAGGATCAACGACGATCACCGTACCGCCCGCGTCCATTGCCTTGTAGATTTCCCCCATGATGATGGGGTGGCTTTCCGCCGCGTTCGACCCGATGATAAAAATACACTCCGACCCGGCCAGATCAGTGATCGAGTTTGTCATCGCCCCGCTTCCGAAGGTCTGGACCAGACCCACCGTCGTCGCGGCGTGTCAAAGCCGGGCGCAATGATCCACGTTATTGTTCTGAAAACCCGCCCGTATCAGCTTCTGGAAAAGGTAGTTCTCCTCGTTGGTGCACTTGGCCGACGAGAATCCTCCCACGGCGTCGCCGCCGTATTGTTCGGCGATTTCCCGGAACTTTTCGGCGGCCAGGGAAATGGCGTCCTCCCAGGAAATCTGCTCGAACGAGTCTCCTTTTTTCACCAGGGGGTGGGTCAGCCGGTCGGGATGATGAACAAACTCGTGGGCCGACCATCCCTTGATGCAGAGATGCCCGTTACCGACCACGCTTTCCCGGTCGGGCAGGGTGTCCACGACCCGTCCGTCCACCACCTTCAGCAGCATGCCGCATCCGGTCCCGCAAAAAGGGCAGGTTGTTCTGACAAAACGACAGTCCATCTCAGTCTCTCAATGTGTTGATCCAGTCCGGCACCGGCTGATTCTTCTCCGGCGCTTGTGTAAAATCGAACAGGATGGGTGTTTTTTCTTTAACATCCAGGCCTGCTTCGTATCCGAATCCCTCGCGCAGGGCCCTGCGCATCGCGTGCTGAAGCGTCACCAGTGGTATGCCGGCCGGGCAGGCCTCCTGGCAGGCTCCGCAGGCAACGCAGGTATCGGCGAGGTGAAAGGCCCGTATAAGATGAAACGAGAGAATCTCCGTGGGTATGATGCCCCGCCGCACCCAGGGTTCCCCCTCCAGCTTGCAGGGATCGCAAACACAGATGGGGCATGAATTCCGACACCCGTAACACTTGATACAGCGTTTGAGAACCCGTGTCCAGCGGCCCATGCGGGTGTGCGTGTCCCCCTCGAGCAGGTATTTGACACCGGGATCATCAAGGGGATCGACGCCGTGAACGGCCTCGCCGATGTCGAGTTTCGACGGATAGGGACGGTCGCAGAGACAGGCCCGCGCCTGTTCTTCACTGCAAGCGATTCCCACCGTGACAAGGGCGTCGGCGTCCACCTGGTTCCGCTTGATCAGTTCGAAGAGCGCCCGCTCATCGCAACCGCGGCATACCACGGCCAGGCGATATCCCTCGGGCGCTGTTCGAAGAATTTCCATCGCCGGCTTCGCCAGGGGCCATTTCGGTTCGAGCACCAGGGAATCGACTTCTTCGGGCGTCGTAAAAATGCGCGGAGCCGTCACATCGCCTGTAACGCGCGCGAGACCGAAGGCGGCCGTTACTTCTCCGTCCCGAAGCAGTTTTTTCAGCAGAGATTTCGCCTGGTCGATCATTGCCTGTTCCGTTTTCATTTATGCCATCCTCGCCCTTGAAGAGGTCCAGGCATCAAGTGGTTCTTTTTTCGCAATCAGGTTTGTGAAGCTCCGCATTATTCCGGCGAACTGGTGATCTTCGTGAGCCGTCCCGAAGGTTACGAGAAGCCTGTCGCTCCCGATGCCGGCGCCTTCGAGCAGCGCCTGCAACAGTTCCAGCCTCTTGAGCGCCGCGTGGTTGGCGTCGTTGAAGCGGCACCCGCCCAGGTGGCACCCCATGACGATCACGCCGTCCATGCCGTCCGCGAAGGCCCTGATGATCGCGTCCGGTTCCACGGAACCGGCGCATTCCACGGGAATGACACGGAAATTCGGCGGCAGGGGTTCGCGCTTTCTCCCCGCGCCGTCGGCGCCGATGAGGCCGCACCACTTACAGGCGAAAACCAGAATCCGGGGAGTCCGGTCGGCCGCTTCCTGCTGCTCGTGCCTGTTGCTTACTTCCATTGCCATCCTGTTTCTTCCTGTCGGCTCACGAAAAGGCCTTCCCCACCATGCCGTATAATGATTTTGTGTTCATTTCAGGCATCTGCATGCTTCCGTTCGGGCAGACGGAAAGGCAGTTTCCGCAGGCCTTGCAGCGAACCTTGATAACCCGGCTTACCATCCGGTATCCTCCCGCCTCGTTCCGGCGCTGCAGCCTGATCGCGTCGAAGGGACAGACCGCGGCGCAGTTACCGCATCCCGAGCAGGTATCCTCGTTCACGCGGGCGTGACCGAATTTCGGACCCGGCACACGGCTGAACTCTGACGCCCTGACGGTTTGCCTTCCCGCGAGCACGGCCGCTTTCATGGCGGCCGCCTCACCCTGTACCATGGCCTGTTCCGAGGAAACGGGCCACCGGGCGGAACCGCAGATGTAAACGCCGTCGATCCGGGTTTCAACGGGGTGAAGCGGGTATATCTCCCTGAAGAATCCGTATTTGTCACGCTGAATGCCGAAGAGGTCCCCGATGGCCGCCGCGTCCGTCCCCGCGATAAGGGGTGTGCTGAGTACGACCAGGTCCGCTGGAATCGTCCGCGTGTCGCCGGTAACATCGTCGCGGACCTCGACGGCCTCGACGGCTCCGTCCCCCAGGATGCTCGGCTGATCGCTCTCCGCGTAACGGATAAACCGCACGCCCCGTTCCATTGCTTTCTTGTAGTACGCCTCGAGGGTGGTCCCCGGCATCATGATGTCCCGGTGCAGAATCCATGCACGGGCGTTCTCGTTTTCATCCATGATCCGCATCGCGTTCTTGATGCTTGCGGGGCAGCAGATGGTCGAGCAATAGGGCCGCTCCTCGCAACGGGCGCCCACGCATTGAATGAACAGGACGTTTTCTTTTTTGACGGGTCCCTTCCTGAAACGGGCCTCGAGCTCAATCTGGCTGACGATCTCTTGTATCTCGCCGTAGCGATAGTATCCCTTCGGCGGCAGAACCCGCCCCCCGGTTGCGATGATGACGGCTCCCGCGTTTACCTGCAGCTCTTCCCCGTCGGTAGTGAAATGGACCGTGAAATTCCCGGCGTACCCACGAGCTGACATTATTTTCGCCCTGGGATGAAACGTGATATGCGGGTCGGAAGCGGCCACGTCGCGGAAGGCCGCGATTTTCTCCGACGGATCGGCATTATCGGGATAGCTTCGGGACACCAGTCCCAGCATGCCTCCCGGTTGTGCGCCCCGTTCCAGCACTCTCACGTCGATACCGCAGCGGGCCAGGGCGGTCGCCGCCGCGTCGAGGGCGTCATCGAGCTTGCCCAGCGATACCTGTACCGACGCGAGATTGGCCCAGGCCTCGATGCTGCCGGGTTCCTTTTCCACCTCGTGCAGCAGCACGGCCTCCAGCAGATCGATCCGCTCCGCTTCGACGCACAGGTGCGACAGGTTGGCGTAGACCACCGCGGGGAGGCGGGG
>JAGYOR010000219.1 GCA_018399535.1 Deltaproteobacteria bacterium | reverse complement strand
TACATGAATCGAAGCATCCCCGCCATGACGGCGACTCCAACCCCGACAGCCACCGCGTAAACCAGGAAATCAGCGTGCTTGTTGAGCAGCAGAAACAGGAGGGGCGCTTCCCAGGCGAGTACCGACGAACCAGCCATGCGAAGGACGCCGATGGCCGGCTCCGCGAATGTGGCGCCCACGCCAAGAATAAAGGAAAACGCGAGAATAACGGTAATTCCGGACTTCCGGGGAAGCCGCAGGCCTATGGCCTCCCCGAGCGACATGAGCCCCAGGAAGAGCCCTTCCAGAAAAAGCGTAAGTCCGAGTATGACGATAACGAGTCCCGTGGAAATAACGAGGGCGTCGTCGACCGCGAGACGCAACACCAGGATCTGAAAAAGAAACAGGTAGACGATGATGAGCCACACGGATTGAACCTGCGCCCTGATCCGCTTCCAGACGTAGGGACCGAGCAGCATCATGGCCCGGCGGAACCCGATGTGGATCTTTTTTTCTGTGGGTTGTCTGGGTATTTCCATTATCAGTAATCCCGCCGGATATGTTCCCGTATTGTTCGTTTATACGGTCCCCCCGGATTGGTGTCAAGCGAAGACGCCGCCAACCACGAAAGCAAAGCACTACCAGCAGGCGACAGAAAAAATGGAACGACCCGAAATCCGCGATTGAACTTCTGTAGAGTACGTCGCCGAGTCATCAGTATGCAACGTCACAGTATGAAAAGTCGAAGGATATAAAAAAGATGGTGCACGCTCCTCTTGATTCGTCGCTTTTTCGTACTGAAAGATTCAAAAACCCACTCTATGCATAAGCAATCACGGATTTTGGGGGAACGAGCATTCTTTTGACAAAGATTTCGAAATGGGGTATAGATACTCCGCTTTTTGCGGAACAACGGTCAGTGACCCGCAAAAGGCGGAGACGGTTGCCGTGCCGTTTCTACAGGGGCGCAGTGTTGTATGACTGTTCAGGAAAATGACGCGTTGCGCCTTCCCTCGCGTGACACGGCGTCGCTGGAACCGGGCGCGTTGCCTCTTTATAATTCCCGCCGATGTTCGATCATGCCGTGTCGGCATGGTCCATCGGGCGCCGGGTACACCGGGAATACGCGCCTCTTCCGATTGCAGTCTCAGGCAGGGGTGAAGCGCAATGACCGCCGGGACATCACTTCAGTGGAAACGCAACGGGATTCCGTGTCTCCGTCATGGAAGATATTCCCGTTCATTCATCGTACCTCATTCCGACCGGGGGCATCGAGGCTGCTTTTTTATTCACTCGACAAAAAATAAAAACCGCCCGCAGCGGGCGACAGGAATACCGCCGTATAACCGGGGCGTACCGTCGAAAGGACACAGCGTCAACGATGCAGAACAGGTGAAAGGGGGAATCAATCATGGCGCGATGGAAATATAAAACGAGTATCGTCGACCTGGACCACATTATTCCGCCCGAGGCAATTGCCTGCAACGATACGGGAACCTGTGTCGTCGACGGCATACCGGGCGGCCAGGACCAGCTGGAAGGACTATTGGACAAGGAGGGGGAAAGCGAGTGGGAGCTGGTTCAGTGCCAGGCCCACGGCGGAAAGCTTCTTTGCATCTGGAAACGGGAAGTCAAAGAAGCGTTCGCGAGTTAAGAACACATTGCCGCATCCGTCGGCCCCCGTTTCACCCGGTGTGAACCTGGTGCAACG
>JAGYOR010000218.1 GCA_018399535.1 Deltaproteobacteria bacterium | reverse complement strand
ACCTCCGCATCTGGATTTCCTTCGCCGAACACGATGTTACGCCTCGTCTCATGCAGCCCGCATCGGCTGCAATCACCAAGTTCCGCTCGAATTTCCTCCAGGGTTCTCCCTCCAACGCCCCCCTCATCCGCCGGTATCTCCACAGCCTCTTCGTCGAAAGGAACAGCCTCGACGCCGGTCATGATGAAACGCGACCATGGGACTCCTTCCGCCGCTTCAACGAGGCGGCGCCTCAAAGAACCGGCCAGCAGGAGCATTTCATCCCGTTCTTCCGGCTGTATTCCGACCGTTTCCACACCTTCCGGCGTCATTATGCCCGCTTCTCCAACAGGGCGGCGACCCGGTCTAGAACCCGGTCGGCCACCTCCTTCTTGTCCATGAGAGGAAGTGTTTCCACGCCGCCGTCCCGGTCCAGTATACGGACGGCGTTCGTGTCATGGCGAAAGCCCGCTCCCGGTTCGCTCAGGTCGTTCGCCACAATGAGATCCAGGTTTTTCGACACCAGCTTCCTTTGCGCGTTTTCAACAAGATCCTCTGTTTCCATGGCGAACCCGACGAGTATACGATTACCCTTTTCCTCACCCACGGAAGCGAGAATATCGGGGTTTCTTTCGAGGGTCACGGTCAATGTTTCATCGCTTTTTTTAATTTTTGAGAGGGAAGTTTCGCTGGGGCGGTAATCCGAGACGGCCGCCGCCTTGATAATCACATCCGCCCCGGCGAGACGGCTCATGACGGCGTCCCGCATGCTGCGGGCGTCTTGTACCGGCACCACTTCCACGCCCGGAGGCGCTTCCAGTGAAACGGGACCGCTGACAAGGGTCACGTCGGCGCCCCTTCGCCGTGCCGCCTGCGCAAGGGCGAAACCCATCTTTCCGGAAGAATGATTGGTGATGAACCGCACCGGATCAAGCGGTTCCTGCGTGGGACCAGCTGTTACGAGGACACGGACACCCGCGAGATCCTTCTTTGCCAGTATCGTTTCGACGGCTTCCACTATGTCCGCCGTATCAGGCAGACGACCGGGACCCGTCGTCCGGCATGCCAGATCCCCTGAATCGGCATCAAGTACCCGGTATCCCATTTCGGAGAGCTTTTTAATATTCGCCTGCACCGCGGGGTTGGCATACATGTTCGAATTCATTGCGGGACACAGCAGCACCGGGGCCGTCACGGCAAGCATCGTCGTGCTCAGCAGGTCGTCTCCCATGCCGCCGGCGATCTTTCCAAGAATGTTGGCCGTCGCCGGCGCCACCACGACCAGATCGGCCCAGTACGCAAGGTCGATGTGGGGTATCTCCCCGTCCCTCGTGGTCTGGAAGGTGTCGGTATATACCTCGCCGCCGGAAAGCGTTCCCAGCGTCATCGGCGTTATGAAACGGCACGCGGATTCCGTCATGACGACACGCACCCGGGCGCCGGCCTTGACAAAGGAGCGGATAAGCTCGGCCGCCTTGTACGCGGCAATACCGCCCGTAACACCCAGAAGAATCCGCTTTTCAGACAGCATGACAGAATCACCTCATGGAAAAATCAATATCCTGCACAACACTTCCGATGCTCCAAGCAATGAAACATACCCCGAAAAGCAGTAGAAGTAAAGCGCAGCACCCGATGATTCCACGATAAACGGCGCCTGACAGGCGCCGTTTTCCCCGCGAAAATAAAAACGATACTCCGCTGTACCATACGAGGTCTGCCAGGATGTGGCCGCTGAAGAAAAACACAACGCCCCATGCCCCCAGTGAGACCGAAAAGTGAACATAGGCGAATCCGATCGTCGCCCACCAGATGAACC
>JAGYOR010000217.1 GCA_018399535.1 Deltaproteobacteria bacterium | reverse complement strand
TTTCCGTCGACGGCGACAAAAAAGTGTACTCCGACTCGCTGCCTCGACTCATGGAAACGGGGATCTTCGTCACCGACGGGAGCACTGCTGTCCGATCCCGGGCGAATCAGGTATGTTCCGAAATCCCCGGGCAGGTTCCATCCAAAACGGGCCTGTCCACCCATGTTAAGTCCGGTCAACATGTTCCCTGCTGCAACACCAAAATGCGGAATGAGATCGAATCCCCATCCTGAAGAAAACTTTTTTTCCAGGAACCGCCTTTTCCGCTCGAAGTACAGGTTCAAAAGCGGCTCATCGTGAATCTGGTGCTCCCATCCTTGAGGCTTGATCGAACCAATCTCGCGGTGAATCGCGATCTGGCAGTCTTCAGCGTAGGAATGCCTCCCAACGATTCCGAAATCGAACTCGAACGTGTCCATCCGTCGCGTACTCTTGCTCTGCAGGCCCAGCCCCAGGTAGGTAACGCCCGCGTAGGGCCGGTCATTGGAAATCAGGTCCCGCCGCCCCTTGTCTTCAGGCGTATATATGTTCTGCCCCAGCGACAGAGAAACCGTTCGAATATCGCCTGGATCATTGACATAGGGAAGACGGTCGATAAGCCGGATCATCCGGGGAGGCAGCTCCAAAATGTCCCTGTAATCACTCAGGTCCCTCGATACCCAGGAAATCTTCATTCCGTGAGTATAGTAACGATCCCTGTTTTCGAAACCGAAAAGGTCATTTTCCAGGTAGACGGTGACCGTGTCCGACGTTCGCGCGCGGTTGTCACGGCTCAGCTCGGCATGGACCGGAGTCGCCACCCCGTGAAAGAAGTAGAAGAAAACCAGGTAAAATAAAAAAATTATCGGCATTCTTCGAGGCTTTCGGACCTCGAAGACAGACATCGTCATCCCGTTCCGTCCTTCATGCCGGATGCTTTGTTTCACCGTATCCATCCGCCGAGCGCCTTGTAAAGATTCACCTGGTTTACCAGTTGTTCGAGTCGAAGTGAAATCAGTCCCTGTTTTGCCGCGTAGAACGACCGTTGCGCGTCGAGAACGCCCAGGTAACTGTCGATTCCGTCGTTGTAACGCGCTTCCGATATTCGAAATGTTTTCTCCGCCGCACGAACCAGGGCTTCCTGGGCTTCGATCCTCTGATTCACTGTTCCGCGCGCGGCAAGGACGTCCGCCACCTCGCGAAAAGCGGTCTGGATCGCTTTTTCATACTCGGCGACCGCCATTTCACGTTCAACCTTTGTCACCTCGTACGCCGGTCTGATACGACGGTCGAAAATGGGAATCGTAACGCGCGGAACAAAATTCCAGGTTTCCGATCCCGAACCGAACAGTCCTGAAAGATCGCCGCTTGCCGTACCGAGGGACGATGTCAGGGTAATGCGCGGAAAAAACGACGCACGGGCGGCCCCGATATTCGCGTGGGCGGCCTTGAGACGGTGTTCGGCCGCGAGTACATCAGGCCGCGACAGGAGGACTTCAGACGACAGTCCGGGTGATACGTCAACGGGAGGATCAACGGTATTGAAACCTGAAGGCAGGAGGTCACGGGAAACCCGCGTTCCTGCGAGCAGCATAATCGCGTTCTCACCCTCAGCCACCCGTCTGGCAATAAGCGCCACGTCCCTGCGTGCCGTTTCCACCAGCGTCCTGGCTCTCTGAAGATCGAGCTCGGACGCGACCCCGTTTTCGTACCGCGCCCTGATGAGTCTGCTGTGTTCCTCACGGGTCTCGAGGGTGCGCCGTGCCAGATCAAGGTTCTCCCTGTCCGCTGCCAGCGCGAACCAGGCACTCGCGACTTCGGACGCCAGGATCACAGCCGCGGCCCGGTGCGCCTGTTCCATGG
>JAGYOR010000216.1 GCA_018399535.1 Deltaproteobacteria bacterium | reverse complement strand
GAAAATAAGGGCTGGGACGTGACGGATGTCGCCGAAGAGGCCGGCGTCTTTCGGATCACGATCAGGAAGTGATAAACGTGTCTATTCTGGGATTTTTCAAGGAAAAGCAGAAAGGGAGTTCGCCGGGAAGCAACGGGAATGCCGATCGCGGGATCATGGTCTTCGAGCACACCGGAGAGGTGATTCAGGCGGAGGATATCCTGAAACGGGAAGGCTGGGAGGTCCGCGTCATGGGGCCTCCTCCCGAGGTCCGGAGCGGCTGCGACCTGGTCATCGAGTTTCCCCTCATCGAAGAGCTGAATATCCTCAGGATCCTCGATGCGAGTGGAGTCGTACCCCTCCAGGTGGTCCCCGTCACGGGTCCTCTCCTGCAGCCGGTTGATCTTTTCCACGTCAAGGATTTCGGCGGGTATGTCATGGTCCGGGCGGCCAATATGAAGCTGACCATTGAAAAAGGGACGGGAATGATCGTGAATGTCTCCGGCGGAGGGTGCCCCGATGTCCCTTACCTGGCCTGCGAGATGGTAGGGCGGTCTCTCGACGACGCGCCTTCTCCAAGGGCGATCGGCCACACCCTGTGCGGATACGCGCTGCAACTGGCCTACGAGGAGGTACGGCGCCAATGCTTGGAATAGCTGGAACGATACCGGTCGAAGACTTTCCCCTGCTTACGGGCGGGGTGACGATGGAAAACGGCGACATCCGCATCGACGGAAGACGCATCCCGGTTGACCGGGGAACGGCGGCCCTGATCGGCGCGGCCGTCAAGACCTCGGAGGTGCTCGGCACGCCGCCCCCCTTCGGGTGTGTCGTGGGCGACATCGGACGGGGAACAGGGAGCAGAAACCTTTACAAACATCTGGTAGACGGCTTCGCTGCTTCGACGTTTCACACCGTTACGTTTCATTATCTTCAGCCGATCGTTCACTGGCATAACCGCCTGCAGCAGGTTATTCATGGCATGGAAACGAGGCCCGTCCTGATAGCCGACGCCGGATTCATGTACGTTGCGAAAATGAGCGGGCACGCCGCGATGTATGACCTGTTCACTCCGGATATCGGAGAGCTGTCATTTCTGGCGGACGAGACGGCGCCTCATCCCTTTTACACGCGGGGGTTCATACTTCACGACGAGAATAGGGTACCGGACCTGATCGCCCGCGCGTACGAACACAACAATGCGGCACGCTATCTTCTGGTGAAGGGGAAGAAAGACTGCCTTGCCGGCAGGGAGGGAATACTAAGCGAAGTAGACAGCCCCGTCGAAGAGGTCATGGAGGCGATCGGCGGGACCGGCGATACCCTTACCGGCATTCTTTCCGCGCTTATCTGTTCGGGGATGAATATCAAAGAAGCGGCGGTCGTTGCGATGAGGACCAACCGCGTTGCAGGGTCCTACGCGAGACCAACGCCCGCGACGCAGATTATCGATATTATACGCCATATACCAAAGGCCCTGGAGAATACCTTGTCGCTGCAATGACAGAACAGGCTGAATCACCCATGAACCGTTCCGGGTCGAAAGGGGAACTTTTATTGTCTGGCTCATTCTTGCCCGGTCCATCCTTCGACTGGGCTCTACCCCTGCGGGGCACACGAGGATGACCGGGTTAAATCAGGGTCTCGGGATGACCGGGTTAAATCAGGGCCTCAGGATGACCTGGGTAAATCAGGGTCTCGGGATGACCGGTTATTGGCCATACCGTTCGGCCTGAGCTTTGTCGAAGGCTCGGCCTCGTGCGCCCCTTCAGGGGTGGAGTCCTTCGGCATGGCTCAGGACAGGCTTCGTCGAAGGCCGGGCGTCGGCACTATCTCTTGTATATCCCTCGAATTTTCATACTGATGACTCGATATTTTATTCTACAGAAAGAGACTTGTGC
>JAGYOR010000215.1 GCA_018399535.1 Deltaproteobacteria bacterium | reverse complement strand
GAGGGAGGTACCGGTTTTTATCTTGAAAACGCCGTTTCCATGGCGGTTTCGAAACAGACCAGCGTCGCCTCGATGTCGTCGTCGCTGTGGGCCGCTGAAATAAATGATGCTTCGAACTGGGACGGCGCGATCGCGACGCCGCCGGCGAGCATGACTCTGAAAAAACAGGCAAAACGCTCCGTGTCGGACGTTTTCGCCCCCGTGTAATCGGTGACCGGGCCGGGCGTGAAAAAGAGAGTGAACATGGAGCCGACCCTGCTGATGACGGCGGGAATGTGTCGTTGCTCTATGATGATTTCCATGCGACGGCAGAGCGTCGCCGCCTTGTGTCCCAGGTCGTCATACAGCGTCGCCCGGTTGTCGCGGAGCACCCCCAGTGCGGCAAGACCGGCGGCCATTGCCAGGGGATTTCCCGAAAGAGTGCCCGCCTGGTAAACAGGACCTTGCGGCGCCAGCAGTTCCATGATCTCGCGCCTGCCTCCGAACGCGCCCACGGGCAGACCGCCGCCGATAATTTTACCCAGGCAGGTAATGTCCGGTTGTATGTCGAACAGTGTCTGGGCGCCGCCGTAGGCGAGGCGGAAGCCGGTGATGACTTCGTCGAATATAAGAAGAATGTTCCGTTCGGAGGTGAGGCGGCGGACTTCCTCGAGAAAGCCCGGTTTCGGGGGAACGACGCCCATGTTGCCCGCAACGGGTTCGATGATCACGGCGGCTGTCTCGTCGCCGAATGTGTCGAGGGCGGCGGCCAGTGACGCGGAATCGTTGTAGCGGGCGGTGACGGTCAGTTCCGCCAGCGTGTCCGGTACGCCGGGACTGCCGGGAATGCCGAGCGTGGCGACGCCTGAACCGGCAGTGACCAGGAGGGAGTCGGCGTGTCCGTGATAACAGCCCTCGAACTTGATGATCCGGTCGCGACCGGTAAAGGCCCGGGCCAGGCGGACGGCGCTCATGACCGCTTCCGTGCCGGAACTGACCATGCGAACCTCGTCCATGGCGGGAAAGGCGTCGACGATCTGCTCCGCGAGCTCGACCTCGCTTTTCGTGGGCGCCCCGTAGCTGGTGCCTCGTTCAGCGGCCCGCTGAACGGCTTCTACGACGGCGGGGTGCGCGTGGCCGAGTATCATCGGCCCCCAGGACGCGACGTAATCAATGTATTCCCTTCCATCTATATCAAAGACGCGGGAGCCCGAGGCGCGTTCGATAAAAAGGGGTGTCGCTCCCACGGAACCGAAGGCCCGGACGGGGCTGTTGACGCCTCCGGGAATAACGCGGCGGGCACGTGCGAAAAGATCCTCGGAATTCGTGGTCATGTGTCGAAGTACCTCATGCTTTCTTTCTTGAATTCTTCAAGGCTTTCCAGGACCAGGAACTCCTGAACGTCCAGTTCCGACGAGAGGCCGGCGACAATATCTTTAAGTGATCCGGACCGTCCGTGGACCATGGTGAACAGGTTGTAGATTCCCAGAAACGGGGGCGTCCGCTCATAGCAGTGGGTTACTTCGGGGCGGCCGGCGAGAAGTCGGCCCGCGTGTTCGATTGCTTCTTCCGGAACGGCCCAAACGACCATGGCGTTGTCGGTCAGGCCCGCCCGACGGTGGCGGATAACGGCCCCGAACCTGCGGAGAACGCCCCGTTCCTTGAAACTTCTGATGATGTCAAGAACGGTGGACTCGTCGACGCCCGCTCTTTTTGCAATCTTGCGAAACGGATCGGCCGAGTCGCCGACGTCGGTTTCGATCACTGCGGCGACGCGCTTTTCAATCTCCGTCAGTTTTTCCGTGTTTTCCCCCATCTTTCGCCGGTCCCATGCTGCTTTGTTTCATGATCCCTGTCCGTACGATCGTGAAGGCTTGCATTTTTTTTGGTGCAAGTCAAAATATTTTAAAAATATTTTCTGTTAG
>JAGYOR010000214.1 GCA_018399535.1 Deltaproteobacteria bacterium | reverse complement strand
AGAAGCCGAACACCACAACTTTTTTTATCAAACGCCTCATCATCTGCCTCCCTTTCTTAAGTCAACGAACGTATACGGAGCTCTTGCAGAGCTTTCTCCCAACGTAATTGTGTGAATTGTATTGTACCGCAGATGCCGATTCAGCAAAGCGCCCGTTACAAAATGGCCAGAGAATAAGACTGCGTAATTGCAGAGGTTAGAAAAACGAACTGTCCTTGTCAAGGAATATTTCAACATTTCTTCCCATGTAATCGAAAAGCGTAGTGTGACGGGTGATGTCCTGGGCCACGTCCCGTGACCAGGGAGAGATAGCCATTGTGTAGGTCGTCCTCGAGTCGGATCCCTTGAAAAACCTCAGCGGTATGGACACTCCTATTCCTTTGTCGCGATAACCGTTATTATAGGGATCCCTGAACATGCTTGTGTCTGTCATGCCGTACCACGCGAACAGCGTCAGACCGTTGTAAAATTTGCTTACCGTCACCCGCGCGCCCTCGTCGCCCGCGAGAAATCGGCCCGCCTTGACGTCTATCCAGGCGTCAAGCTCGGGTATGTTAAGGCGCGTGTCGAAGAACGCGGTACTGTAATAGTCTTTCGACGGGTTATCGTGCATGGAAAAAAATGATCCGGGCTCGCGCTTCTTTACAACGGAACCGCTCCCGCCCACCAGCAGTCTTCCCCCGAAGAGCGGCAGGCCCGCCTCAACGTCAAGTCCCGCGTATTGAACTTCCAGAATGCCCGCCGCGGCTTTCAGATACAGGTCCTCCGGGCCTTTGATAATCTGCTGTGCCATCAAGCGGTCCAGCACCACTGTTTCCTCCATGTAGGGGACGATGTCCGACCGGACCGCCTGCGACGGCGCGATTACGGAGGTGGATATGGTATTGACGGGATAGGTCGATATGCCCGCGATAAGCGACGCGCCCTTGCGGGGCCTTATTTCCGCGGCCGCCCCGACGCCCGCCCGGTATTTGAAAAAGCCTGACGGGTCGTTGACAAAAAACCGGACGATCGGCTTGATTCCCAGGTTCACGACGTTTCGATGATGCTTTTCCCCGTCCGGCACATACCGGTTCGCCGTGTCGAACTCGGACAGATAGAGGAACTGCTTCGCCGTTATCTGCTCCGTCTCATACAGAACCATGTCGCCCCGCGTCGTAATCAAACGGGCGGCCGGAATACCGTTCTCCTTCACAATAATATCGACCCGGTCCACCCGGTCGGGAACCAGGGGGGCCAGAACTTCCACGGCGATTCCCAGCGCCCGCGGCATAAAAAAATATGTATCGTTTTCCAGGTCGACGATCAGCCTGTCGCCGCGGAACGACACGCCGATGTCGCTGAATCCCGATTCGTGCAGCGCCCGCACCATCCGCACGTCCGGTGGATCGTCCGCGTGTTCGGGCAGTTCCCGGTACAGGTGATCATACACGGGAATAAAGGGGCGGCCCAGTTCGAATTCGAAGGATACCCCGATGCCCGGTTCATCGCCCCGTTGCCAGGACAGGTCGATCGTGGACCAGGAGAATGGTTTCCATCGCAGCCCGAAATTAAATTTCGACGAGGAAGGGTTATTCTTGAAATACGTGTTGGAACCCGCCTGTATAGAATAGTCGGTAGGGTTGTATTCGGCCATGAGAGCGAAACGTTCAGACGGGGCGAACTGGACGCCGTAAAAAAAACAGCCGTCCGACTTCCACCGGTCAGGATGGCTGAAAATATCAAAATCGAATCCGTCGGGATTTTTGGCAAGGCGGCGCTTGCCGAACCAGCCGTCCCCGAAGCCGATCGTGAAATCGAAAGGATAGATCTGCTTGCTCGCGACAATGTACTGCGAGGAGAACACCCTGGTTCCGTGGGGGTCCATGAAGCCGAGCGCGACGGCGGGGCGGTACTTTCCCTCGGGCATGATCTGGTATTTCA
>JAGYOR010000213.1 GCA_018399535.1 Deltaproteobacteria bacterium | reverse complement strand
ACGACCGGATCTGATTTCCCTGAAGGAGAATTTGCAATGTCTGCAGAATCAATGTCGGGTCTTGAAATGATGAAGGCGATGGTCGAGGGAAAAATCCCTCCCGCTTCGATAGCCGAAACCATCCCGATGAAGGGCATCAGGGCTGAATACGGCCTGGTGGTTTTCGAGGCAACGGCTGATGATCGCCACATAAATCCTCTGGGTGGCGTTCATGGCGGTTTCGCGGCGACGGTCATGGACTCGGTGACGGGTTGCGCCGTTCACACTGTTCTCGAGCCGGGGGTCGGATACGGCACAATCGACCTCAATGTAAAATTCCTCAAGGCCGTTCCGAAAAACAAGACGCTCAGGGCGGAAGGAAAAGTAATCAATTTTTCAAAATTTCTGGGCATTTCAGAAGGCGTGCTGAGCGATGAAAACGGCACGATTTACGCTCATGCCACGGCCACGTGCATGATATTCCGTTAACCCCCGGATTGGCACAACGACGTTAACGGCGACGGAAGGGCCGCCCCGCCATATGCCGATCATTAAACGAAAACAATAAAGGGTCAATGGCCCGGACTATAACGCCATGGGTCATGAAAACGGGGCCCTGCTTTATTTCAGGACGACCGTTCAATCGACGGATCATTGAAATCGTTGATAGCAGGGCGCCTTCAGGGAACACAGACCGACCACTGATTCGCCGGTTCGGCGCTGTTCCCGCGTCACGCTGTCTCAGAGGCATATTCGTTAAAATAGCTTCCTACATTTAACGCCGAATGTGGTACATGTTCCGGGAACAAAAAAGGAAAAGCGGAAAGAACGGAGACGATGCAACGGAAACTATCGCGGCCGTCGGGCACGCCGGCAAGGAAACATCTCTTCAAGGCTTCGGTTGGAGTCTGCGCGATCCTGATCCTCCTTTTTTTCGCGGCCGCAAGTTGCACATTCGTTGAAAACCCGGGAATGATTGTGAGCGGGAGCGACGCCGCTCTTGACTGGGGAAAGGATCCTCCCGGCGCGGCCGACCGGGCCGGCCACATCTTCGATACGAAGCGGCCTTTCGAATGGTGGTACATCGACGGACACCTGGACACCGGCGAAACATTCGTCGGGGTCTTTTTTGATCCCAGTTTTACCACGGGCACACCGGTTGTCACGTTTTCACTTTACGACCGGAACTGGAAGAAAACCTTTTATTCGCGGGAATTCAAAAAAGGCGAGCTGCGTTCATCGACCGACGACGCGGCCATCGAAAGTCCCGCCGGGCATCTTCGCAGGATCGATGATAAAACGTACCGGGTCCTCTGGAACATGGACGACCTGCGGGCCGACTTCACGCTCACGACGACAGCTCCGGGATGGCGGCCGCGGCACGACGGTGGCCACGGTGAAGAAAACCTTGAATTTTTCTGGGCCGTGCACCAGGCGCGCAACCGCATAGAGGGAACCCTCACGCGGAACGGGGAAACAACAGCCGTTTCGGGAACCGGATATTTCGATCACAACTGGGGCATCAGACCGTTACACGAGATCACGAACCGGTGGGTATGGGGACGAATCCTCGTCGACGATTACACGATTATCTATGCTGACGTGCGGTACCTCGATCCCGCCGTCAAAGGCAGGCCGCTTTACGTGGCGCGCGGCGGCGAAATCATTCTCGGCGCGGGGAACCCCACTATCACGCAGGAAGACTTCGTCCTCCATCCGCGGCTGAAGCGGCATTATCCCCGCCGCATCGCCATTTATCATTCAGACGGAGACACCGAGGTCGCTTTGACAATCACCCTCAGAAACCTTGCCGAGGAAGTGGATCTCCTCGAGGACTCGGGCATGAATTCCTTCTCGCAATGGATAACGAGAACATTTGTCGCGCGGCCTTCGTATTTCCGCGTCAGTGCCGATTTTGAAGGATTCGTGCGCCGGGGTAACGTGAAAGACCGTCTTTCCGGCGAATGTCTCTACGAAGTCATGATTTTCGAATAA
>JAGYOR010000212.1 GCA_018399535.1 Deltaproteobacteria bacterium | reverse complement strand
ACTCGGCACACCCCGTTCAACAGAGGTAACTATGTGGAAGAGTACGTTTCCCGGTTACTCGTCCTTACCGGGTCTGTCCGGTCCCCGTACGATCTGCGACCTGATTATTCTGGGAAGCAGCATGTGGTGCTTCGGGCAGATCGACCGAGGGTTCTGGTAAACGCCGTTGGCAAAGGCCACCAGATAGGCCCTGAGCGCCTCGAAGCGAATCACCTCGTCCACGAATCCTTCCCTGGCGCAGAAAATCGGGTGCGACGTTTCCTCGTAGTGCTTGACCATTTCGTTCATTTTGTCGATAACCGGCTCCAGCGGCCGGCCGGCGTCTTTCTCCTTCACCAGGCGCCGCGAGTAGCTCGCCGCCGCCGCTGTTTCGCCGTGCATGACAGCGATTTCCGTTGCCGCTGTTCCCAACGTGAAGGCAGTGTTGTTGTTCGCCGTTGGACCGCCCATGACGTAATGCGCGGCTGCGGTTCCCTTGCGGAGCACGATCAGCATCATGGGAATGTCGGTCTGTTCGATGGAGTAGATGAGGGACTGGCCGAGTCCCAGCAGCTCGGCCTTTTCAGCCGTGTCGCCTACATCAATGCCCGAGGTATCCTGAAACCAGATGACAGGAACCCGGTCACGGCCGCAGAGGGTAACGAACTCGTTCATCTTGATCAGGCCCTGCCGGTAGAGTTTGCCTCCAACACCGATGTATTCATTAGTATATTCAGGGTAATCGGGGAGCAGCCCCTGACGGTTTCCGATGACGCCCAGGAGGTACCCGTCGATCTTGACCAGGCCCGTGTAGATCTCAGGTCCGTATCCCGGCCTGAATTCAAGATGTTCCGAGTTGTCCACCAGCCGGGCGATCACGTTGTCGAAATCATATGCCGCTTTCTGGTTCATCGGTACGATCGAGGCGATCTCGCCGGGGTCGAATTTCGGTTGCGCCGGCTCGGCCACCCGGAAAAAGCGGGGATTGTAGGCGGGCATGTCGGCCATGTATTCCTTGATGGCGTCGAGTACCTGCTGCTCTTCTTCGAATACGGCGGTGAAGAATCCTGTGTGGTCGTAGTGGATTTTAACACTTCCCGGGGGTTCTGCCTTGAAATGGCGCGTTGCTTCAATCAAGGCCTCGGCGCCCTCTTCGTCGAAGTAGCCCTTGGGACTCATTCCACCCACAATGCCCCCGCCTCCCACGGCGATATTGGCGTCCTTGTGAGCGAGCAGAATCGTGGGACTGATACCCTGGTAGCCGCCCCCGGCGGGATTAGTTCCATAAATGCCGGCGATGACGGGAATTCCCATCTGTTCAAGCTCGGCGTGGCGGAAGAAGCACGTTCCCTGTCCCCGACGGTTGGCGTATACTTTTTCCTGTTCCGGCAGCTTGACCCCCGAGCAGTTGACGAGCCATACCAAAGGAAGATTCATGATCTTGGCGATATCCGTCACCCGAAGATTGTTTTCGGCCTGTCCGGCGATCCACGCCCCGGCGATCCATTTGTTGTTGAAGCCGATGAGAACACACCACTTGCCGGCGATCCTGGCAAGCCCGTCAACAACCCCGGTGCTTCCCGATTCTTCACGGTCGGGGTCGAAGATGGTGTGAAGCGGACAGAACGTTCCGGGATCGACCAGGTATTCGATACGTTCCCAGACGGTCAGCTGTCCCCGCTTGTGAAGCTTTTCGTCCGGCACCCCGACGTTTCTGATACGGTCTGCTTCTGCGTCGACGAGGGACATCATTTCTTCGATGCGAGTAAGGTTTTCTTTCATCCGTTCAACCTGGGCGGGCCTCAGGGGCTTGCCCAGATCGTCCATTTTTTCAAAGTAAGGTTTCATGAAATAATCCTCCTTGCCGGTTTTCGAATGGCGGTTGCGTGCAGATTTCCGCGCGCGGCAATCGCTGTTCTGTAGATAGATGGAGCGCAGGGAACAGTGCCATCCGGTGTTCTTCGCGTACCTCGGACGAGTCGCTTTGCCCCCGCGCATCCTGACGG
>JAGYOR010000211.1 GCA_018399535.1 Deltaproteobacteria bacterium | reverse complement strand
GGTGAATTTTTCCGCGCCCGAACAATCGTTCGGGCTATTTTCCCGGCGAACCGCTCCTCGCCGAATTCCCCCAAAATCTCCTTCAGGCGGGGTTCCGACCAGGTATTGACAATGTGGAATGCATTCAATTCATCCTGTTGATTCATTCGCATATCGAGCGGTCCGTCCTTGCTGAAACTGAACCCCCGGGAAGCCGTCTCAAGGTGGTGGGACGAAACACCGAGATCGAAAAGAATACCGTCGACATAACCCGGTGACAGTTGAGAGACGATCTCCTTGATGTCCCTGAAATTAGCCTTTATCAGAATCGCCCGGCCGCCGAAAACTTTCAGAGTCCGTCGGGCTTGCTCGAGGGCCTCATCATCCCGGTCGATTCCGACAAGAATTCCGTCCGGCGAAGAACGTCGAAGAATCTCGCGTGCGTGTCCTCCACCTCCCAGCGTACCGTCCACGTAAACCCCCCCCTGCCTCGGGTTAAGTGAACCGACCGCCTCGTCAAGCATGACAGGCGTGTGAAAACAATTGCCCATTCGCCTATATTCCCAAGTCGGCGATATACTGGCTGTACAGCTCCACGTTCCTGCTTGTTTTTTCCAGGGCGGCGTCAAAGCGGTCCTTGTCCCAAATTTCAATGCTTCGACCCATTCCCGCTGTTACGATATCCCGCTCAAGGCCGGCGTCTCTTCTCAGCGATGGCGGAATGAGAATCCGCCTCTGGGAATCCAGCGTGCAATCCACGGCCCCTGACATGAAAAGACGTTGAAATTCACGGACTTCTTTGCGGATTATGGACTGTTGAAACATTTTTTCTTCAATGACCGTCCACTCGGCATAGGGAAAGACAAGGAGGTATCCGTCCCAGCTCGTCATGACCAGCCGGTTGTCATAATGCTCTGCGAAAATATCGCAAAGCTTCGCAGGAAATATTATCCTGCCCTTCTCGTCAATACTGTGGTAGTAACGGCCCCTGAAGACTGACAAGGATCCAAGCCTCCTCCACATTCATCCACTTTGCTCCACCTGGTTCGACTATAGAGAGGGGCCAGTTCTTTGTCAAGCAAAAAAGTTATTTTTTCCTTTTAATCTGATATTTTATGACGGCTTTATTGTGATCGGACAGGTTGGACGAAAAATGATGCGTCCCATCATTTTTGGCAACGAAATACAGATAATCCACCGAGGCTGGATTCAGGGCCGCCTTGATCGAAGCAGCACCCGGATTGCATATAGGGCCTGGAGGAAGCCCTGAAATGAGATAGGTGTTGTACGGCGTTTCACGCAGCAGGTCCTGTTTCCTGATTCTGCCACTGAAATCGTCGGCCTGGTACACGACGGTGGGATCGCTCTGCAGGCGCATTCCCCTTTTCAGGCGGTTGTGAAAAACAGCCGATATGAGAGGTTTTTCCTCATCCATTGTGGCCTCTTTTTCAATGAGTGACGCGATGGTAATAATTTCGTGCAGGGAATACTCGAGCCGCTCGGCTTTTACGTTTAAATCCGGCGGCAGGGCTTGCCGGAAACGTTGCACCATCAATCGAATAATCGCCGATTCATCATTTGAGCGCGTCACCCGGTACGTATCCGGGAAGAGGTATCCTTCCGCGCTTTTGGCCTCGATACCGAGTGATGACAGAAAATCACGATCTTCGACAATGGAAAGGAAAATTTCGCGGTCCGCCAGGCCCTGAGCGGCGAAACAGTCCGCCGCCTGTTCCATCGAAAATCCTTCGGGAACTGTAACCCGATACCCCTTGACCACCCCCTTTCTCAATTGTTCGAGCAGCTCCAGCGGCGTGGCGGATCCCGATATCTCGTACTCGCCGGCCTTAAGGTCCCGGTGAAATCCCAGCGCCCGGGCAATCAGGCTGAAGACCCTCCGGTGACGAAGGATCCCTTCACATTCTAGCAGCTCAGCTATATTGACGAAGGATGCCCCTCTCGGAATATTGATAACGGCCGTCCCCACAGCGGGATTGAGGGGACTGTTCGCGTATCGGTGGAAACCGAACGAGGCGAAGG
>JAGYOR010000210.1 GCA_018399535.1 Deltaproteobacteria bacterium | reverse complement strand
TACAGGCAAGCCGCCGGGCGGTCTTCCGCCCGGCTTCCCCCTCATGCTCTCCCCATCTT
The DNA here is from genome assembly GCA_018399535.1 of Deltaproteobacteria bacterium. GTDB lineage: Bacteria > Desulfobacterota > Syntrophia > Syntrophales > UBA2210 > MLS-D. Next base: position 1,960 of record JAGYOR010000210.1, on the reverse strand, counting down.
AAAAAAACAGCATGCCCAGCGAATCTGCGACGCAGGCCGGCTTGTCCTGTCCCTCGATCTCGATCGTGTGCGTGGTGGTCATGAGAATCCGGTCGCCCGGCCTTTCCTCCAGATCGGTAAGCACAACACGGTCGCGGATTCTTGAACCCGAAGGAACGGGATTGAGAAAACGCACCTTGTTGAGACCGTAGTTGATCGACATTTTCGCGTCTTCAAAACGGACGGGCATCTGGTAGCTGAAAAAGGGAATATGTGAAAGCGTGAGGAACCCGTGCGCGATGGTGGTACCGAAGGGGCCCGCCGCGGCTTTCTCGCGGTCGACGTGAATCCACTGGTGATCCCTGGTGCAGTCGGCAAACGCGTCGATCCGGTCCTGGTTTATCTCTATCCAGTCTGAACAGAATACTTCCTTTCCAACAAGGTCTTTCTTTGCTTCGATGGCTGCTGCTGTCGACATGATTCAACTCCTTTTCGTTTTTCTGTAATATATTATTTTCCCGCGCATCCGGTTATCCCGGTCCCATGTACGTAAAGGCTTTCGTCACGGGACTCAGAATGAAGAAACCGTGCGTTTCGTCATCAAACGCGCCCTCTGATTCCATCGCGTCGGTAATCGCTTCCACCTGCGACGGATGAACAATCATGGTGACGCACTCTCTGGCGGGCGAAATACCGGCATCCCCGAACCGTCGCCGTCCCGCGTAATGCATGCGGCTCGTGGTCGCGCCGGGCGCCCCGGCTTCAATAGCCGCGTTGACCAGGGTCTCCCCCTTACCCTCGTCGCAAATGCAGTTCAGGCACTGCAAACCGCGAAGGTACGTCCGCGGCGGCCTGCCGTTGATCTGCAAATCTTCACCCACGGTCCTCCAGTGTGAATCCCCTTTCATCTCGTCGATGGCGGCGACGATCTGCTCGACACTGGCCGCGTGCTGGTGTCTGCCGCGGAAGACCTTCATGTTTATCAATCCTCCCTCAAGCGGAAAAAGGTAGATAAAACCACGTCCGGGCCGATCCAGCTTCGTCACGTCAATGATAATGTCCATGATCGTTTCCGCGTCATAAGACGTAGCCGCGAAAAGGGCGGCCTCTTTTTCCGCGTCGATGGTGATGCGGAGCAGGCCGAGCTTGTCCCTGAGCCCCGTTCCTCTGCCGAACGCAATGAGCGGAACACAGGCACCCGTTTCCAGGGCAACCCTGGCCACGGCCTCTCCATGTCCCCGTTGCACGATGCAGCAGATTCCCGTCAGACCGTCCCGCAGACGGGCCGGCCCGTCGGAAAAGGAATCTTCGGATACGCATATGTTCCCCGAAGGATCACACAACTCATGTGCCCGTGATATGACAACCCGCTCCACCAGGACGCTGCCGCGTCCGGGACGCGAAAGATCGGCGCCCTTTATCATCAGGTTTGCCACCGACCGTCCCCACGAGGGGGGAACGAAGGCGATCACCCTGTCGGCGGGATCGTCCACGACACGGTGTTCGAAAACGAGGCCGAAGGGCGCCCTGCGTTTCTGGAGTGTCACGGAACGGGACGGCATGACATAATATTCCATCAGTCCGGCCTTGTGGAGCTCTTTTGTCGCCTCGTCCGTTACGTTCCGGTGAAAGAGACCCGTGACCTTTGCCGAGGGAATCTGTTCAATCATAGGCAACCTCCGGAACGGGCGGTGCCGGCTCTCCCCCCAAGGCCCTCCTCCGTTTCCAGTTCACCACCAGACCCACCAGGAGCACCGACAATATGGGGCAGACGGAAGCGGCCGCGAGAATGCCGAAGCCTTCGACGCCGCCCACCTCTGAACCGATGCCGAGTCCCATGGCAAGAACCAGGGGAACCGTCACCGGGCCCGTTGTCACGCCCGCGCTGTCCCAGCCGATGTTCACGTATTCTTCGTCCGACAACGCCGTGATCAAGACGGTGGAACTGGCTTCGGACGGCTCGCACTACGTTTTCGATTAC
>JAGYOR010000021.1 GCA_018399535.1 Deltaproteobacteria bacterium | reverse complement strand
GCCGTGCTCCTGCTGCCTTCGATAACGGCGCCCACTGTGTCCCAGTTGAACAAAGACGAATGGTTTGCCGTTGAAACAATCGTCGACAAGGATATTGTGCGGGATTTGATCCCGTTGCTCCGGGAAGCCGGGGCGGAAGGCATTATCGAGTATCCGCTTAACAAGGTCCTCTGAGGAGACTGCCGCCATGGCGAGAAACGCGGAGATCAAGAGAAAAACGACCGAGACGGACATCACTGTTGCGATCGACCTGGACGGCGAGGGAAAAGGCGCAATCGACACGTCCCTGCCATTTTTCGATCACATGCTGACACTCCTGGCGCGTCACAGCCTTATCGATTGCTCGGTGACAGGCAGGGGCGATACTGATGTTGATGATCACCACCTCGTGGAGGACATCGGGTTGTGTCTGGGAGAAGCCCTGGAAAAAAGCCTGGGCGACAAAAGCGGGATCGGAAGGTACGGAACGGCGTTCATTCCCATGGACGAAAGCCTGTGCCATGTATCCGTCGATCTTTCCGGGAGACCCAGTCTTGTTTATAATGTCCGTTTCGAGCATGAAAAGATCAAAAATTTCGAATTGCTGCATTTGGAGGAGTTTTTCAAGGCGCTTGCCGATAAGGCGGGAATGACCTTGCATATAAACACCATATATGGTAAAAATCCTCACCATATAGCTGAGGCGATGTTCAAGGCTTTCGCCCGCGCTTTGAGAGCGGCCGTGTCGATCGACAGCCGTGTTTCCGGAGTCCCTTCGAGCAAGGGGGTTCTCTGACCGTACATCAGGAGTTCCCATTGCGACCGCGTTTTCCCCTGTTGCAACGTTTCGGCGAGGCAAGGGTATGATTCCCGGCAAAAGTCAATTCACAGGTATTGTCAGGTCAGTGGCGTTGTGCGCGGCTCTGTTGGCCTGTCTGTCGTTGGTTCCTGCCGGTTGCGGCGGCTTTCGCGGTGTCATGCCGTCCGCAGTTCAGGAAGAGTCTTTTGATTTCAAGAAAATCGCCGTTGTGCCCGTTAAACGCGTTTTGTCCGAGGATCCCCGGCAGCAGTTTGCCCAGTGTCCCCTGACAGGCGCTTTTTACCGTAATTGCGGAGTTCCCGGGGAAACCGCAGAGCGCGATATTGAAGAACTTTTTATAAACGAGCTTGCATCAAAACGGCAATACGTACTGATTCCGCCGGAGCGGGTCGAGGGAGTACACCGTCGCGTCAGGGCGGCGTCTTTCAAAAAGACGACTCGCGATGAATTGAAGACGGTAGGTGAAGAACTTGAAGCCGACGGTATTATAGCAGGCTACGTGTTCTGTTATGCGGAACGCAAGGGGTACACCTATGCCGCGGAACAGCCGGCGTCGGTGGTGTTCGTGTTTCACCTTCTGCGAGTGAGTGACGGCGAAGTCGTATGGACCGGTATTTTCGACAAGACGCAGGAGTCACTCATGCAAAACATCCTCGACCTGCGTGCCTTTTTCAAGGGAGGCGGAAAATGGATAACCGTCAAGAAACTGGCGGCGCAGGGCATTAAGGAAGTATTGAAAACCTTTCCGGAGCGTGAATAAGAGCATTAATCAGTTTCGCTTACTCCATCTTCTCCGGCAATATGATTCTTGCGGCGGCGTAATCAGCAGGTAATGCCGCCGTTTTGCTGGTGCACGAAGCGTGAGGCGTCCTGCCTGCGGGTCCGTGCCGAAAGGAACATAACATCAGTCGTGGTTATAATTCCGGCGATCGATATCAAGGACGGGAAGTGTGTCAGGCTTCTTCAGGGGGATTTCAACCGTGTTACCGTGTATGCCGACGACCCCGTCGAAATGGCGAAAACCTGGCGGCGCAGAGGCGCCGAGCGCCTTCATGTCGTGGACCTCGACGGTTCGAAGGATGGAGGTCCCGTCAACGGGGAGGTCATTGAACGCATTGCCCGGGCCGTCGACGTCACCGTCCAGGTGGGTGGAGGTATCCGGTGCATGGAGACGGTGGAACGCTACCTGGCCGCCGGCGTCGGCCGCGTGATTCTTGGAACGGCGGTTCTTAAAAACCGGGATTTCGTCATCGAGGCCTGCCGGTGTTTCTCCGGCAGGATCATTCTCGGCATCGACGCGCGCGACGGCATGGTCGCCGTGGAGGGGTGGTTCGAACAAACCAAATGGAGTCCAGCTGAACTGGCCTCGATGTACGAAGGATACGGAATCGACGCCATCATTTATACGGACATCGGGCGGGACGGTATGCAGACAGGAGTTAACCTGGATTCTACGGTACAGTTGGCCGGCGCGGTGAGCATTCCCGTCATTGCTTCCGGAGGAGTTTCAAATATTAGTGATATCAGGAGGCTTCTCTCGATGGAAGATTCCGGAATCATGGGGGTCATCATCGGAAAAGCGCTCTACGACGGCCGGATCGACCTGGAAGAAGCGATTGCCGTTGCCGGGGGAAGCGGCGGCCGTTCAGTGCGGTAATCTCGAATACGAAGAGAAGAGAGGAACAGCGCGTCATGGATGAATGTATTTTCTGCAAAATCGTTGAGGGAAAAATTCCCGCTTCCGTTGTGCATGAAGATGAAACGGTCCTTGCTTTTGAAGATATTCAACCGACGGCGCCCGTACACGTGATACTGGTACCGAAACGGCATGTGGGAAGCATGATGGATATGGGGGACGGGCAGCGGGAACTCGCGGCGGACATTATGGAGGCGGCAGTGAAAGTGGCGCGGCTCAAAGGCGTCGACGAGACCGGATTCAGGCTCGTGATCAACTGCGGTCCCGACGGCGGGCAGCTCGTCGGCCACCTGCACATGCATGTACTGGGAGGGCGGAAGCTGACCGACGGCATGGGATGAACCGATTGACAAATCCCGAGCCGGTACTACATTACATTGGTGAATATAACTTGAAACGGCAGGTCGGGAACCTGCCTCCCGCCGAGGAAAGGCACGATATTATGACGATCGAAGAAAAAATTGATGTACGCATGAAAGAAGCGGCGAAAAAACGTGATGCCGTAACGCTGTCCACGCTTCGAATGGTGAAAGCGGCCCTTCACAACAAGCAGATAGAATTGAGAAAGAAACTTGATGACAAGGATGTGCTTCAGGTTCTGTCTTCTCTGGTCAAACAACACAAGGATTCCATAAACCAGTTCGAACAGGGCGGGCGGAGCGATCTCGTGACCAAAGAAAAAGCGGAACTTGTCGTTATCAATGAGTATATGCCCGACGAGATGTCGGAAGAGGAAATCAAGCGTGAAATTGATCGAGTGATCGAAGAAGTCGGCGCCGCCGGTCCCCGGGACATGGGGAAGGTCATGAAGGCGTTGATGCCGGTTATAACGGGAAAGGCGGACGGCAAGGTCGTCAGCGAAATGGTGAAGGCGGCGCTGACCTCGTGACGGTGCGGCTCTTGTCGTTGCAACACCGGACCGATGGAAATGTTCCGCATCGTTCTTCCGAGCAATGCGGCGGGGTCATTCGCGGATGGGACCGCGGGGAAGGCCGTTACGTTGAAAGGTCATATACCTCAGGATGTCATAGAAGAAATACGGAGCAGGTCAAATATTGTCGAGCTCGTGTCCGAGTACGTGACGTTAAAAAAGGCCGGAAAGAATTATGTCGGCCTGTGCCCGTTTCACCAGGAAAAGACACCGTCTTTCACGGTCAATCCGGACAAGCAGATCTGTTATTGTTTCGGTTGCGGCGAGGGAGGAAACGAGATTTCTTTCCTTATGAAAATACAGAATATTTCTTTTCCCGAGGCGGTGAGAAAGCTCGCCGCGAGGAGGGGAATCGTTATTCCCGAGGAGCGTCCCGCCGGCGGAGAGCGGCGGCGGGATGAGGAGCGGGCCGGTCTGATCAAAGTGAACAGGCTGGCCCAGGGTTTTTTCGAGAAGAACATGATGTCCGGGAAGGGGAAACACGCCCGCGAATACCTTGCCGGGCGGGGTATGAACGATTCAGTGGTGAAAACATTCGCTCTGGGATATGCCCCGGAAGGATGGCGGAATCTCAGGGAGCACCTGGCGGCCTTGCGGGTTCCCGATGACCTGCTTCGGAAATCGGGGCTTGTCGTGTTTAAAAACGAACGGCAAGTGTATGATCGTTTTCGCAACCGCATCATCTTTCCCATAGAAAACCTGTCGGGCGACATCGTCGCTTTCGGCGGCCGGGAACTTGGCGGAGGAGAACCCAAATATCTCAATTCTCCTGAATCGCCCCTCTACGTGAAAGGAAATAATCTTTACGGACTGTTCCGGACGAAGGACGAAATCCGTTCCCGGGATATGGCGATTTTGGTGGAGGGATATTTTGATTTGCTGGCGCTTTGGAACGCCGGCGTTCCAAACGTGTTTGCCACTCTCGGAACGGCGCTCACGCGCCGGCAGACTTCCCTTATCGGGCGGTTTACAAGAAACGTGACCCTGCTTTTTGACGGCGATGCGGCAGGGCGCGCCGCGGTCGAACGAAGCCTGCCCCTCTTTCTTGAAGAGGACATTGCGGCCCGCATTGTGATACTGCCCGACAGTTCCGATCCTGATGATTACGTGAGGAAGTATGGTCGGGAATCTCTGGAAGGGCTCATTCAAAAGGCGCCCACGATGGTGGACTATTACATAGACGGAATCATGAAAGATTCGGATCGGTTCGAGGATACGACGCGCCTGGCCCGGGAGACCGTCTCTTTTATCAGGAATATACCCGACGTTATCCAGAGAAATCTTTTTATAAAACGGTGCGCTGAAAAACTGGGGCTGGACCAGGGCATGTTGAAAGAAGAAGTGAACAGGGAATCTCGCCGGGCCGGGCCTGCGGACCCCGAACGCAGGCCCCGTGCGACGGTCGATCCCGTTGAGCTGTATCTTCTTTACCTGATGATTGAGTTTCCCCGCAAGATTCCCTTCGTCAAGGAAAGCGGCATACTCGAATGTTGCAATGACCCGGCGCTCAGGAGTCTCGGGGGCAGGATAGTCGAAATTTTTGAGAAGCGCGGAACGGTGACGATGGCGGAGATCATGAACGAATCGACGGAAGGGGGCGTGACGGATCGGTTGCTGGCGATGGCCGTGAACGAACCACCCGAGGAAGCAATCGTCGATCGAATGTTCCATGATACGATGAAGAAAATAAAGGTCCACTGGTATCGTGAGCGACACCGGGCCCTGAAGCGGCGGTTGATGGAGGCGCATGAGCGGGGTGACGCGCAACAGTGCGACAACCTGCTCATGGAAAAAGCGCAGCTGCTCAATCAGGAACAAAAAGATCATATTCTGAAGGGGGCGTCTCCGAAGTAGCGGTCAGCCGCCTGAGGAGGGAACATTGACAGGCGGGCAGGCCCGCCGGTTCAGCATGCGATAAGCCATATCGCCGACGAGGAGAATATTACATGAAGCGATTTATAAATTCGGATGAGGTAAAAAAATTAATATCGCTCGGGGAGGAAAAGGGATTTCTCACCTATGATGACGTGAACGACATGTTGCCCTCAAACGTAACGTCATCTGAACAGATAGACGACATTATAGTGTTTTTCGGGGAGAGGAACATCGACATCATCGATGCGGCGAAAGAAGAAAAGACACGCGACAAGAAAGTCACCGACGAATCGGAAGATTCGAAAGACCTGGAAAAGGAAACGTCGCTGCTGACGTCGCCACTCGGCAAGACAGGTGATCCCGTGAAGCTGTATCTCAGGGAAATGGGGCTTGTGTCCCTGTTGAGCCGGGATGAAGAAGTGGAAATAGCCAAGAAAATCGAGGAAGGCGAGCGTAAGGTAATGGAAACACTTTGCCGGCTGCCTTCCTTCGTCAAGGAGGTGGTGCGGCTTGGTCGGCGCCTGGAAAACGGCGAGATCAGGATCAAAAGCGTCATCGACAACATTGATGACGAGACAGGTTTCATGGACGAGGAGGTTCAGACCGAGAGGGTTCGCGGGCTTACCGGCCGCATCGAGGCGTACTATGATCGTAACCGTGTCCTTGAGGAAAAATTCAAGGATCAGGGCCTGAGCGATAAGCGCCGGGCCACGCTGAAAAGAGAATTTGATAAAAACCTTCAGGTGATCACGGAAATTTGTGACGAGATCCATTTGAGTAAGAGGCGGATAAACACGGCGCTGTCGAAGTTAAAAAAAGACGTGGAACGTATAAGGGTCCTGGAGGAACAACTTCAGGCCTGCCGGGGCCAGGCCGGAATGCCGCTCAAGGAAATGGACAAGGTCTTTGCCCGGTTAAGGAAATTTCCCGACAAGGAAAAGGCCATCGCCCGCGAGGTGAAAATTCCACTCGCCCGCTTGAAGGAATACGAGAAGATCATAGGAAACGCGCGCCGGGAACGGAAACTCATCGCGGAAAAGATCGGTGTGCCGTCGGAAACGCTGAAGCGGGTTCACAACGACATATCCAGAGGCGAAAGAGAAGCGAACGAGGCGAAACAGAAATTAATCCAGGCCAATCTCAGGCTGGTGGTCAGTATCGCGAAAAAATACACCAATCGAGGGCTTCAGTTTCTTGACCTGATTCAGGAGGGAAACATCGGCCTCATGAAAGCGGTGGAGAAATTCGAGTACCAGCGGGGATACAAGTTTTCAACGTACGCCACGTGGTGGATCAGGCAGGCCATTACGCGGGCAATCGCGGACCAGGCCCGCACCATCAGAATTCCTGTTCACATGATAGAAACCATCAACAAGTTGATCCGGACGTCGCGGTATCTTGTCCAGGAACTCGGCAGGGAACCGACGCCCGAAGAGATAGCCGAAAAGATGGAATTCCCTCTTGAAAAGGTTCGAAAGGTTTTAAAAATCGCGAAGGAACCCATCTCGCTGGAAACGCCCATCGGAGAAGAGGAAGACAGCTCGCTCGGTGATTTCATCGAAGACAAGAAAATCATGTCGCCCTCGGATGCGACCATGAGTATGGACCTGGCGAAACAGACGCGCAATATCCTGTCCACGTTGACGCCGCGCGAGGAAAAGGTGCTGAGAATGAGGTTCGGCATCAGTGAAAAATCGGAATATCAACTTGAAGATGAATCCATCGACGCCCCGGAAATGATGGAACGGGCGAGGAAAATCGAGTTGAACGTGCTGAAGAAAATGAGAGGCGCTTCACGAAGAAGGGAGATCAAGGGAAACGCGAAATGACCTGGAGCCGTCGGGATCGCCTCTGCAGAATCTTCACGGAGCGCCGGCCCGGCGGGATGGAATGCGGATATTACGTGTATCGGAACTGACGGCTAACATCAAGGCCCTCGTGGAAACCGGCTTCGGAATCATCTGGGTGGAGGGTGAGGTGTCGAATTTCAGGTGCCCCGCGTCGGGGCACCTTTATTTCACTTTGAAAGACGAATCAAGCCAGATCAGGGCGGTCATGTTTCGGCAGAACGCCGCTGCGGCGGGGTTCAGGATTGAGGACGGTCATGTCCTCGTGTGTCGCGGCCGCCTGACTGTCTATACCCCCCGGGGAGACTGCCAGCTTGTTATCGAAGCGGTTGAGCCGCGCGGTATCGGAGCGCTCCAGATTGCCTTTGAACAGCTCAAGAGCCGCCTCGAGGCGGAAGGGCTGTTCGACGGGGATCACAAAAGGCCGCTTCCTCTCATGCCGTCCAGAGTCGGTGTCATAACATCCTCAACGGGAGCCGCCGTCAGGGACATTTTGACCGTTATGAAGAGGAGATTTCCTGCGTGCAGCGTGCTGATCGCACCGGTCAGAGTGCAGGGGAACGAAGCGGCTGCCGAAATCCGCGAGGCGTTATCGCTGCTGAATACAATGGACGACATCGATGTTGTCATTATAGCCCGTGGTGGAGGATCGCTGGAAGACCTTCAACCATTCAACGATGAGTCGCTGGCCCGGGCCGTGTACGGGTCGAAAATTCCCGTAGTATCGGCGGTGGGCCACGAGATTGATTTCACGATAACCGATTTCGTCGCCGATCTCAGGGCGCCGACTCCTTCGGCTGCCGCCGAGCTGGTCGTGCCCGACAGACGCGAGCTGGCCGACTTTGTGAAAACGATCCTGTCGAGAATCGTCTCTCTTCATAGTTCCTGTCGCCGCGAATTACGCAGGCGTGTGGAGTCGTCCCGGGAACGCCTTGGCGATCCGAGAGGCAGGATCAACGACCTCCGAATATACCTTGATGACCGGACGTACCGTCTGTCGAACGGAGTCCGGCGGGTGACAGAAAGCGGCAGGGTAAAGACCGTTTCATCGGCCGGTTCATGCAGACGGCTGAGTCCTCTCAATGCAGTGAGAGAATACCGCAAGGCTGTGGACTACCTCAGGAGCAAGGCGATTTTGCACGAGGGATACTTGCGGGGCCGGGTTCGTGCGAGAGTAGAGCGCGCCACGGCCGTGCTCGAGACTATGAGTCCCGCTTCGGTCCTGGCGCGTGGTTACAGTATCACCAGGCGCCTGTCCGATGAAGTGCTTATCACCGGCGCAGAAGAACTCGAGGAAGGGAACGACGTATCGGTCGAGCTCGACCGCGGCGCCTTTCACGCGAAAGTAATTCAGATCATTCAGGGGGTGCCCCATGGCGGACGTAAAATTTGAAGAGGCCTTGCAGCGGCTCGAAGAAATCGTGAGAAAAATGGAATCGGGGGATATGGCGCTCGACGAATCGCTGAAGGCCTTTAAGGAAGGAATGGAACTTTCACGACTCTGTATGAAAAAACTTGACGAGGCAGAGCGGACCGTGGAAACGCTGCTCAAGGAAGGTGACGATATCGTCACGGCGCCTTTCGTAACGGAGAAAGAACATGAATGAACAGCCGCACGAGCAATTGAAAGAGTATCTCGACCTCAGGCGGGCGAAGGTTGATGAAGCCCTGGACCGTCTCGTGCCGGGGAATGATTCATATCCGCCCGCTCTGTTTGAAGCGGCCAGGTACAGCCTCTTCGCCGGCGGCAAGAGACTGCGGCCGATACTCTGCATGGCCGCCGCAGAAGCAGTGGGAGGAACGGCGGACGACGTGATGCCCTGTGCCTGCGCGCTTGAAATGATTCATACGTATTCGCTGATCCATGATGACCTTCCCGCCATGGACAACGATGATTTCCGCCGGGGAAAGCCGACGAACCACAAGGTTTTCGGGGAGGGCATGGCCGTGCTCGCCGGTGACGCCCTGTTGACCGACGCATTCCGCCTGCTTGCCGGCATGTTTTCGTCCGGGGTGCGTCACGAGGATCTGCTCCGGGCGATCCACGAAATAGCAAGTAAGGCGGGATTTTTCGGCATGATCGGAGGCCAGGCCGTTGACCTGGATTCGGAGGGGAAAACAATTGTTCCGGAAACACTTAATTATATTCATATGCATAAAACCGCCGCGCTGATCACCGTTTCCCTGCGCGCGGGAGCAATCCTGGCCGGGGCTCAGCCGTATCGTCTTGAGGCGCTTACGGCCTACGGCGACAATATAGGGCTCGCCTTTCAAATCGTCGATGATATTCTCAACGTGAAAGGCGATCCCGCGGTTATGGGGAAGGGCACCGGTTCCGACGGAGTTCGGAAAAAAGCAACCTATCCCGCGTTCGTCGGGCTGGAAAATGCTGAACAAACAGCTCGCGGGCTGGTGGAAGAGGCGGTTTCAAGGTTGGAAGAGTTCGGCGACGACGCCCGGCCGTTGCGATTGCTCGCGCGATACATTATAGAACGGGATTCATAGAAGCGGTGACCGTGCCGAGGCGGGGGAAAGGTTGCCTGAAAGGAAGAATTCGTGAAGAAGAATCAATCTTCATTGCTTGAGAAGATCGACAGCCCGGAAGATCTCAGAAAACTGAAACTGGAAGATCTCGACGTCCTTGCAGCAGAGATACGGCAACTGATCATAAAGACGGTGGCCGCGAACGGCGGTCACCTGGCCCCGTCGCTGGGGACAGTCGAACTGGCGCTTGCTCTTCACTATGTCTTTGATACGCCGAAAGATAAAATAATCTGGGATGTGGGACACCAGGCGTACGCCCATAAAATTATTACTGGCAGAAAAAATAATTTTCATACGCTCAGAAAGTTCGGCGGAATGGCGCCTTTTCCGAAGCGGTCGGAAAGTCCATACGATGTTTTCGGCGTCGGTCACAGCAGCACGTCCATTTCAGCGGGGTCGGGCATAGCCGAGGCACGCCGCATAACCAGCCGGGAGTACAAGGTCCTCTGTGTCATCGGGGACGGTTCGCTGACGGCGGGCCTGGCGTTTGAAGGTTTGAACTGGGCGGGTGATCGCGAGCAGGACCTCATTATCATTCTCAACGACAATGAGATGTCTATTTCGCCGAACGTTGGCGCCCTCTCGTCCTATCTGAATCGAATCATGACCGGGCAGCAGGTGATGAAAATAAAGGCGGGCATGCTGAACCTGCTGAAAACCGTTCCCGGCATCGGAGACCACATGGTTCGGCTCACCAAACAGGCCGAAGAATCACTGAAGGCTTTTATCGTTCCCGGCATGCTCTTCGAGGAAATGGGTTTCAGGTACGTGGGGCCCCTCGAAGGCAACCGGCTCGACAATCTCGTCAAAAATTTATCGAATGTCAAGACCTTGAAGGGACCGGTACTGGTCCACCTGGTTACCAGAAAAGGCAAGGGATACCCGTTTGCCGAAGCCGAGCCCTCCCGCTTTCATGGCGTTGGTCCCTTTGATGTCGAGACAGGCCGTTCTGCATCGACCCCCAGTGGGCCGAGCTATACGGACGTCTTCGGCGAGACCGTCGTTGCCCTGGCGAAGGAAACTCCGAACCTGGTGGCTATTACGGCTGCGATGAGCCAGGGAACCGGCCTGAGTGAGTTCAGCCGCGTTTTTCCCGAGAGATTTTTCGACGTGGGAATAGCGGAATCACATGGAGTTGCACTGGCGGCGGGCCTGGCCACGGAAGGGCTTCTTCCCGTGGTGGCGATTTATTCCACCTTTCTGCAGCGGGCTTATGACCAGCTGATCCATGATGTTTGTCTTCAGCAGCTTCCCATTGTTTTCGCTCTTGACCGGGCGGGAATCGTCGGCGAGGACGGAGCGACGCACCATGGTCTGTTTGATCTTTCGTATCTTCGTTCAATTCCCGGCATGGTCGTGATGGCGCCAAAGGATGAAAACGAGTTGCGGCACATGATGAAAACAGCCGTTGCCCTCGGTGGCCCGGTGGCGGTCCGGTATCCCCGTGGAAAGGGGGAGGGGGTTCCTCTGGATGAAGAACTCCGGGTCCTCGATATCGGGAAGGGCGAAGTGATCAGGGAGGGAAACGACGCCGCCATCATCGCGGTGGGCTCGACGGTGTACCCGTCGCTGGAAGCGGCGAACATCCTGGCGGAACGAGACATCGAGGTTACCGTTGTCAACAGCCGTTTCGTCAAGCCCCTTGACGCCGACCTGCTCTGCAGGACGGCAACCGAAACGGGGCGGGTGGTTACCGTCGAGGAGAATGTTCTCATGGGTGGGTTCGGAAGCGCCGTCCTGGAACTATTTCAGGAACGTGGAACGATTCCGGCACGGATGACGCGTATCGGCGTCGACGATTGCTACGTGGAGCACGGTTCCCAGAAGGAATTGCGTAAACAACAGGGGCTTGATGCGCAAAGCATCGCCGCGGCCGTCGTCGATCTTATCGATGGAGCGGAGAGGTGACGTCACGTACAGGAACGTTTCCGAAAAAAGTGCGGTTGGACAAACTGCTGGTCGACCGCGGGTTTGTCGCTTCCCGGGAACGTTCACGGGCTCTCATTTTAGCGGGCGCCGTGATCGTCGACGAAACGGCGGCGGACAAGGCGGGAACCCTCGTCAGACCGGACGCGGCCATTCGCATCAGGGGCGAGGATAACCCTTTTGTCAGCCGGGGCGGACTCAAGCTGCGCCATGCGCTCGAAACGTTTGGTATCGACGTGACGGGATCGACGGTCCTGGACGTGGGGGCCTCGACGGGAGGCTTTACCGACTGTCTTCTTCAACACGGGGCACGGCGCGTGTATGCTCTGGACGTGGGGTACGGGCAAATCGCCTGGAAACTGCGGATCGACGAGCGGGTCATTCTTTTCGAGCGCACTAATATACGGCATTTCGATGCGTCCCTGCTGGACGACGCCGTCGATATCGTCGCCGTGGATGTGTCTTTTATTTCCCTGAAACTGGTACTGCCCGTTCTCCGTCCGTTCATGAAGCCGGGTTCCCGATTGCTCGCCCTCATCAAGCCGCAGTTTGAAGCGGGTCGGGCCGACGTGGGGAAGGGGGGCGTGGTAAGAAACATTGCCGTTCGTGAGCGGGTAGTGAGCGACATCGTTCGGGTCGCCGAAGAGGTCGGTTTCGATGTGAAGGGCGTTTGCGAATCGCCCCTGGCGGGTCCCGCGGGGAACCGGGAATTTTTTCTGTACGGATGGGTAAACTGACGCGTTGTTTTCGGCAGACTGCTTCGAAACGGGAAGAAAGAGTTCAGCCATGATCGTGAAACTGGCGCAGACGGCCGGATTTTGCATGGGTGTCAGGCGAGCCGTTGACATCGTGCTCGACATCGCCCGCCGAAAGGGTGATGGGCCGGTCTATACTTACGGAGCACTGATTCACAATCCCCAGACGGTTGAATTGTTGAAAAGGCGGGGCGTCCTGCCTGCCCAAAGCATTGACGAGATCGACCGGGGAACGGTGGTAATCAGAGCGCACGGAATATCGCCCCGTGAGCGGGCCCGGTTGAGAGAAAAGGACATTACCGTGGTGGACGCCACCTGCCCGAAGGTGGCCCGCGTGCAGTCAATCATAAAAAAGCATGTGGACGGCGGTTATGACGTGATCATCGTGGGGGACCGAAAACACCCCGAGGTGGCGGGCCTCCTGGGATATGCCTCGCCGGGCGGATACGTGGTCGGAGACGTCGACGACATCGACCGGCTGCCTTCGCTCGGTCTGATCTGCGTTGTCTCCCAGACGACACAGAATACACGCCATTTTGAACGGGTGAGCGGACGGATCAAAGACCGGTTTCCCGGGGCACTTGTCTTCAACACCATCTGTGACTCAACAGAACGGCGACAGGCCGAGGTCATGGGTCTTGCCGGCGAAGTTGACGCCATGATCATCGTTGGAGGCAGAAACAGTGCAAACACGAGAAAATTACTCGAAATATCCGAAAATTCGGGTATCCCTTCCTATCAGGTGGAAACGGCCGATGAGTTGCGCGGCATAGACCTGGAGGGAATCGATCGGGTCGGTGTGTCCGCGGGTGCTTCAACGCCGAACTGGATAACCGACGGGGTTGTCGATTACCTGACTTTGTATCGTCGCGGACGGAGCGCGGGATTGATAAGCGGGTTTCTTCACGCCTGGCTCTTTGCCGTCCGCACGGACATCTATTCCGCCCTGGGTGCCGGAATACTCGCGGCGGTGAGCATGGCACTGCAGAAACAATCGATTTCACTGGTAAACGTGTTGATCGCCGCCTTTTACGTCTATTCGATGCATACGCTGAACAGGATACAGGATCGCTACCTGGGCAGCATCAAGGGAAGCTTTCGGGACGAGACCTACCTCCGTCACCGGAAGCTTTACATGGGAGTAGCCGTTCTTGCTCTTTTCTGTGCCCTGGTTCTCGCGCTTGCCGCCGGGCCCGCGGCCTTTGCGAGCCTGTTTCTTATTTCTCTTTTCGGGTACCTGTATCGCTTTAAAATGTTTCCAAAAAGTTGGCCTGTGGAGAGTCTCAGGGATATTCCCGGTTCGAAACATATTTTTATCGCCCTTGCCTGGGCCGTGGTTGCCGCACTGATACCCTCGATTTCGACGGGTGGAACGCCGGGAATTTCAACGGGACTTGCTTTTCTCATCGTCGCCCTGCTTGTTTTTATGAAATCGGTTATCACTGACATGGCGAATGTGCAGAGTGACCGGCTCATGGGAAGAGAAACCGTTCCCGTCATCATGGGGGAAAATAATTCGGCCCGTCTCGTCAAGGCCGTGTCCCTGGTTCTGGCGGCGATCCTGATAATCCCGGCGGCGGCGGGCGCGGGTTCAACTCTCGCTCCCGCGCTCCTGGCGGCGGTGTTTTATGTGTGGATTTGTTTGGAACTTTGTGATAGAAGGGCAAAATTTTCCAGCACCGCCCTTGAAGGTTTTTTCGGGACCGTCTATATTGTCGCCGGTGTTGCCGTTTTTCTCTGGGCGGCTGCGGCGCACGTCTTGTACTGATGAAAGGATGACAGGTGATCATCGAATGAAAAAACTCTATGTATCAGTGCTTTTCTTTGCTTTTGTGATCGTCACCCTTGTCTCCGGTTGCGCGGGTCCGGTCAGGTATGCGAAAACAGCGGAAAACGCCGAAGATTTCAGTCCACGATCCGTTGCTCTGTTTCCCGTGTCGGTAGGGCCGCATGACGAGGCGGCGGGAATAATAGACCGCATCACGGTGGACGAACTTACAAAGACGGACAGGTATGACCGAGTTTTATCACCCGACGAGGTGATGCGGAGGATCGAGGAAAACAAGGCGGAGCCGGTTTTCGAGGAATACCAGGCGAAGCTCGAGATCCTCAATTTTTCTGATCCCGCCTTGAGCGCCCGTCTGGGTGAAGTGCTGGACGTTGAATCTTTTTTGCTGGTGATTGTGTCATTCTGGAGTTATACCGTTGACACGAAAGAAAAGGATATAGCGAAAGTAGGACTGGAAATGAGATTCGTTGAGGCCTCGACAGGCCGAATTTTATGGACGGCCCACCATTTTGACGAGAAACGTTACCGCGTCTTCAAACCGGAACTGGCCGATGTGGGCGAAGCAGTGGCACGGCGGCTTGTTCGGGAGATGCCCCATTGAAAGTTTGCGGAACATGAAGGCGCGCCGCAGCCCGGTGAGGAAACGGCGAGAACGACGAATTTGTAAGCTATTTCTAGAGTGGAGGAAGTAAAATGGCCTATGTGATTACTGATGAATGTATTGCCTGTGGAAGCTGTGAAGACGAGTGCCCCGTCGGTGCGATCAGCGAAGGTGAGGATAAATACGTTATCGACCCGGATTTGTGCACCGATTGCGGCGCCTGCGCTGAAATTTGTCCCGTGGAAGCCATCGACCCGGGTGAAGAGAGCTAGAATACCCTCTTCGGGTTTTATATACGCCGAACGTCTTTCCCGAATCACCCTGCGGTCATTTCATAATGCATTCACGTTACATCCGGGGATCGTATCATGACGGGTTTGTTTGTAACATTCGAAGGGATTGAAGGTTCGGGGAAAACAACCCAGATAAGCATGGTGGCCGCTTACCTCGAAAGTCGCCGCATCCCTTGCCTGGCGACCAGCGAGCCGGGCGGCAGCAATTTGGGGCGCACATTGCGGAAGTTGCTTCTTGAAAAAAGCGGACTTCACATATCGGCGCGGTCTGAATTGCTGCTGTTCGCGGCGGACAGGGCTCAGCATGTGGAAGAAATTATTTTTCCCGCTCTGCAGGAAGGCAGGGTGGTGCTGTGCGACCGGTTTTCTGACGCCACCACGGTTTACCAGGGCTACGGGCGCGGTCTCGATTTGGACATGATCGACCGGATAAACGATTTTGCGGCGCAATCCCTGCGGCCCGGCATAACGGTGCTTTTCGACATGAACCCTGAACGCGGCCTTGACAGGGTCAGGCGGCGCGACGCTGACAGTCCGGCAGGGCCGGACGACCGTTTTGAAGTCGAACGCATCGAGTTTCACCAGCGGGTGAGGGAGGGGTACCTCACCCTCGCCGAGCAGGAGCCGCAACGTTTCCGCGTCGTCGATGCCGACCGCGATATCGACGCCGTGTTCAGCGATGTCGTGGCTGCGCTGGAGGGGGTGCTGGGTGAATAGCGCCATGCCGTTTTCCGGGGTCTACGGTCACGAGCGACAGATCAATTTTTTGAAAAACGCTCTTTTGCGTGACAGGGTTGCCCAGGCGTATCTTTTCGACGGTATGGCGGGCGTAGGGAAAAAAACAACAGCACTGGCCTTCGCCAGGGCCCTGAATTGTCTCGGTACCGAAGAGGAGACGGGAGAGTTCTGCGCGTCATGCAGAAAAATAGAAACAGGAAATCACCCCGATATCCTGTTTGTGGCGCCCGATGGAAAGTTTATTAAAATCGGTCAAATACGGGAGCTGGCCAGGCAGATGTGTTTCCGCCCCCTCGAGGGACGACGGCGGGTCGTGATCATCGAAGAGGCTCACGCCATGAACGATGAAGCCGCCAATGCGCTTTTGAAAACACTCGAGGAACCGGCGCCGGGTAATGTTTTAATATTGCTCACGTCGCGAAGCGAAGCACTTCCCCGGACCATAGCTTCGCGGTGCCAGCGTCTCCGTTTCGCTCCTCTGCCGGCCTCGGCGGTTGAGGCCTTTTTGAAAGAACGGCGCGGCATTGGGGAAGAAGAGTCATCCATGCTCGCGGCGGCGTCGGCCGGTTGTATCGGAAGAGTGATTGATCGCGATCCGGAGGCGTCCCGACGTTTTGAAGAGGATATCCTCGGTGTTCTGGAGATCAGCGGGGATGCGGGTGATGAAAACCCGCTGGCGCCGTTTCTTGTCGTCGCGCGTTTCGGAGACGACAGGGCGGCGATTGTTGAAAAACTTGAACTGGTGAAGGAATGGTATCGCGATGTCCTTGTTTTGCACGAAACCGGTCGTGAGGAACTGATTATTCATCGCGATTTGCTCAATTTTACGCGGCGGGCCGCGGATCGTTCGACAGCGGGCCGTCTTACGAGAAACATCGAATGTATCGAGGCCGCGAGACGGGCGGTTGACCGCAACGCAAACAGCCGGTTGGTTCTGGAATCGATGATGTTCAAGCTTCGTCAGCCGTCGACGGACAGGCGTCAGCAGGCGGCACGTGGAAGCTGAACGGGAGCACTACATGAACATGAACGACAACCCTGATGAATGCGGATATATTGTCCGTGTCCGATTTCGGGAAAAAGGGAAGCTTTACACGTTTGACGGCGCGGGGGTGCCCGTCGAGAAAGACGATAGAGTAATTGTCCTGACGGAACAGGGCGAAGCCATCGGCATGGTGATGTCGGCAACGAAAATCGTCGATGCGATGAGAGTTTCGGAGCAGCTGAAGCCGATTTTGAGGAAGGCCTCGAGTGATGACCTGACCCGCGCGGCCGAGAACTGCGATGTTGAGCGCGAAGCTTTTCAATTCTGCAAGAAAAAGATAGCGGAGCGGGATCTTGCCATGAGACTCGTCGAAGTGTCCTATCTTTTCGACCGCAGTAAGCTTGTTTTTTATTTCACCGCCGACAGCCGCGTGGATTTCCGGGAACTCGTCAAGGATCTTGTCGCCGCCTACCGGACCCGTATCGAGCTCAGGCAAATCTGGGTGAGAAGCGAAGCGCGCCTGTTTGGCGGATTGGGCATGTGCGGCAGGGAGCTCTGCTGCTCCAGTTTCCTCAATTCCTTTGGCACCGTGTCGATTAAAATGGCCAAGGAACAGAACATGCTGCTCAATCCGGAAAAAATTTCAGGTGTCTGCGGGCGGCTGATGTGCTGCCTCGCCTTTGAATACGACATGTACCGCGACGCGAAAAAACACATGCCCAAGTGCGGGAAAAACGTCATGCTTTCGCAGGGACGGGGCAGGGTTATACGGCAGAAAGTTCTTGAAAATAAAATAGTGGTCGATCTCGGTGACGGCAAGGAAACGGAGTTTTCCGTCGACGAAATCATCAGGACCGACACGCCGAAGTCTAAGTAATCCTCCACCGGCGGCGGTTTTCGAATCAAGCGGAAGGAAACGGCTCGAAGACGCGTTCACCGGTGTTTACATTGCCAGGAGAAAGAACAATGCAGGATTCTTTTTACGTAACGACTCCTATTTATTACGTTAACGCTTCTCCTCATATCGGGCATGCCTATACGACCATCGTGGCCGACGTCATGGCCCGTTTTTATCGCATGGCCGGCCTGAAAACCTTTTTTCTCACCGGCACGGACGAACACGGCGATAAAATCGCCGAAGCTGCACATGCCGCCGGTGTCACGCCCCATGAATACGCAGACCGGATAAGCGATCGGTTCCGAAAATTATGGCCGGAACTGAACATAACGAATGATTATTTTATTCGGACCACCGATGAAAATCACCAGAACGTCGTCAGATCGATTCTGCAGAAGGTCTATGACGCGGGCGACATCTATTTCGGCGAATATGAGGGATATTACTGCGTTGGATGTGAACGGTTCTACCGGGAATCGGAGCTTGTCAACGGCTTGTGCCCTGACCACCTGATAGCGCCGGAAGTGCGCAAGGAAAGCAACTATTTTTTTACCATGAGCCGGTACCAGGAATGGCTGGTCAAGTATATCACCGACCATCCCGATTTCATCAGGCCCGAACGTTACCGCAATGAAGCGCTTGCCTTTCTGCGTGAACCCCTGGAAGATCTCTGCATATCCCGTCCCAAGTCGCGCTTGACTTGGGGAATTACGTTACCCTTCGACGAAAACTATGTGACCTATGTCTGGTTCGACGCGCTCATAAACTATCTCACCGGCATCGGTTACCCCGACAGCGAGTCTTACCGGACTTTCTGGCCGTCGACGCAGCATCTGATCGCCAAGGATATTCTGAAGCCGCACGGCATATACTGGCCGACGATGCTGAAGGCGGCGGGAATCGAACCGTACCGCCGTCTGAATGTGCACGGCTACTGGAACATCGAAACGGGCAAGATGTCCAAGAGCCTTGGGACAGTGGTAAATCCTCTCGACCTGAAAGACAAGTACGGTCTCGACCCTTTCCGCTATTACCTGATGCGGGACATGGTGTTCGGACTTGACGCGAATTTCAGCGAAGAAGGTCTCGTAGCACGGCTTAACGCGGATCTGGCCAACGACTTGGGAAACCTGGTAAGCCGGAGCCTTGCGATGGCCGTTAAATATTGCGGGGGCAAGGTTCCCGAACGCGGTCCGATTGATGAAGCGGATCGGGATCTTATTCAGCGAGGGGAATCCCTGGTGGAGGTTTTGGAGTCATCTTTCGAAGCACTCAAGTTTCACCGGGCACTTGCGGCCGTGTGGGAGCTTGTCAACGCCGCCAACAAGTACATCGTGGAAACGCAGCCATGGCTTCTGGACCGGGACGAATCATCGGCCGGACGCCTGGAAGCGGTCATGTATACTGTTCTTGAAACGCTTCGTTTTGTCGCCGTCGCCCTTTCTCCTTTCATGCCCGATTCGGCGGCGGAAATCCTGCGGCGTCTGGGCGTGAACGGATCGCCATCCCTCGCTGAAATGCGGGAATGGGGCGGCCTGGCGCCCGGCAACCCGCTTGACAAGGGAAACGCCCTTTTCCCCCGCCGCGTTGTCGAAACAAAGGAAGAAACGACTGCGGTCGGGCTGGCGGATATCAAGGAACTCATTGAAATGGAGGCTTTTGAACGACTCGACATCAGGGCGGCCCGTATACGTGAGGCTCGTATGGTGCCGAAATCGTCCAAGCTTGTGGAATTGAAAATCGATGTGGGCGAAGAGCGGATCATCGTGGCCGGTATCGGGAGGGATTACCGGCCGGACGATCTCGTGGGGAAACAGATTGCCGTTATCGTCAACATGAAACCGACGAAGATCATGGGTGTCGAGTCGAGGGGGATGTTGTTGGCGGCAGAAAGCGGGAAAAAAGTCGTGCTGATCGGTTTCGACGATGCCGTGAACCCCGGGTCTCCCATCGGATAATATCGAATGGATTATTATTAAAAAAGCGGCCGCGGAGAAAGTTGCTCCGGCGGCCGCTTTTTCATGTTTACGGGGGGTTATATCGTACCCACTATTCCTTTTCGGCCATGTAGGCGATCAGATCGACTACGCGGCAGCTGTATCCCCATTCGTTGTCATACCAACCGCACACCTTGAGCAGGGTTCCGTCGATGAGATAGGTTAACGCCATATCGTAGATGCAGGAATGCGGGTCCTTGGTAAAATCTTTTGACACCAGGGGTTCGTCGGAATACCGAAGGATGTTTTTCAGTGGTCCGGCGGCGGCTTCCCTGAAGGCCCCGTTGACGGCGTCGACAGCCGCCTCCTTTTCAAGATCGACCACCAGGTCAACGAAAGAAACCGTCGGTGTCGGCACCCGTATTGAGAGGCCGTTCATTTTACCGTTCAGCTTGGGAATGACTTTTCCGATGGCTTTGGCTGCCCCCGTGGTGGTGGGGATCATCGACACGGCCGCCGCCCGTGCCCGCCGCAGGTCGCTGTGGGGAAAATCCAGGATTTTCTGGTCGTTTGTGTAGGAATGGATGGTTGTCATCAATCCCTTCCTGACACCGAAGGCGTCATCCAGGACCTTTACCATGGGCGCCAGGCAATTCGTGGTGCACGAGGCGTTGGAAACCACGTTGTGTCGTTCCGGGTCGTACCCCTCTTCGTTTACGCCAAGAACGAGCGTTATATCCTCGTTTTTCGCCGGCGCCGATATAACGACCTTTTTCGCTCCCGCTTCGATGTGGCGGGCGGCCTTGACAGCGTCCGTGAAGAGACCGGTTGATTCGACAACCATGTCGACGCCGAGATCTTTCCAGGGGAGTTTCGCGGGATCGCGTTCCGCCAGTACCCGAAACTCTTTCCCGTCAATGCGTATGGTTCCCTCGCCGGCCTCGACGTCGCCCGGAAAGGCCCCGTAATTTGAATCATACTTGAAAAGGTGGGCGAGGGTTTTCTCGTCCGCCAAATCGTTGAATGCCACGACCTCAAGGCCCGGAACATTCTTCTCCAGGGCTGCCCTGAGAACCAGGCGTCCTATTCTTCCAAAACCATTTATTCCTACTCTTATCAAAGGACCCTCCTTTTTTGTCCGTTTCACCGATCTTTCGGGGCGGGCGCCCCTTCGGCCGATGATAACGGTCGTTCTTGTTGCGATTCGATTTCCCGCACTGCCGGTTTCCCCCCACATGCTTTATCGGTTCCGGCCGCGGTTTCCCCCGTTCACCCGGTTATGAAACGAGCGAGTCGGGCGTCGGCGGTGGCACATCAACGGGTTTTACAATTTGATGTACCGTTTCTTTCGTGCCGCCGATCTCCAGTTTTCCAAAGAGCAGCTTAAAGCGATCCTCGAGTTCCGTCCCGATGGCCTCCAGAACCCGGCTGTCGAGATGCCAGAACTCCTTCTTGAACCGGCCGAACCCCTTTTTGCGGGTTTTATAAATGAACTGTTCTTCCGTATCGTTCTCCTTCTTTTCTCCCTTGAGTTCAGACCGGATATAGTCGTATATCCTGTTTTTCAGGGATTCCGGGAAATGGGGACTGTCGTAGATGATATTCTGGAATCCCGTCGCCAGGTGGATTTCGGCGGTACCCGTTGCGGGGAACCTGTCGAACGCCTCTTCGGGCAGGGTTGAAGCGCCGTGCTGAACAGCGCCGGCGAGACCGTACTTCGATCGGGCGATTTGGGAAATGGATTCCAGTGTGTCGAAGTCGATTTTGACCTTTGCGATCGACCCGTCGGGAAGAGGAACTCCGCCGTGGGTCGTGCCGGTCTGAATGCTGATTTTGCTGATGCCCGTTACAGGTCCCGCGGATGCGTCCTTCCCGAGTTCTTCCAGGTACCCTTCCATGAATATTTCAAATTCCTCGACCGTGGTGTTCTTGCTTCCCACCTCGCCGATCTCGCCGCCCACGGTTATGGTAACGCCCTGAGGTTCGAGGTTTCTGATCAGCTGTGTCATATCCGCCGTTATGGCGAAATTATCTCTCTGCTGTTCCTTGATTGATCCCTTCGACAGATCGACCAGCGTGGACGCGTCGATGTCGATATTGTAAAATCCGCCCGGTATCGCTTCCCGTATAAGCTGTTTCACGGCTTCCAGCTCGGTGGAGGGATCGTTTCGATATTTCTTCGCGTTAATCTGGAAATGGTCGCCCTGTATGAA
>JAGYOR010000209.1 GCA_018399535.1 Deltaproteobacteria bacterium | reverse complement strand
ATCGCGGGCCGTGTCTTTGCATCGCTCCCGTATGCCCGGCGAAAATTCAACGGTTCGCGATTCAAGCATTATCTGCAACCGGTGCGGTTCCTGTTTTTCGGTCGTGCCTTCGATATGCAGTTCGCGCAGTAATTTCGAGAATACGCCCGAATCGTCAAGTCCCGTCCAGGGCAGGGGGTCGCCGTCGAACCGGTAACCGCCGGGAATCGAGACGGGGGAAGAGGGTTCCCCGTCATCGACCAGAAGTGTCCGGGCGCCCAGGTGAGCCGCGAAAGACGCTGCAACGAGAGCACTGACGTCACTTCCAATGACGATGATATCGTACATAATCCTCGATTATCCTGTCGGATGAAACGACCTGAATGCCGGCACGTTTTAACAGCGCCGCGGCGACACCCATTCCTGGTATGCTTTCACGGTTTCTAGTGATGTGAAGAACGCCGCAGGAAGGACTCCGTTCCTTCATGACAGCTCGTTTGACGCCGGCGATTCGCGCGATGGAAAGCGTCATGCGGGCTCCCTTCAGGAATTCGACCGTTACGTCTTTGCCCGCGTCGTTAACCACCCCGGATATTCCGTCGAGTACATCGTTTCCGTCGCCTTCAGTGATTTCCGATGGAAGCCGGGGGGTCGGCAGTCCTCCCATTTGTTCAGGACAAACGGGAATCATAACGTCATCGATTATTCCCGTCACTCTCCTGTCAGCCTGAAGAGCCGAACCATCATACCGGCAATCTAATCCCAGGAGGCAGGCGCTGACGAGTATCATGTGCGTCTACATGCCTTCCGTAGGGGGGTTGCACACGGCCGTGTCCGAGAGTGGTTTCTGTCCCCTTACGCGCACGTTTCTTCCTGATATCTCTATGCGTCCTTCTGCGTAAAATTGAATGGCCTGCGGATAGATGCGATGTTCCTCACGGAGGATCCGCTCCCGCAGGATGTCCGCCGTATCGTCCGGAAGAACCGGAACGACCGACTGGATGATAATCGGTCCCGAATCAACGCCTGGATCAGCAAAATGTACGGTACATCCCGAAAACTTGACGCCGTAATCGAATGCCTGTTCCTGAGCGTGCATGCCCCTGAATGAAGGAAGCAGGGCCGGGTGAATATTAAGGACTTTCATCGGGAACGCCCCGAGAAAGTGTTCGGAGAGAACCCGCATAAAACCCGCCATTACCACCAGCTGCACCGAGCGCGAACGGAACATGTCGATCAGCGCCTGTTCGAAACCGGTCCTGGAATCATACGCCCGGTGATCTATCACCACCGTTTCAATGCCGTGTTTCGCCGCCCGTTCAAGGGCATAGGCGTCGGCCCTGTTGCTTATGACGATGTTCACGGTTGCGTCGAGTTTCCCTGCCTCGATACTGTCTATAACTGCTTGAAGGTTTGACCCGCTGCCTGAAACCAGGACTCCAATGGCAAGTTTTTCTTTCATGATCGCGTAACAGTGCTTCGCGAACCGGCCTGGGGCGTCTCGACAATACCTTACCGGATCACCACGGAAGCTTCGTCGTTTCCTTTCTTTTTTGCTATCGAACCGATGACAAAGGCGCTCTCACCGACGGAACGAAGCCGGTCAAGGGCTTCTTCCACATCCTCACGATGAACCAGCAGGATCATTCCGATTCCCATATTGAAAACCCGGTACATCTCGGCGTCCTCAATAGTGCCACGCTGCTGAATTAAATCGAAAATCGGCTGCCTCGGCCAGGATTCCCTGTTAATATCGGCACGAAGCGACGGGTGAAGAACTCGTGGAATATTGTCATAGAACCCTCCGCCGGTGATGTGCGCGATGCCGTTCACGGCGACATTCCTGATGAGGGCGAGCACCGACTTCACGTAAATACGCGTCGGCGTAAGCAACTCGTCGCCGATGGAACCCTTCAGTTCCTTCGGATGTTCGGACAGAGCCTCCGGTCCCTCTTCGAGCAATACTTTCCGTGCCAGTGAAAAACCATTGCTGTGCAGACCGGACGATGCAAGCCCGATAACGGCGTCTCCCTCTCGAACGGCCGAACCATCG
>JAGYOR010000208.1 GCA_018399535.1 Deltaproteobacteria bacterium | reverse complement strand
TCGTCAAAAGGAAAAACCTGGTCGTCCTCACCGCTGTAGGCAAGGCGACATTCTTACTGTACAAAATCGCGCCGGCGCTGTACGAGGGGATCATGTCACGGTCCCTCCGCCGGGAACTACTCTAAAAACGTTTAAAAACGCTGAATCGTTTGTTCTTCCTTGTCGCGAGCCGAAAGCGAACGTCCGAGTGGCCGCCAGTGCGACATTTGTGACGGCGGGCAGACCTGGATAACACAACAAAAGTGGTCGCCGTCGCATGGCATTCTAACCGATGGCCGCGGGGCCCCGTTCTCCTGTTCCGATACGGATGCACTCGGCCAGGTCGAGAATAAATATCTTGCCATCGCCCGGTTTCCCCGTGTGACAGGATTTTTCAATGGCGCCCACGGCGGTATCAACAAAGTCATCATTCACGGCTGTTTCCACTTTGATTTTTTTCAGAAGTCCCACTTCCTTGGAGCCACGGTACACCTCGGTGAACCCCTTCTGGCGTCCACGGCCGTGAACGTTGGAGACGGTTATAAGGTGCACTTCCACGTCTTCCAGGGCCTGTTTCACTTCTTCCAGCTTGTGGGGCTGAATGATGGCGACGATATATTTCATGATTTTGTCCTCCTTTTCCTATTCCAGCGTCGTGTAGGCGCCTTCCCGGTGTTGCGTCAGGTCGAGGCCCACGATTTCGTCTTCTTTCGAAACCCGGATGCCGATAACGGTATCCACGATTTTGAAAATAATCCAGGTTGCCGCCAGTGCGTACGCGATACAGACAGACATGTAGACGAGCTGGATCAGCAGCAGTTTTGCTCCGCCATAAAAAAGACCGTTCGTTCCGGCCAGGGCTTCCACGGCGAACAGACCCACGGCGATAGTTCCCCAGATGCCGGCCATGCCGTGAAGGCCGAAGACATCCAGCGAATCATCATAGCCCAGTCTCGGTTTCAGCATGTTTATGGCGAAGTAACAGAGCGTGCTGGCGATGGCGCCGACTGGAATGGACGCCATGGGCGTCACCAGCCCGCAGGCGGGCGTGACGGCGACCAGGCCGGCGATAGCGCCCGTCACGATGCCCAGAACCGTGGGCACGCCGTGGTGTTTCCATTCGATAAACATCCAGGTAATTCCCGCAGCCGCCGTGGATATCATGGTGGTCACGAAGGCGTTAGCGGCTATGCCGTCGGCCGCGAGGGCGCTGCCCGCGTTGAAGCCGAACCACCCGAACCAGAGCAGGGCGCCGCCGAGAACCGTAAAAGGCAGGCTGTGAGGGGCGAAAGCCGTCATGTCCAGGCCCACTCTTCGGCCGATCATGATGGCGACGAGCAGGGCTGAAACGCCGGAACTCACGTGCACCACGATGCCTCCCGCGAAGTCCAGGGCGCCCATTTCGCCGAGCCACCCGCCGTCCCCCCAAACCCAGTGAGCGATGGGGTCATAGACGAAGGTGCTCCAGAGAAGAATAAACACCAGAAAGGCGGAAAACTTCATACGCTCAGCGAAGGCGCCAACCATGATTGCCGCCGTAATAATGGCGAACTGGAGCTGAAAGATCATGAAGACAAAATGGGGAATTGTTTCAGCGTACTCGTGGGCTTCCATGCCCACACCGCGAAGCCCGGCCCAGCCGAGCCCCCCGATGATGCCGTATCCCGTGTCCGGCCCGAATGCCAACGAGTATCCGACAAGGACCCACTGAAGCGTAATAAGACACATGATCACAAAGCACTGCATCAGAATGGAAAGGACGTTTTTTCGACGGGCCAGGCCGCCGTAAAAGAGCGCCACTCCCGGCGTCATGATGAATACCAGAACGGCACACACCATAATCCATGTGGTATCACCTGCGTTCATTGATGCACCTCCTTCGGTAACGAGAATTACAAAAATGTATTTACGGGAGATACAGCAATCATGGTGCCAGAATCAGAACAAGATCATAATAGTAAGATAATACTGAATAATATGAATTATCGGCAATGACGGCGATCGTGGCCAAAGGTACAAAATGGTGGCCACTGAAGTTAATAAATACAAAATGGTAGTATT
>JAGYOR010000207.1 GCA_018399535.1 Deltaproteobacteria bacterium | reverse complement strand
TGCCCGACGGGTTGACATCCTCGAAATTTTGTTTAAGAGATAGGGGCGCTTTCAACGGCGCCACTTATCACCCATTCCCGAAAGGAACACCATGAAAGAGACGGCAGGATACTCAACGACTTCCGACATGGAGTATTTTTTCAATCCCCGTTCCATCGCGATCATCGGGGCATCGGCTGACCCTGCGAAACTGGGAGGGCGCCCGCTCGCGGCCCTGCGGAAGAAAGGCTTCAAAGGCGGCATCTATCCGGTAAATCCACGCTATACGGCCATAGACGGCCTGCCCTGTTTCGCGTCAATCAGAGATATCCCCGACAGGGTCGACCTGGCTGTCATTTCCGTTCCCCGCGAAGGAATTGTAGATTCCCTGAGGCAATGCGCCGCCAAAAACACAGGGGCCGCGGTCATATTCACCGCCGGGTTCGCCGAAACGGGCGACGAAGGTCTGTCTGTCCAGCATGAAATAGCGGCCATCGCGAAAGAAAGCAACATGCGTATTCTGGGACCGAACTGCATCGGCTTCATCCACTTCGAAAACGCCGTCATGGCGTCTTTTTCAGACGTGATGGAACTCGATATCGAACGGGACGGCCGGGGATCACTCTCGTTTATAACCCAGAGCGGCTCTTACGGCGAACGTACATTCATCAAGGCTTACCAGGAAGGCATCGGCGGCGGCGCATTCATCAGCGTAGGGAACGAGGCGGATCTTGAATTTTCAGATTTCATAACCTATCTCGCGTCCGATGCAACCACGAGCATCATGGGTCTCTACCTGGAAGGCGCCAAGGACGGCGGCAAATTCCGCATGGCGGCGGAATCGGCTCTGCGTGCCGGCAAGCCCATCCTTGTAAAGAAGGTGGGAAAAAGCGGCGCCGGCACGAGGGCGGCTGCGTCTCACACGGGCTCGCTCGCGGGCACGGACAGGATGTACGACGACTTTTTCCGGCAGATGGGCATCATACGCTTCGATGAGTTGCGCGACCTCGCGAATTTCGCGCTGGCTCATCACAGCGGTCGCATTCCCCGAGGACGAAACGTGGCTATCCTTACTGATTCAGGCGGTCCGGGAGTGGAAATGGCTGATCGCTGTGAAGAATTCGGCCTTTGCGTTCCGGAACTCGGCACGGTCACGAGGGCCCGCATCGAAAAAGTACTGCCTTTCTACGGCTCCGCGCGCAATCCCGTTGACATGACAGCGGCCGTCATGACCGACCAGGGGCTGTACACCGCCTGCCTGAGGGCCATTTTTGAAGACAACGATATCGACATCGTCTTTGCCCCGGGTTTTTTCATGGCTTACACGGAGCAGGGCCTGCTTGACGATATGCTTGACATCTACCATTCTTCGCACAAACCCCTTGTTATGTTCCCTCTCTGGGAAGACGGATCACCACAGGCGCTTGAAATGATTGCACGCGTGAAAAACGAAGGAATACCCCTTATCAGCGAGGCCGGCGACGCCGCCTGGACGATGGCCTCGCTGGCCCGTTACGGCGAGCGTAGACAACGTTTCCTCGAAGACGATACTTCCGGTCTTTTTTGAAACGGCGGCAATCCCTGCTTTTTTCTAAAAACAGCAACCTTCCTCGCAAAAAGCGCAAAGCGGAAAACTTTGCACAACTAGACAAAACCTCCATTTTTGTCATTCCGGTGAAAGCCGGAATCCAGCATTATCAATGGCTTCCTGGGTTCACCCTTACGGGTACTATAGCCGGCATGACGATTAAAGGGGTTCTGCAATAAAGCTCTCAAGAGGAATTTTTATTGTCCGGCTCCTGCCTGCCCGGTCTATCCTTCGACAGGGGCTCTCCTGAGCTCTGTCGAAGGGCTCAGGATGAGCGGTTGTCGACCACGCCGTTCGGCCTCGCGTGCACCCTTCATGGGGCGGGCGTCTGCACCATCTCTTTTATATTCTTCGACTTTTCATATTGTGACGTTGCATACTGATCTCTGCAGAAAAGCAATCACAGATTCTGGGTGCCGCTTTTTGCCGCTTGTTGCTTGCCTGAGCAGCTTTCCGTGTTGTAGTATAAAAAATAAA
>JAGYOR010000206.1 GCA_018399535.1 Deltaproteobacteria bacterium | reverse complement strand
ATGGAAATAATCGCCGCCGGATCTCTTCGTAACAACCAAAGGGCGATTCACGCAGGCACCAGCGTGAACCGCCCTTTGAAACATTAGGGGACGTAGTTAACTTATTAACTTATCGATGCTGATTCCTTTTTCTTCGAGAATTTTCGCTCCCCGCGCGACTGCCTTGCTTACCGCAACGGTAGAAATACCGAACCGTCCGGCCAGGGAGCGCATGGTTTCACCAAGCTCGCGAACAGCCACGTAACAGACCAGGCTTCGTGCCGTAACGGTACGCTGGTAGCGACCCGGCAGCCATATGTCTTGTACTTTCATGTCAAGGAGTGACGCGACCCTGGCGGCGACCGCGTCCACCGTGATCCCGCGCGACTTCAAGGCGTGACGGCGGTTGAATTCTTCATCGGCGGTTGCCAGCATCCGTTCAACGAAGTCGCTGTCGCCGAGCATGCGCTGATCGCCGCCGGTTCGAAGACCTGCCTCGCGCAGTTTTCGTACCGGCATCCATTCCCCGTGATTGCGGACAAGACCGCCGTCGGTCAGGTCTTCCCGCCGTTCCTGCTCAATGCCCCGGGCGACAAAGTCCCGATAGCTTCTTCGTGCCGGACCCTGCTGCGTGTCGAAATATGACAGAACTTCTTCTGTGTCTTGCCACGATTCCATGACGTTTCCCATGATGACGGCATGTCCCGAGAAGGGATATCTGTCAAGATCATTCATGTCTCCCACGAGGCCGGCCCTGAGGGGATTCAGGTGAATATAGCGTACCAGCTCAAGAAAATAGGCATCTTCCTGGCAAAGAATCGATTTGTAGCGGTTTTGAAAGAGATGACCCCGACGATCATGGCGCAGGTTGAAATTGACGGCATGACCCGTCATCAATCGCCTCATAACGCTGGAAAGGGGATCGGTGCCGGTGCGCAAAAGCAGGTGGAAATGGTTGGGCATCAATGCCCAGGCGTAGCAGGCTGTTTTCGTCTCATCGAGCAGGGTGCCCAGCCGATCAAGAAATAACCGGTGGTCCTTCTTGTCCCTGAAGATCGTTGTTCGATCAACGCCACGTCCGATGACGTGGTGAAGCGCTCCCGGCGCGTCTATGCGGGCTTGTCGCGGCATTGAACACCCCCTTGCGGTAAAGTGGCCGTCCCCTGTTTATTTTTAATAATAAAATAAGTTAATAAGTTAACTACGTCCCTGAAGTTTGCTGAAGTTTGTGGTGGAGGATTTCCTTGATGAGTTTGGGGTTGCCGGTGCCTTGGGATGCCTGCATGGCCTGTCCCATGAGGAAGCCGAAGGCTTTCTGGGTGCCGGAGCGGTAGTCGTCTACGGCGGAGGGGTTGTCGGTTATGACCCGGTCGACGAGGGCTTCCAGGGCGGTCGTGTCCGAAACCTGGCGGACGTTGAGGCGTTCCACGACGGCTTCGGGCGCCTCGTCGCTTTCAAAGAGGACGGGCAGGATTTCGCGGGCCGCCCGCGCGTTGATCTCGTTTTTTTCGAGCAACGCCAGGAGTCCCGCCAGTCGTTCGGCTGACAGGAGGGATTCGTCGACGCCGAGACCCTTGTTTTTCAGCAGCGGCAGGAACTGGGCCGCGATCCAGTGGCACGCCGTCCGGGGCGGAATGCCGTTTTTTGCCACGGTTTCAAAATAGTCGGCCAGGTCGCGGTCAGCGCTCATGAGGGCCGCCTCGTCCCGCGGCAGTTCGTATTGTTCGATGAATCGTTCCATCTTGACGGCGGGCATTTCGGGAAGCCGGGAACGGACGGTTTCGAGCCATTCGCCGGAGATGACCACCGGCGGAACGGAAGGATCGGGAACGCAGGGGCCTTCGAACTTGCCGCGCATGGCCGCGGTGACTTTTTTGTCGGGATCCCAGAGGCGCGTGTGGAGGGTCACCTGCTCGCCCGCGTGGACCTGGTCGGCCTGCCGCCGTATTTCATAATCGATGGCGTCGCCCACGTTCTGAATGGAGTTCATGTTTTTTACTTCCACCTTGGTGTTGAACTGGTCTGAACCTTTGGGACGGATGGATATGTTCGCGTCCACCCGCATGGTGCCCTGTTCCATGCTGCACTCGGAGCTGC
>JAGYOR010000205.1 GCA_018399535.1 Deltaproteobacteria bacterium | reverse complement strand
GCAGGCAAGCTGCCTGTCGGGAAGCCGGAAATCGAGCGACCCGGCCTTTTTCACCATACGGGCCAGGTATTCATCGCACACCTGGTAGCCAAGTCCGCGGGATCCCGTGTGTATCATCACCACAACCTGGCCCGGCTCGACGCCGAACGCGCGGGCCGCCCTGTCGTCGAAAATCTCGTCCACAACCTCTATTTCAAGAAAATGATTGCCCGATCCCAAGGTGCCGAGCTGGTTCCTGCCCCGTTCAAGCGCCCGGTCACTCACGCCGTCGGGATCGGCGTCCTCGACCACGCCGCGCCGTTCGGTCATCTCGAGATCCGCCGTCGTGCCGTACCCACGCTCGACCGCCCAGGCCGCGCCTTTTTCAAATACCCGTTTTTCTTCTATGTTCGTAAGATTCAAAGGCCCGCTCGATCCCACGCCGCTGGGAATCGCGCTAAAGAGACCGGCCACCAGTTCTCTCAGTCTGCCGCGGATGTCATCGATAAAAAGATCGGTTGCCATCAGGCGGACGCCGCAGTTGATATCGTACCCGACGCCTCCCGGTGAAATAACGCCTTCGTCCATGTCAAAGGCGGCGACGCCCCCGATGGGGAAACCATAACCCCGGTGTATATCGGGCATGGCAAGCGATGCCGCCTGAATGCCGGGCAGATGGGCCACGTTCGCCACCTGGGGGAGGCTTTCGTCGTTCCTGGCAGCGTCCATCAGGACATCGTCCGCGTACACGATGCCGGGAACGCGCATGCCCCCGTGAGGTTGAATCTTCCACCGGTACCGGTCGATGCGTTCCATGGCGATATCAGACATCAAGCACCACCCGCGCGGTCAGCATACCCCGCGATTCCTCGATTGTCACGCCGTGATAAGTGACCGCTTTTATTTCCCTGATGGGAGCGTGCCGTTCCGGGTCACGGGGTTCACCGTCCACGCGGCAGCTCACGCTTCGATCGCCGATCGAAACGACGGCGAGGCGCTTCGGTAGAAACGCCTCGCCGTTGATGAGAAATAACACTTCTCGAAGAAAATTGACGAGCAGCTCTTCCGGGTCACTTCCGTCCGCCGTTATAACCCGCTCTTCCACCGCCCGAATTCCGCTCCTCTCAAAGACACACCCGCCAAGGGCCTCGCCGGCGCGCTCCAGCAGATCGGCCATCGAGGAGCCGGTGCATTCCAGGCCGAGGTCGGCGGTGTGATCGAACAGCTCAGTCACCATCCTCCGTTGATTCGGCGCCGTTGTTTTCATCGACCTGTTCCGCTTCGTCGAGGGCGACGTCGTTTTCTTCGTCGCTCGGCACCTCGCCCCGCTCGGCCCGAGCAAGTCCAACGAGACGCTCCTCGAGTTCGAGATTGATCAGCTTGACACCCTGCGTGCTCCGGTGAAGCAGCGAGATATCTTCCACGTTCAGTCGAATGATGTTGCCGGAATTACTGATCAGCATAACGTCTTCTTCGTTGCAAACCTGCAACACGACGGTTACGAAACCGACCCGCGGCGTTGTTTTGAGATTGATGATGCCCTTGCCGCCCCGGGTCTGGAGACGGTATTCCGCCACGTCGGTCCGTTTGCCGAAACCCTTTTCCGACACGGTCAGGATCGAGTTGCCGCCTGAAAGAATCTCCATTCCCACAACCCGGTCGCCCGGCTCCATGCGGATGCCGGTGACGCCCCGGGCGGTTCGGCCCATAGGGCGAACGTCGGTTTCCTTGAACCTGATGGAATGTCCCCGGTTTGTGCCCAGAAAAACGTTCCGTTCTCCGTCGGTCAGGTGAACGCCGATCAGTTCATCTCCTTCGTCGAGCGTGAGTGCGATAATACCGCCCGACCGGGGATTGGAGTAGGCGAGCAGTTCCGTCTTCTTCACGATGCCGTTCCGGGTCGCCATGAGAACGTATTTTCCCGCCTCGAATTCCCTGACGGGCAAAAACGCCGTGATGTGTTCGTCGCCGCCTATTCCAATGAGATTGATCACGGCTTTTCCCTTGGCCGCCCGGCCGGCCTGCGGGATCTGATAGACTTTCAGCCAGTAGACCCGTCCCCTGTTGGTGAAGAAGAGGATATGACTGTGGCTGGAAGCTATAAATATCTTCT
>JAGYOR010000204.1 GCA_018399535.1 Deltaproteobacteria bacterium | reverse complement strand
AAAAACCGCGTAACGTCGGGATCTTTTCTCTCTATCGCCGGCAACAGCCATTCCAGATCCATGCCGTTGCACCAGATTTTCGCGTCTGACGATGTTACCACCAGCGCCGTCGCGTCGTTGGTGCTCTCGATATCATCGAGAACCGAGAGCATCTCACTACAGAAAGACAGGTTCAGGCGGTTCTCGCCGTTGTTCATGACAAGAACGGCGATATTGCCGTCACGTTTCCATTCAACCAGGGCCATGGATTTCCCCCTCCTGTCTCCGGTGAAAAAATCTACGTGGGAAGAATGCGCTCGCTTTCGCGGAGCGCCCG
The DNA here is from genome assembly GCA_018399535.1 of Deltaproteobacteria bacterium. Taxonomy (GTDB): domain Bacteria; phylum Desulfobacterota; class Syntrophia; order Syntrophales; family UBA2210; genus MLS-D. Next base: position 1,841 of record JAGYOR010000204.1, on the reverse strand, counting down.
CAGGTCGTTTTCCTGTTCGCCGACGGCCAGAAGGAGTTTTTTGAAAAGGAGGGCGGGCGTCGGGAACACCGGCGCTTCGGCCGGGAACATGACAAAAACGGCAATAACCGCCCCGACGGCAGGAAACAGACGTAACAGATTCACAAACACCCCGGTTCGCATCACCCGTCTCCGGTTTTTGTGAAACACACAATCGGCCCGTGTCAGCAACGCTCTGAATAATACAACCGGCCGGGCATGAAGGGCAACACCCTTCACGCCCTTTTTCAGCGGAATCATCACCCGCGGTCGAGAAGCTCAACAATGAAAGCATGGGCGGGACCGCCGCTCGCGCAGAGGGAGGCGCAGCCGTACCGGGCATTCCGCCGCTTCATCTCGTTTATCATGGTAATAATGATTCTCGCGCCGGTTGCGCCCACGGGATGGCCAAGCGCGATACCCGACCCGACGGCGTTCACCCGGTCCAGGTCAATTTTCAGTTCACGGTTTACGCCGAGTACCTGCGCCGCGAACGCCTCGTTCAGCTCCCAGTAATCAATCTGGTCCAGGGAAAGACCGGCGAATTTCAGGGCGTTGCGAACGGCGGGGACCACGCCCATTCCCATGATGCGGGGTTCCACGGAACCGGGGGCTGAGGCGACGACCCGGGCGAGCGGCTTCACGCCCATTTTTTCAGCGATTTCCGCCGCCATGAGGATCATCGAGGAGCCTGCGTCGTTCAGCCCGGACGCGTTGCCTGCCGTTACCCGTCCGTCCTTTTTAAAAGCCGGCTTCAGCCTGGAGAGCATCTCCAGGGTGGTGTCGGACCGTGGATGCTCGTCGGTATCAAAAATCGCCGTACCCTTTCTTGTTTTGATTTCGACGGGAACGATCTCGTCCTTGAACCAGTCCTTTTCGATGGCGTTACAGGCACGCTGGTGGCTCATGAACGCATACTCGTCCTGTTCCTCCCGGGAAATGTTATACATGTCGGCGATATTGTCCGCCGTGATACCCATATGGTAACCGAGCAGCGCGTCCACGAGCCCGCCTATCATGAGGCTGTCCTGCACGGTTTCAGCGTCCCCCAGTCTGTACCCCTTGCGGGCGCCGAAAAGCAGGTACGGCGCGGTACTCATGCTTTCCACGCCGACGACGGCACCGATATCTATCTTTCCCAGCATGATGTCCTGGGAGAGAATTTCCGCGGCGCGCATGGACGAGGCGCACTGCTGGTGAACCGTAAAGGCGAACGATTCGGCGGGGAGTTCGAATCCCATGGCGATGTGACGCGCCGTGTTCCCGGGAGACCCGGCCTGGTTGACGTGGCCGGCCGCGAGTTCCTGGATGCTGTTCTTGTCGATTCCCGCCTTTTCGACGGCGCCCTTCAGGGCGATCATACCGAGTTGCACGGCGTTTATACCCGCCAGCGACCCCAGGTAATTCCCGATCGCGGTTCTTGCTCCACTGACAATGACTACTTCTCTCATGATTATTCTCCTGTCTCGGTGATTTTTTCTCCGGGATCTCGGAAGATTCGGTGCGAAAGGAGTAGATATAAACCCCGGCGTAATCCCGGCGGACGGCGAAGGATCACCCCGTACCGGGTAATGAAACGTGCGTCTTTTTACCAATATTGACGCCCGATGGCAAGGCAATACAAACATCGACAGCTTGCCCCCGCCGACAAAGAGAATACATAATCCCGAAATCCGCGATTGATTTTCCGAAAGTTTTGAAAAATTCTCTTTGTCTTCAGTGCCGTCATGCCGAGCCCCTGATTTAACCCGGTCATCCTGAGGCCCTGATTTAACCCGGTCATCCTGAGGCTCTGATTTAACCCGGTCATCCTGAGTCTCTAA
>JAGYOR010000203.1 GCA_018399535.1 Deltaproteobacteria bacterium | reverse complement strand
GGCGATCAGTACTTCGACCAGTGTGAACCCGCTGTCATGCTCAGTTCTTTTCATCGGTATCAGCTCATTCTATGCGTGCCCGGCCCGCCATCGATACAACAACCTGTTTCGTGCCTTTCGAGTTGGTGAGCGTAACCGTTCCCGCCGCGGTGACGGTGCCGTTAGGCCGGAATACAAAGTCCCGGTTGCTTGTCATCGTTACATCGTAGTACTCATCCTGGATGTTCCGGGACCGTCGCACTTCCTGGTCGGTGTCGTCCCGAATAATACTGTAGCTGTTGCCCGAAAAATCCATTTTGAAGTTGACATTTTCAGTCGCCGCCTGTGACCGGGCGTACATGAGATCGGTCATGACAAGGCGTGCCGCGCCGTTCAGGCGGTTTTGCGTCATGTAGTCCCGGTAGTTCGGTGCGGCGATGGCGGCCATGATCCCCATCAGGGCGACAACGATCATCAGTTCCACAAGGGTGAATCCCCTGGAAACCGGGTACTGGCAGGGTAGAATGTCGCTTCGCCGGTTTGTCATCATCCTTGTCCGTCATGAAGAAGCGGGCGCCTGCCGGAAAAACATCCGCCGCGATCAGCCGTGTATGTTTCCCCCGTTATTCGTACCGGCACACTTCGCCCTTCGGCACACTTTTTTTCAGTATACTCGCGACCATATCGACAGTCAATAACCAGGGTCATTTCCAGCCAGTGAAAGTGCTCACATTTCGGATGGAAAGAGGCCTTTTTTGTTCCGTCCTTCGGTCATGTTCCTGTAGTACCCGCGGTATGTGGAACACGGTGCGTGATCGTTTTCTAATCGTTCACGCCTTCAGGGATGGCGGGCGGTTACCGTGGTGTAGATGCCGCCCCGGACATTGAAGTGTCCCGTGACGACCGCCTGTTTCGGCTGGACGGCGGCGACGAAATCCCGCATGATGCTGTTTACCGCCTCTTCGTGAAAAATGCCGCGGTCGCGGTAACCATTGAGATAGAGTTTCAACGATTTCAGCTCCACCAGGCGCTCACCGGGAATATACTCTATGATGATTTCGGCGAAGTCCGGCTGCGATGTCATGGGACAGAGGCAGGTGAACTCGGGGAACCGCATGGTGACGGTATAATCATGTTCCCTGAACTTGTTTTCTATCGTTTCCATAATACCTCACAAGCAGATAGCAGAAAGGCGTGTCGAGAACGGCGATGCCTATCTTGACAAGATACTGGCTGCCGATCAGAATCGCGATGTCGGACCAGGTGTAAAGCCCGCCGAAGGCGATCGCAATGAACAGCACTGTGTCAATTCCCTGGGAAAACACCGTGGAGGCGGTGTTGCGTATCCAGAGATGCCGTCCCCCGGTTCGGACGCGCCACCAGTGAAAGGCCCAGACGTCGTGAGTCTGTGATGCCAGGTACGCGATCATCGAGGCCAGGACGATCCGCGGCGTTGCTCCCAGTACCGTCTCGAAGGCTTCCTGGTGATGCCAGAATGAAGCCGGTGGCAGCACGCGGGCGACGACAATCGAGACGACCATGACGAGGGACATGTAAAAGCCGGCCATAACCAGGTCGCGGGCGCTCTTTTTTCCCTCGATTTCCCCCACCACGTCGGTCATGAGAAACGTGAGGGGGTAGAGAATGATCGCCGCGGGCAGCAGGAAGCCCCCCAGAACAATTATCTTTGACGCCAGAATGTTCGAGAGCAGAAGCGTGGTGATAAACAGATATTTCAATACTTGAATATTCAAGCCCGTCCGTCTACTTTCCGGTTGAAAGAAATAAAAAAATTGTTTTAATGGGTTGATGGTACACTATTCATTACCTATTGGTACGAAGTGATTAGCACCGCTGCCGGAAGATAGTCAACGGTATATTTTGAAACGTCGGTTCAAAGGGAACGCTAATGTCATTGATGGACGAATCATATCTTGAAGAGCGGGAACGATTTATCGAGGAGACAGGAGCCCTGATCGACGGGGGACACATTGAACAAGCCAGGGAAGCGGCGGAACGTCGATGCGCAACGTACCCCGGCGATGTGGACGCCTGGCTGGCGAGGGCCGCCTGTGCCGTCCGGGCATCCCGGTTCGATGACGCTTTGTCGATTTTGCGGGATCTCGACCGGATCCTTCCGGGATGGCCCCGCATCGCGGAATGTATAGGAGACGTCTATCGCGCCGGAGGCATGG
>JAGYOR010000202.1 GCA_018399535.1 Deltaproteobacteria bacterium | reverse complement strand
GGAAATTTCGAAAAACAGCGGCATTCTCTATGACGGGGAGGTCGTCAAAGCCTGTCTGCGACTGTTCTACGAAAGAGGCTACCGACTGCAGGACTGAGTTACGCGGCAACTATCGTAAAAACCGTTTTATCGTTTTACATGAAGCGAGAGCTCCGCCGAAGGTTGTCACCCGATGACGACGCGGTTTCGTCCCTCTTCTTTGGCGCGGTACAGTGCCACGTCCGCACGCTTGAGAAGGGCGTCCTGCGTATCTGCAGATCCCAGCTCCGCTATACCGATGCTCACGGTGATCCGGTAGTCATTGCCCAGAATATTCAGCGTCTCCAGGCTTTGTCTGATTCGTTCGGCCAGGACGCGCGCCTGTTCGGCCGTTGTCTGCGGCATCAGGACCAGGAACTCTTCCCCGCCGAAGCGTACCGCGAGGTCCTCCTGCCGGCACTCGCCGCGAACGAGAGCGGCAAATTCCCGCAGAACCAGGTCCCCGCTGTCGTGCCCCCAGGTATCGTTGACGGACTTGAAAAAATCGAGATCCGCCAGGGCGACGGACAGTGGGTTGTGTCTGCGCAAAGCGAGGGACATGGCTTCCCTTAAACGCTCCTGGAAGTACCGCCGGTTGGCCAGCCCCGTCAGAGGATCCGTCCTGGTCAGTTCAGTGATCTTTACGTTTGCTTCTTCCAGTTCACGGTTCTTTTTCCCGAGTTCACGGGTAATGTTCGCGAGTTCGTTGTTCAACAGAGTCATACCGTCAAGCGCGTCGTTGTCGGTACTCTCGATGCGTTCCCCGAACAACAGGTATCCTTCATCAATATCGGAGATGAAACAACGGTACAACACCCGGGAATAAGCCAGTCTGAAGATCTGTGGCACCGGATTGTCCGATCCCTTCGAGGCAACTGCTGTTTCCTCGAATGCGGTATCGTCGAGAGGGAAAAGAATGTCGCCCAGGGAAACGCCGACCGGTTTTTCGGACAGGTGCAACGCTGTCGTCAGGCTCTTGGTGCAGTCCGCTACGCGGTAATTCCTGTCAGCAATAATCACCGTGACTGTTGTCGATTTATTCAGGAACAACGCCATCACCGCGGGATTGTTCGAGATCAGCCGATCGAGTTGTTTCATTCGATTACGTCTCCGCGCCATTTTCGAACCAGGTCGACGGCCTGCGCACAGTCCCCGGCATACCCGTCGGCGCCCAGCAAGCCCGAAGGATCGGTCAAGTGACGAAAGGCCAATCCCCCGATCATGAGCCGGGGTCGCACCCCGACGGGCAGGGCGCGAACCCGTTCGATAATCCTGGACACATGTTCGATATTAAAGGGCATGGTCGCTGAAACGGCAAGAACAAAAGGCCGTTTCTCCACGACCATTTCCAGAAGATCATCGACCGGAGTATCAGCTCCCAGAAACTCCACGTTCCAGCCGTCCAGCTCAAAAGCGGACGCCACCATTCGGGCGCCTATCTCGTGAAACTCATTGGCGGACGCGGCAACAATGACTGTGCCCCGCGTCGGATCGCTTTTCATCACGAAATCCAGGTAGTGCGCCGCAAGAATCCTGTTGACGACGGCCGACGCCAGGTGTTCTTTCGCGACGGAAATTTCCCCCCTTTCCCACATTTCACCGACCCGGTACATGGTCGGTCGAACCACCCACTGATAAAAATCTCCCAGGTCTGCGGGCCCGGCGACCTGCTCACTGCTGATTGTGAGGCTGGCCGCGCTGTCGCCCCGGAGAACTGCCTCAAGGAACCGGGTCGTCGCATCTTCCCGCCGGGGATCCGCCGCCGGGATTTCAAGAAAGGTAGTCTCCCGGGAAAGGGCGATGAACGTCTCGTGAGAGGCGATCAGCCGCCCGTAAATACTCGTCAGGGGCGCGGCGTCGTCGGGCGGCAGGTTTTCCTCCAGGACTTTCTGCCACGCCCGAAGATGAACCGGGAAATAGTCGTAAGAGAATCCCTTGCTCGCGTACGCCCGGTACACCCAGGGAACCACCGAAAGAAGCATTCCGTAATTGTTCAGTGCAAAGACGGTGGCCATGAAAGCCGCGTGATTCCTGTGATTGTCATACATACGGGAACGTGGGTTGTTTCCGATGAGACGATCAAGGTCGTCCCGTGCATCCATGACCCGGTTGACCTCTTCCAGCAAAAAGAACATTCTGTCCCGATAAGCCTGTGCGCTTTTCGCC
>JAGYOR010000201.1 GCA_018399535.1 Deltaproteobacteria bacterium | reverse complement strand
CGTTGACCCAGGACGGTGATTCGAGAACGATGAAATCGTGCTCTTTGCCCGTTCGCGGCGACCTGGATCGGTCGCGCCGAAGAGAGAATATGCCGTATGAACCTTCCATTCGGCTGTTCAGGCGATGCCATGGCTTCGGAGACATTCAATTTTTCTATAGAAAAACTCACATACCGTCAAGGGCAAACATGGCGGCGCGGCGTTACCGATATTTCCTGTTGTCATTGCTCGTTCGAGCCGTTATGATCACGACGAAACGAGAATGCCATGAATACCACGCCACTTTCTCATAATAAACTGAAAATATTAAAAAAGTTGCGCCTGAAAAAATACCGGGAACGGGAAGGTCTTTTCATCGCCGAGGGTGTTAATGCCCTTGAGGAAGCCCTGCGGGGAAACCGGTACCCGGTTCGTGAAATTATTGTTTCGCATGACTTTCTCGAACGCGGGGAAGGCGCTGAACTTTCTCGCAAAATACCGTATGATATCACAGTTTATTCCTGCTCCCGCCGAACCGTGGAGGAACTTTCCACGGAGGAAGCGCCCCGCGGTGTTCTCCTCGTCTGCGGGGCGACGACCCGTTCCCTCAACGACGTCGAGAAAACGCCGCCGGACAGACTGCTCTACCTGGAAGGCGTCGCCGATCCGGGCAACCTCGGAACCATTCTGCGCACGGCCCTCTGGTTCGGGATGCCTCACCTGCTGCTGGGGCCGTCCTGCGCCGATCCCTTCAATCCGAAGGCTGTTCGGGCGTCGGCGGGCGCTCTGTTCGGCGTTTCACTGTACCGTTCCGTGTCCGCGGGCGACCTCGCGTCGTTCGCCCGCAAGGCGGGGTACAAGCTGGCCGCGACGACGCCCCGTGGAGATCTGCCCGTCGACGAGTGGAGGCAGGAGGAACGATACATCCTGTTGCTGGGCGGAGAAGCCCGGGGACTATCGAGTGAACTTCTGGAGACAGCAGATGCGAAGCTTTCCATACCCGGCTGCGGCGAAGCGGAATCTCTCAACGTCGCAGCGGCCGCGGCCATTCTGCTCTACGAACTCGGCAGGAACCAAAGAAAGTGAACATGTCGCCGGCGAGACCGAAGCGGCTACACTTTCGGCGTGTCCACCCGCGATCTGGCAGGAAAGGAAACTTCCGACAGGATCATTCCGACTAAAATAAGCGTTGCGCCGAGAAGACCCCCTGAACCGAGTCGCTCGCCCAGGGCGTAGGCGGCGTACAGGGCCCCGAAGACCGGCTCCATGCAGAAAATGAGCGCCGTGTGCGTGGGCGTGGTGAAGCGCTGCATGGACGTCTGGACGAAAAAGGCGAACACCGTGGCGAAAAGGACACAGATCACAAGCGCATTCAGAATTTCGGGATGCCACGTCAGGATACCGCTTCCGTCGCCGGCGAGTACCGCGCCGCCCGTGCTCAATACCGCCACGACGCCGAGCTGAACCGCAGTGAGCCAGTACACGTCGCTCAGCCGCGCGTAACGTCCGGTGAACACAACATGCAGGGCGATAAAGACGGCACAGGTCAGTGCCAGCAGGTCCCCCACATTGACGATCCACCTCCCGCCGGTACACAGGAAAAAGAGACCGACCGATGCCATAACTACGCCGGCAATCATGAAGCCCGTCAGGCGCTGCTTCAGGAATACGCCGCTGATAATGGAGACGAACAGGATATTCAGGCCCGTGAGAAACGCCGTATTGGACGCCGTGGTCCAGGCCAGGGCCGCCGTCTGAAACGCGAAGGCTCCGAAAAGCAGCGCGCCGAGCGTCAGCCCCTTCAACACAACGTCTCCTGAAATGGGTCGGCGCGCGACGACACAGATGCCGGCCATGATGATAAACGCCAGGACAAACCGCTGGGAAAGAAAAAGAAATACGCCTACCGCCTCGACGGCTTCCTTGACAAGCACAAAAGTAAAACCCCAGAAGACGGTAACCGCAAGTAACAGTCCGTCGGCACCCAGCTTTTTCAGCATTGAATAAGAGCAACTCCGAAAAATATTATTTCAGCGGCATTCGCGTCCCGGCTTTATATCTCCCATTTTAAGGGGAAACACAAATGGTTTATTTGTCTTGACAAGACGATACCTCAATAGTAACAACAGCTTGTATTTTTGCAGGCTAGCACATACTACATTCCCTCAAGAAGGAGGAATCCATGAACATCTTCCGCGTGATCTTTCCCCTGTTTATCGCAATTTTTTTGAT
>JAGYOR010000200.1 GCA_018399535.1 Deltaproteobacteria bacterium | reverse complement strand
TCATGCCCGCGCTCGCCGGGAACGGCGTGATGTTCAAATGCGACCTCTGTCATGACCGGCTTTTGAACCAGCAGCTGCCGCTCTGCGTCGAGGCATGTCCCAGGGACGCCATGGTAATCGGCCTGCGGCGCGACATAATTAAAGAAGCGGAACGAAGAGCTGCGGAGACCGGTGGATATCTCTATGGCTTGACTGAAAACGGAGGTACGGGGACCATTTATCTTTCGCCGGTCCCCTTCGAGGAAATAAACAAGGTAGTGGAAAAAGGTCCCGGACGTCCCCACTTCGATAAGGTGAGTCGCCGTCCGGCGCGCGCGTCGCTCATGGAAACGTCGGTTCTCATGTCTCCTGTAATCGGCATGGGAGCCGGTCTGACCGCCGCCATGCTCGCCGTGCGAAATCGAGGAAAAAAGAAGGGGGAAGGCGAAAGCGATGACTGATCGTGTTATTGAAGAAAAAAACCTGGTCAGGCGTCACAGCGTGCTGGAACTCGTGGAGCATTGGGCGATCGCGTTGTCAGGTATTCTGCTTATTCTCACGGGGTTTCTGCAGCTTCCTATCGGAAAGCGTTATTATATTACCGAAATACCGTGGGTTTCATGGTCTGGTGATTTTTACACGACCCTGACCATTCACTACATAGCCGCTGTTGTGTTCGTCGCCGCAGCGTTCTTCCATGTTTTTTACCACGGACTTTTGGGCGAAGGAGGATTGCTGCCGAGACGGGGGGATCTGAAGGAATCCATCGAGGTAATAAAAACATTTTTCGGCAAGGGAGATGAGCCGCCCTTTAAAAAATATCTTCCCGAACAAAGGCTGGCCTATGCGGGCATGGCTTTCATCATCGCCATGCTCATTATTTCGGGATTGGTGAAAACATACAAGAATCTCCTGGATCCGCAACTTTCCTACGCGGTCACATCGGCGGCCACCTGGATTCATAATATTTTTTTCGTTCTGTTCATAGCGGCCTTTATCGCCCACATAGCGGCACTGGTTATCAAGCCGAACCGGCCGATGGTACGCGGAATTTTTACCGGGACCGTCAGGCTCGATTATGCGAGGGGAAGGCATTCCCTCTGGATGGCCGGCCTGGAAAGGACAAAAACGCCGTCAACTGATGATGGCAGGGGAGGGGGGCGTGAAGAGGTCGCCGGAGCAGGTGTACGGGAAGACGGAAATGTATTGCCAGGCGAAAAACCGGATCCGGGGAATGAGACCGGTTCTGAAAGAACCAACGACAAAAAGGAGGAATTGTAATGAGTGTCAGACGCTGGGAACTGCCCTACGAGAAAAATGCACTGGAACCCTTTATTAGCAGTCGGACGATCGAGTTTCATTATGACAAGCACCACGCTGCTTACGAGGCAAAAGCCAATGAACTGCTTGAAGGAACGTTCCTGCAGGATGAGCCTCTTGAAACAATAATGAGAATGACCGTTGAGGACCCGTCGCGGGCCGTGCTCTTCAACAACGCCGCACAGGTCTGGAACCACAGTTTTTTCTGGCGTTGCATGAAACCGGGCGGGGGCGGGATCCCCGGAGGGCACATCGCCGTATTGATTGACGAATCATTCGGCGGGTTCGAGCAATTCGTGGAACAGTTCACAAAGGAAGCGCTGGCACGTTTCGGAAGCGGTTGGGCATGGCTGGTCATGCGTGACGAAAAACTCAAAATCATGACCACGGCCAACGCGGATTCGCCCGTGGCGCGGGGCATTCATACCCTGTTCACGGTAGATCTCTGGGAACACTCCTATTACCTGGATTATCAGAACAGGCGGGGAGATTATCTGGACGCCCTGTTGCGCAATCTCGTTGACTGGGATTTCGTCGGCTCCCGCCTTGTTGAATGAGGGACGGCAAGAGCCGGACAATAAAATCGGGCAGGATTGCCCGGCGAAGAGGTGCAACCCTTGTGAAAAAGAATGGGAAACCGGTCATTGAGTATCCCTGTGAATGGGTATACACGGTTATCGGAACCGACAGAGATGCGCTTCACAAGGCCGTGGAAGACGTGTTCCGGGAACGGCAGTGCAGCGTGGTCTTGTCGAAAACCAGCGCGGCGGGAACCTATTGTTCGTTACGCGTTGAAGCCGAAGTATTCAGCGACGATGATCGAACCGACCTGTTCGAGCGCCTGAGTGTACAGGATGAAATCAGGGTAGTTTTGTAGTTCCGGTTGCCGGCCATTCTTGTGCCGTAAGACAATAAATTA
>JAGYOR010000020.1 GCA_018399535.1 Deltaproteobacteria bacterium | reverse complement strand
CGACCGCGGATTCCAGGTCGGCGCTTCCGCCTATATTTCAAAGTCCAGCGCCCCGAAGGAACTCGGCACCGCCATAAAAAGGGTGCTTGAATCGTACCGGGTCCACCGGAGTCACCTGGTTATGGTTGTTGACGATTCGCTGACGGTACGCGGCATGGTCAAAAAAAGTCTCGAAAAAGCGGGATTCATGGTTGTCACCGCCGGGGACGGGAAAGAGGCCCTTGATCGCATCGCAACGTCCCGTCCCGACCTGATCCTCAGCGACATCGACATGCCCGTCATGAACGGCATTGAATTCTGCAAGGCCGTTCAGAACATTCCCGATTACACAGGCATTCCCTTCGTTGTCATGAGCGCCAACGGCGACCGTTCCATAATGCGGAGAATGCTGGGCCAGGGCGCCGCTTCCTACCTGGTGAAGCCCTTTAATCTTGAGCAGCTGGTCATTACGGTTGAAAAACTGCTGTCCCACCATATTCTCCTGATGCTCAAGGACAAGCAACGTCTTGAAGCCGAACAGCGACTTTTTCTCGCGGGCATAACGAGTCTCATCACCGCCCTCGAAGCCCGCGACCATTACACGCGCGGGCACTCGGAATCAGTGGCCGACCTGGTCTGCAAAATGGCACAGCACATGGGAATGGACGAGACCGATATCGAGTCACTGTCAACGGCGGCCCGCCTGCACGACATCGGCAAAATCGGTATACCGGACAGCGTCCTGTTGAAACCGGGACGTCTTACCGATGAAGAATTTTCGATTATCAAGAGCCATCCGACCGTCGGTACCCGTATCCTGCAGGTCATCCCGAGCATGCGGGAACTTCTTCCCGTCATTCTGCACCACCACGAACGCTTTGACGGCAGGGGTTATCCGGACGGATTGCGGGGAAAAGAAATACCGCTGTGGGCGAGAATGACGGCCGTCGCCGATACATACGACGCCCTTACCAGCGACCGGCCTTACCGGAAGGGAATGCCCCGCGACAAGGCATTGAATATTATCAGCGAGGTACGCGGTTCCCAGCTCTGTCCCGACTCGGTTGATGTATTTCTTGAAATCATCGAAGGCAACGGCGCGGGGCAACCTGCTGCGGCCGTCATGCGGCGCACCGTGGAGGCCTGAGGCAGCGGGGGCTGACGCAACCCGACTTTATTTAATCGACTGTTCACTGTATTCTTCCAGGTATCCTTCAATGTAGGAACGGACCCGTTCCTTCGATGTAAAAATACCGAAGTGGCCTTCGCAGAGAATATCGGCATCGAGGTCAAGCAGCTTCTTCATGGATTTTCTCCAGGCTCCCAGGTCGGACCTGAACGTCTCGAGAAAAGGGCCGTGTATATCCTGTCCGAAAAGCACCCGCTTCCCGCGATGATCGATACATACCGACAGGGAACCAGGCGTGTGCCCGGGTGTGTGGATACAGCGGATTTCACGGTTTCCGAACAAAAGCACCTCCTCATCGCCCTTCAGGTGAACATCGACCGGCGTGGGAGGAAAGACGACACCGTAGATTCGGGCGGCCGTCTGTTCCGGATCTCCTGTTTCAACGGCGTCGGCGTCGAGTTCGTGGATCACGAGAGAGCAACCGAATGACTCGACAAAATGGGGCGCGCCCCCGATATGATCGATATGACAGTGCGTAAGAATAATCGCCGCTATGTCCCCGGGATCGTAGCCCAGGTCCCTGATAGCCTGCTCGATGCGCGGAGCGCTCGGACCGGCGCCCGCATCGATCATTATCAGGTCTTCGCCGCAGTCGACAAGAAACGACGTGGCGTCATCAGCGTGCGTTACGCCGGGTCCCCCGACAAGATACATGTCCTCCCATATTTTGTATGCCCCGTTCGTCATCACTTCCGCCGGCAATCAAGCGTTCCTATGATATCATTGATGTCATCCACGCCCGCGTCGCCGAGATGCCGCTCAATCCCGTCGATGATGTCCAGGACGGCCGCCGGGTTGACGAAGTTTGCCGTACCGACCTCAACGGCCCGTGCTCCCGCTATGAGAAATTCCAGCGCGTCACGGGCGTTCATGATGCCTCCCATACCGATGACGGGAATTGATACGGCCTGCACCGTCTCCCACACCATCAGGACGGCCACCGGCCTGATCGCGGGCCCCGAGAGGCCGCCCGTCACGTTTGCGAGCCTCGGCCTGGCCGTGTAAACATCAACCGACATTCCCCTGATGGTGTTGATGAGCGAAAGCGCGTCGGCGCCCGCCGCCTCGACCCGCCGTGCGACGGCGGTTATATCGGTGACGTTGGGCGTGAGCTTCACGATTACCGGAAGATCCGTCGCCTCTTTGACGGCACGGGTCACTTCGGCCGCCTGCTCGGGATCGGCGCCGAAATCCATTCCGCCGCGATTGACGTTCGGACAGGATATGTTCACTTCCAGGGCGTCAACGCATTTCACGTCCGTCAGTTTACCCGCGACCCGCGCGTATTCATCGGCACTCTCGCCGAAAATATTGGCTATTACTGTCGTGTCGAGTGTTTCCAGAAAAGGCGCTTTCTCCGTGACAAAGGCGTCCACCCCCACGTTTTCGAGACCGATCGCGTTCAACAACCCCGACGGTGTTTCCGCGATGCGCGGAGGCGGGTTTCCGGGACGCGGTTTCTCTGATATTCCCTTGAGTACCATTCCGCCAAGCCGGCCCAGGTCGAGGTAAGGAGCAAACTCCTCCCCGTAACCGAAGGTCCCCGAGGCGGTAATAACCGGATTTTTCAGCATCAGCCGGCCGATACTGACCGCCATGTTCGGGCGTTCCGCGTCATCAGTCTTCATGCCAGTCGATATCCTCCATATCAAATACGGGGCCTTCCTTGCAGACCCGGCGGTAACCGACGCTTCCGTCGTCCAGACGGACCCTGACGGCGCAACCGAGGCAGGCGCCGATGCCGCAGGCCATCCGTTCTTCCATGGAAACCTGGCAGGCGATATCGTGTCCGTCGAGGACTTCGGCAAGAGCGGACAACATTGCCCTCGGCCCGCACGCCCTGACTACCGACGCTTCTTTCCCATAGTGTTTCACGTCATTCCGGAACAGCTCCGTCACCGTGCCTCTGAAGCCGCGACTTCCGTCATCGGTCGCGATTTTCACCTCGTCACAGTATTGTTCCAGCCGGTCGGCACCGGCGATCGAGTCCTCGTCGGCCGCTCCCACGTAAGCGATAATGCGGACGCGACCGCCGTCTTCCTGTGCGCGTCGGCGACCGGCATAAAATATGAGGGGCGCCACGCCCACGCCCCCGGCCACAAGGATTAAGCGACTGCCCTTATCCATATCGAATCCGCGCCCCAGTGGTCCGAGCACGTTGACCGTGTCTCCCTGTCGCAGCGAGGCCATTCGGGCCGTTCCGGTTCCGACGACGCGGTATAGCAGTTCGATTTTCGTGGTTTCGCCCGTTTCAGTCTGCGAGCACACACTGAACGGCCGGGACAGGAGCGGCGTTTCGCCCGTTCCAGGCCTGAACATGACAAATTGACCGGGACTCACCACGTCAAAGACCCCGGAAAGCTCCACTTCAATAACGTAGTGGCCCCGCGCGGTTTCCCTGTTCGACCTTACGATTCCCGTTTCACGTTTTCGCATCTGTTCCATAATAATCCGACTCGCATCCGGTCTGACTGTAACCGTTGTTTCTGAGGTCGGCCCACATGATCAGCGCGTCTTCGCCCGTATCACCATAATAACGGGGCCTGACGCCCGTCACGCTGAAACCGAAACGGTTGTAAAGTTCCACGGCGACCGTGTTCGAGGGTCTCACTTCCAGCGTGGCGAAAAAAGCGCCCTGTTCCAGTGCTATTCGAATCATGTCGTGGAGCAGCGCCGTCGCCACGCCCCGGTGACGCCATCTCCGTCCGACGGTTATATTGCGCAAGTGCGCCTCGTCCACCACCAGCGCGAAACAGCTGTATCCGACGACTTCTGTTTCACACAGGGCGACACGGTTGACACAGGCATCGAAAAACAATTCGCTCCGGAACATTTCCCTGCTCCAGGGCGTGACATAGGCCGATCGTTCGATGGCCAGAACGGCGTCCAGGTCGTCCGTCGTCATATCTCTTATTTCGCCGTCTGCCGGTGTATATTTCGGGAGTCCATTCAGGGCCATCAGCTCATCCCGCCATTTCCCCGCCATTTACCACAGGCCGAACACGATCATCGCGACGAGCAACAGCCCGGCAAAGACCGGAAGTTTTCCCCGAACCTTGATGGTAGCCAGCGCGATCGCCACTCCCAGAACGGGAATGAACCAGTATACCATCACGAGAGTTCTCATGCAGCAATCCGGAAGCCCGGGGAACACGTATACCAGCAGCACCGTTCCCGGTAAAAGCAGAACGAATATGAACACCGACGACAGGATGAATGTTTTCGCCAGGGCGGTATAATGCCGAACCGCTATGGCCCGGGTATCACCCCCAAGCGCGTCGTCCACGGCGGCGGTCGCCGCGGCATCGTTGGAACGGGCGATCAGCATATCAAGCTGCCGCGCGATGTATGCCGCCGGCACAAAAAGCAGCACTGAAGCCGCCAATAGTTCCGGAGATACGCCGCCCGTGTGTTTTCCGGCCATTATGGCGCCGGCCGCTATGAGTACTGCCGCTATGGTATCATTGGGAGGAAGGTATGTTCCCATGGGGAAACGGTCGATCCAGAGCAACTCCGTTATCGCGCCCGCCATGAGGCCCGTCAGCGGATCGCCCAACGCAAGGCCGATCAGCGGCGCCGTTATAACGGGACGCGAAAGCATGACCTGCAGGACAATCCTGTCGAGGCACAGGAAACCTCCCAGAAGAGCCGCCTCAGCCGCCGAAATCCACATATCAGACAATCCGCTCTGTCGTCTCCCAGGTTATTCTTACTACGAGACGTTCCGATTCAGTCCCCTCTCACGTTTCCGACGGCATCCGCGAACGATACCGGCCTGTCACGGGGCACGCTCCTGATTTCAACGTCGACCCCGAGCCTCACCAGCATCATCAAGTCTTCGATTTCACCGTCGCTCAAGTGAACACGCGTTCCGATTTTCCTGGTGCGACCAACGTTGTTTTGAACATTGCCCACGTTGAGGTCTTCGAACCTGAACCCGAGGCGATACGCCCCGATCACGTCCTTGATTGACTCAAAGAGAATAATCGTGTGCCTGTGGTTGTCACTTTCCTGTTCCGGATTCTGCCGTTGGGCGAAATCATCGATGCCGCAGAAAACAACCTCAATGTCCCTCGGTACGGCCATGCGTATAACCGATTCCCGAAAGACATCGCCCGCCACTTCATTGTTTACTACAACGATGCAGGAGGCATGAAGGAAGGGGACCCAGGATTCGAGAATCTGTCCGTGAACCAGCCTGTTATCAACCCGAACCAGCGATCGTTTCACCGTTCGCTTCGCACCGTCTCGAAAGAAGTTGTTCAATTTTCTGTTTTCCGGTTCAATATGGCGCTTGCCAGGTAAATATTTTTTCTGCCGTATTCCGCTATGAAATCGGCAAATTCGGAAAGCGTCATTCCGGCCCGGGCGTCCGGCATCTTGAGAAGCATGGGAAGGTTGACGCCCGTTACTACTTCCACCTTGTCTTTTTTCAGAAAGGACAGCGATATATTAGAAGGCGTTCCACCGAAAAGATCCGTCAATATGAGCACGCCCTCTCCCTTGTCGGCCTTTTTGATGGCCGTTGTCATTTCCTTTTTCAGGTCTTCAACGCCTCTTGTTGCATCGACGGATACGTGAATCACTCCCTTGAGGTCGCCCTTTATCAATTCGGCCGCCCGTATCAACTCTCTTCCCAGATTGCCGTGGGTAACAACTACGACACCAATCATATCCGCCCCCGCGAAGAATGTAATGGCGTAGGCTAATGAATTGCCCCCCAATTGTCAAGGAATTCCATCGCCGGCGCACGACCCTGCCCGCATCGTTCTTGACAGCGACGAAAGTGTCCTATTATAAGCAGACATGAAAACGGCAGGAAAGGATCGGGCGAATAATGTCGACTGTTTCCAGTGAAAAATGCCCCCACTGCGGAGGAATAATAAAACGGTACCGGAACCCGACGCCGACGGTGGACGCGATCATCGAAATCGATGAAGGAAGCGTTGTTCTCGTTCGACGCAGGAACGAGCCGCTGGGTTGGGCCCTTCCGGGGGGATTCGTCGATTACGGAGAAACGCTGGAACAGGCCGTGAAACGGGAAGCCTTCGAAGAGACATCTCTGGCAATCACCGCTATCAGGCAGATGCATACCTATTCAGATCCCCGGCGCGACCCGAGGCAGCACACCATTTCGACGGTCTTTACGGCACGCGCTTCGGGAACACCGAAAGCAGGTGACGATGCCGCCGATGTCGGTGTGTTCACGAAAGACTCATTACCCGACCCGATCGTGTTCGACCACGCCGCCATTCTTGAAGATTATTTTACGGGACGCTATGCCGGGAACAGCTAGCGCTCACGCGTTCAGGCGGTGAAAGAGGCTCAGGAACCACTGCGGGCCTCGACTGTCGTCGATTCGCCGACCCGCCGGGGCGACAGGGCGGCCTTGACCACGTCCATCATCTCGTCAAAAAAATGAAATGTAATGTCTTTCCTGACGTGCTTCGGCACCTCTTCCAGGTCTTTCTTGTTCCACCTGGGAAGAATGATCGTTTTAATTCCGGCTCGGTGAGCCGCCAGTACCTTTTCCTTGACACCGCCCACGGGGAGTACGGCGCCCCTGAGCGTGATTTCACCCGACATGGCGAGGTCCTGCTTGATGGGACGCTTTGTGAGAAGCGACACCAGAGCCGTCAACATGGTCACACCCGCTGAAGGTCCGTCTTTCTGAATGGCGCCTGCCGGAACATGAATGTGTATATCCATGTTATTATAAAAATTTTCATCGATGCCCAGTTCCCCGGCATTTGACCGAATAAAGCTCAGGGCGGCCTGCGCCGATTCTTTCATGACGTCGCCCAGCTGTCCCGTCATTATCAGCCCTTTCCCTCCCTGCATTGCCGTTGCCTCTATAAAGAGCAGCTCGCCGCCCGCCGGGGTCCAGGCAAGACCCATGGCGACGCCGGGTTTCGCCACGCGGGTGTTTTTCTCGTAGGTGACCTTCGGAGGTCCAAGATATTTCTGAAGATTTTTCACGCCGATGACCGCCTTCGAGGTTTCCCCGGCAGCGACTGAACTGGCCACGGCCCTGCAGACGTTGGCTATCTCGCGTTCGAGATTCCTGACCCCCGCTTCCCTGGTGTAAGACGTGATTATTTCCTTCTTGGCCGCCTTCGTGAAACGTATGAGCCCCGGTTTCAATCCGTTTTCCCTGATCTGGCGCGGAATGAGGTACCGTTCGGCAATCTTGATTTTTTCTTCCTGCGTGTAGCCCGGCAGCTCGATCACTTCAAGGCGGTCACGCAGTGCCGGCGGAATCGTTTCCAGAATATTCGCCGTCGTGATAAACATGACCCGCGAAAGATCAAAACTGACATCCAGGTAATGATCGACAAAGCTGTTATTCTGCTCAGGATCGAGGACCTCCAGGAGAGCGGACGAGGGATCGCCGCGGAAATCGCTCCCCAGCTTGTCTATTTCATCGAGCATGAACACGGGATTTTTCGTTTCGGCCCGTCGCATACCCTGAATGATTCTTCCGGGAAGCGCCCCGACATAGGTACGCCGGTGACCCCGTATTTCAGCTTCGTCCCGGATTCCCCCGAGAGAAATCCTGACGAATTTCCGTCCCAGCGCTCGCGCGATCGACGTTCCGAGAGATGTTTTCCCCGTCCCCGGAGGACCGGCAAGACAGAGGATCGGCCCCTTCGTATCCGGCTTCAGCTTACGGACCGACAGGTACTCGATGACCCTTCTTTTCGGCTTTTCGAGCCCGTAATGGTCTTCATCAAGAATCCTTCGCGCCCTTTTGATGTCGAGCCTGTCTTTTGTTTCCTCGTTCCAGGGAAGCTCCGTTATCCAGTCAAGATAGGTGGACGCAACGGTATATTCGGCCGACGATGGATGCATGCGCGAAAGTCTCGACAGTTCACGCTCCGCCTCTTTCCTCGCCTCGTCCGGCAATTCCTTCTCATCGATTTTTTTCCGGTATTCTTCTATTTCCAGCTTCCCGTCGTCTTCACCCTCGCCCAGCTCTTCCTTTATCGCCTTCAACTGCTGGCGAAGAAAATATTCGCGCTGGTTCTTGTCGAAATCGCCCTTGATCTGCGTTTGTATCTTGTTGCCCAACTCCAGGATATCGACCTGGTGGTTGACCAGGCGCGTCACCTTCTCGAGACGTTTTTTTACGTCCAGGGTTTCCAGGACATCCTGTTTCTCTTCAACGGAAGCGTTGATAACGGTGGCGATCATATCGGTCAGGGGACCCGGCTCCTTGATTGATTTCGCCATGGCGCCGAACTCCTGGGGCAGAAAGGGAGACAGCTTGACTATTCGATCGAACAGTCCCACCAGGTTTGCCATGAGCGCCTCGATTTCAAGACCCGTTGCCTCCTTTTCGGCAAGTTTCTCTACTTTTGCCTCGAGGTACGGTTTGCCCTCGACGAACTCGGTTATTCTGAAACGGCTGACTCCCTGCAGAATGAGCTGGGCCTTGTTGTCGCCTGTCTTGGCCATTTTCAGAATGGCCGCCACTGTGCCCATGTGGTGTATTTCTTCGGGCCTGGGCAGTTCTTCTTCCGGCTGCTTTTCCATCGCCACGATCCCTAACAGGCGGTCCGCCGACATCGCCTCGTCAACGAGGGTAATGGCGCGTTCTCCCACAACCTCCATGGGAAAGGTCATGTGAGGAAAAACAACAACGTTGAATACAGGTAAAATTGGAATAATATCGGGAATTTTTATATCTTCCAAGTCTCCCGGAATCTGCTGCTCGATCATGGGATCCTCCAGGGTTCGCTTTGGTTAGGCGGCCCGGTGTCCGCTTGTTATCGCCCCTGCACCAGAATTTTTCGAACGGTGGTGTCCGGGTCGGCCTTGGGTATTCGAATTTCCAGCAATCCTCCCGAGAAAACAGCTTCCACGCGATCCCGGTCAATGGGAATGGGAAGGGTGAGCGAACGCTCGAAGTACCCGTAGGTTATCTCGGCAAGGTGATAACAGGTCCTGTTTGTCTGCAAGCGTTCCTGCCGGTTTCCGTAAATACGGACCGTCCGGTTGCTGATCTCGAGGCTGAGATCGTCTTCCTGCACACCCGCCAGTTCGACGAGAACGATGTAGTCATCCTCGGTCTCGCAGATATCGACGGCCGGGCGCCACACGCGACGATAGACAGTGAACATCGGTTCAAAAAAACGAAGCGTCGGACTTGTGCCTGTCTGCTCGTCGCCGGTGGCCGCATTTCGATCATCGTTAAACCGAATCTTTATAAAGTCCATGGCACGCTCCTCACGTCACTGCTTCCGCCCCGGGCGGTAATATTTTTTGTACCACCTACCCTTCAATAATTGCAAATTCAAATCGAGATGTTCCGGGGACTTGCCACGGCGTCCGTCATGCAGTACAGTTCCGCACAGGAATTACCATGAACAGCGAACGGGTGAAAAAATGAGTATGAACCTCGCGGGCGGCCTGTGGCTGACGTCGACGGGAAGACTGGCCAGGCGGCTTCTTCATGATTTCCGCCGAGCCCGGATTCAAAGGGAACATCCCGCCTGGGAACGTCCCGACGCCGCCAGTCTCAAGGTGTGGCTGGACCGTGAATGGAACGAATCCTGGCCGGAAACACTGCCCGCGCCGGACCTGAGGCGCATGGGCGCCTGGAGCGCCGTCATGGAAGACACTCCCCCTCCGGAGCCACTGGAAAAAGGGGTTTCTCTCTGCCGTCTCCTGGACGAAACATACGGAATCCTGGTTCGCCACGGGATCGATCCCCTCTCGGGGCCGCCTTCCACGCCTCTCGTTGAGTGGCGGAGAATCGCCTCCCGCCATTTCAGCGCGCGGCTTGCAGATCAGGGATATTTTCATCCCGAGGAACTGGTTTCTCACGTACCCGAGGCCATGCGACAACAGGCGATTACGCCGCCAACCGATTGCTCTGTCCTGGGATTCGAGTTCCCATCGCCCCGCGAAAAGGATCTTTTTTCGTTTCTTCAGAAGGTTTCAAACGTCTCCTTTATACAAACGCAACGATCCGTTCCGGGACATATCACGGCGACGGCGCTTCCCACGCCGGATCAGGAGATCACCTACCTCTGCGGCCGGCTCGTCGAAGACGCCCGGCACGTTCCCCTTCACCGGATCGGCGTGATCGTTCCAAACATTGAAACCTGCGGACCGACCTTGTCGTCGAACCTCGAAGACCTCCTGGGAAACACGCCGCAAACCGGCGAAAACTGGTTCAACATCACCCTGGGTTCTCCGCTTTCACGACTTCCCCTGTTTACGGCATCCCTCCTGCCCCTGCGCTTTTTTCTTGAAGGAGAAAAACGCGAAACCCTGCTCTCCCTGGTCCTGTCGACCTATTACGGATTGCACCGTGAAGAACGCCACTCGGCCGCCCGTGCCGATCGAACGTGGCTCGAAAAGGGTGTCTCGTCGGGTCTGGACGAACTGCGACGTTGTATCGAATCCGCCGGCCGCGAGGAGAACGATCTTCTGCGGGACTGGTTCGAAAGGCTGAAAGAACTTCGAAACAGCATGCCCTCCGGCGGACGCGCCCCTTCTTCCTGGATCGATCTTTTGTCCCGAACCTGGGAAATCTTCGGGTTTCCCGTGCTCGCCGACGAGCAGGACCGTCTTGCCTGGCGTCACCTTTCGGCCGTTATGCAGGAATTCCGGACCGACATGAACGACCGGGCCATGAGCGCCGCAGAATTCGTCGAATGGTTTACCCACCGGGCGTCCCTTGAACGGACGCAACCCGAACGTCCCGAAGACGCGGGCATTCAGATCATGGGCATTATCGAAGCGCGGGGGCTTGAATTCGACAAGCTGTACCTGCTCGACATGAACGACCACTCCCTGCCGCAACCCGTGCGACCCCTGCCCCTGATGGACGGGTCCGAACGAGCCCGCGTCCAGGGTGGAACGGCGGAAAGCCAGTTCGAATTCGCCCGCGTCGTGTTCAACCGCATTCTCCATTCGGCGCCGTCCATCGAACTGCTTCGGGCCGAACAGGACGGCACGAAACCACTCACACCCTCACCCTTCTGGCCCGAAGAACCGGTCCACCACACCATCAACATCTGGACCGATCCCGACCCGTCGTGGCTCCGCGCTTCCTGGCTCCGGGCGGCATGGGAACGCGCCGCTGATTCCGGAAGTAACGGTGCTGACACCCCGCCTTGCGCCGACCGGGCCCTTTCACCGCCCCCGGCTCTCCTCAAAAAACTTTCCCGGGGTCTTTCGCCGTCGCGCCTGAAAACCGCCCTTTCCTGCCCCTTCACTTTTCTGGTGAAGGAGATGCTCGGTGTTAAACCGCTTGAAGAAGCGGAAGCGCCCCCGAGCCGCCGGGAACGCGGCGAACGCCTGCACCGAATTTTCGCCTCGTTCACCGATATGGCCAGGAAATCCGGCATTGATCTTATTGAAAACCGTGATGAGGCGCGACAACTGATCGAGCACTGCGTTTCGAAAGAATTTGCCGACGTGGCGGATCATCCCGGCTGGCGTCTCGAAGCACGGAGATTGCTGGGATCTGCCGATGCCGCCTTCCCCGGCATTTTCGAGCAATGGCTCGACCTGGAGGCCGAACACCGGTCGAAAGGATGGCGCTGCCTGACCGAAGAATGTTCCTTCATGGATCTTACCGTTCAGGGATGTCCCTTCCCTGTCCGCGGCATTATGGACCGGATCGATTTCAATGAACAGGAAGGATGGTTGTGCCTCGACTACAAAACAGGCAGGCTTCCGTCACGGGGAGACCTCTGCAGCCGTTTCACCGAGCCCCAGCTCGCGGTCTACTTCATGGCGCTGCGGGAATGGGCCTCGTCGCAGAAGAACACTATCGACAACGCACCGTGCGCCGCAGGATATATTCACGTCAAATCATTGAACGCCATGGAATACCGGATTGTTCCCTGCGTCGGCGAATCGCTCGAACGGTGGCGGGAAATTATCGCCGATATGGGACGCCTCCTCGCTGATGGCCGTTTTGATCCCCGCCCCTACCCGTTCTCGAATGTCAAGAAACCCGATGCCCTCTGCAGCGAGTGTCCGTTTCGAACAACCTGTATCCGCGGCCTTTCGCGCGACCTGCCGGCGGCAGAGAATGGAGACGAGGAGGCCGGCCGTGACGATTGATCTCATCGACCAGGAATCACGCAGGAATGCCCTTGACGTCACCCGGTCGTTTCACGTGGAGTCTCCCGCCGGATCGGGCAAAACGATGCTGCTGACCACCCGCTTCGTGAAACTTCTCGGAACGGTGGAGCATCCTTCCGAAATACTGGCCCTCACCTACACGGAAAAAGCCGCCCAGGAAATGCGAAGCCGCGTTGTGAACGCCCTGCAGCGGGCACGTCGCGGCGAGCCCGCCGATGGCGACGCGGACGGCGTTCTGTTGCAGTCCGCAGCCGGGGCACTGGAGCGCCACGGCGGACGGGTCGACCTTGCCGCATCGTCGAACGCCCTCAACATCATGACCTTCCACGGCTTCTGCCGCTACCTGTCGGCCCGGGCGCCCCTGGAGGGCGGAATCAACCCCGAGTTCGATATAATCGATGAAACGATGCAGCCGCAGATGGCGAAGGAATCAATCGGTTTTACCATAACGCGGCTCGACCGGCTTTCTGCCGGTCACGCCTCGAGGACCGCCCTTGAAAACCGGCTTCTTTACCACGACAACAACCGGCGCGACCTGGAGACCGAACTGGTCGACATTATTCGGAGGAGAGACAGCTTTGCCGACCTGACGGGAACGATTCGCGAATCGGGAGGATCCGACCCCGCCCGCCTGACCGCCGTCCTGAAAGAACGCACCTGTTTTTACGTAGAGCGTCGACTTGCCGAGCTCGAGAAAAATTTCGGGCGAAGCGAGCTGGGACGCAGCTGGAACGAATTCATTCATCACCTTGAATCAGAAGGCGCCGAGGCCGCGGAAATGCTTCCCCGGCAGACGCCGTCAGCCCGCTGGGAAGATCTTTCCCTCTGGAAGTCCATCGCCGGGGTGCTCCTGACAAAGGAAGGAACGCCCCGTAAACAACTTGGTCCGAAAGCGGGATTTTATCAGGGTTTTCAAAAAAGCGAGTGGGGAAGCCGCATCACCGGCATGCCGCATCGCCTTTCCTCGCTTCTCAAGGAAACCTGCGAATTTCCGGCCGAGGATGAGCCACCGGCTGACATCGACGTGCTTTTCGATCTCATCATCCTCTGCGCCGAGGTTATCGACGATTACGAAAGGCTCTGCCGGAGGCAATCGCTTGTTGATTTCACGGGCCTGGAAAAGTGCGCCCTCCGCATTCTCGATACAGCGGATCCCTCCGAGTTGTCTCTTTTTCTGGATCACCGGCTTACCCACATTCTCATCGATGAATTTCAGGATACGAACCGGACCCAGTGGGAACTGCTCAAATACCTCGTCGGCGGATGGGAACCCGGCGACGGTAAAACGGTCTTCATCGTAGGCGATCCCAAGCAATCCATCTACGCCTTCCGCAACGCCGAAGTCGGCCTGTTCTACGAGGCCAAAGAGGGCATCCCCCGCCCCGGCTTGCCTCCTCTCACTCTTTCGGGCCTCCGACTCGAAGCGAACTTCAGGTCCCATCCGCGTCTGATCGAATGGGCGAATGATCTTTTCGGAACGACAGTAATGACTGATCCCGACGCGGACGCCGACGAAACACCATTCAGTCCATCAACGGCCGCGGGCATCAACGGCGAACGGGAAACGCCCCGCCTCGACCTGGCCGTCTTTGCCGACCCCGACCGTGACAGGGCCCGTGATAACGAGGCCGACTGGCTCGCATCGCAGGTGAAGAAGCTCGTCGTCGAAACGGGCGGAACACAGTCCCTGGGAATCCTTCTCTTTACCAGGAACCGACTCACGAGGTATTTGAAAGCCCTGCGCAAGGCCGAAGTTCCCGTCCAGGTTGAAGAAGGTCTTCGTCTCGCCGACAGGCCGGAAGCGGCTCACCTCATTCAGACGGCCAGGCTTCTCGTCCGCCCCCATGACGACCTCGCCTGGGCCTCGCTGCTGCGCTCCCCCTGGTCATGGTGCGACATCTCCATACTGGTGGAAACCGCCCTGTCCGAAGGTCGTTCATGGATCGACAAGATACGGCGCACAAGCCGCGACCGACAGGAACTGCAGCCGATCGTGCGCGCGCTCGACCGGGGACTGATGCGGATCGGGAGGGACCCTCTCGGTACGGTGGTACGAAAATTCTGGGAAGATCTTGACGGCCCGGGAATAACGGCGGCCGTCTACGGCATGGCAGGCGTCGCCAACTGTATTCGCCTGTGTGAAATTTTAAACGAAGCCGACCGGGGAACCCCCCAGGAAAGCCTGGCCCGCTTCGAAAATCTCATGGACGGCTTTTACGAACCTGCCGACCCGACGACGGCCCGGTCTCCCGTGAAAATGATGACCATTCACCGCGCCAAGGGACTCGAATTCGATATAGTATTTCTCCCTTTTCTCGACTGGCGTTCCCTTTCCGGGGGGAACAGCAAGAATCCCCCCTACCTCGTGGAGCGCATTCCGGGACGGCGTGAAGATCACCTCATAGCCACGGCGAAAGACCAGCGCGCTTCCGCCCCGCATCCACTTTATAAAATACTCCAGAGGTTCAGCAAACAAAGGGCGTGGGGTGAAGCGAAACGCTGGTTCTACGTAGCGGCGACCCGTGCCCGGTTTCACCTCGTCATGAGCGGCGTTGCGGACGAGAAGAACGACCGTCTTTCGGCGCCTTCCGACAGCCCGCTCACGTGGATACTGGGACACGAAGCGCGAAGCCGCGTTAATCCGGGCATTGAAACTCCTTCTTCGGAAGGCTCATTCCTTTCTGTCTCGGTCAACCCCCCGTCCGCCGGCAACGGCGAAAGGAACGTTGAAAAACGCCCGGCTGTATCCCTGCCGCCGCCAATAGAGATCACTCCCGAAAAACCGGAATTTACCGTGACGCCGTCGCCTTCGGCTATGCCTGAGGCAACACCAGGCAGTGATTTCTCCGGCGAACCCCTCCCGGAAACATCTGAAAGCTCGGCGGACACGGCGCTCACCCCCGGCATACCCGTAAAAGCGGCGATACGGGGAACTGTTCTTCATCGACTCCTGAAATACTATATCGAAAAGAAGCGATTCCCGTCGTCCCGATCAGTCGCAGAAGCTCTAAAACGGGAGGGACTGGACAGGCAATCCGCGCTTGACATCGCTCCTGCCCTTCTCACAGAAGCCGCCGACACGGCGAATTCCCCTTTCATTGCGGGCCTGCTCAACGCCGACGGCGCCATCATTCATACCGAATGGAAGCTGGAAGAGGCCCTTTCACCGGAGTCGCTTCGATCCGGCGCTATCGACCTGGCCGTGTTCGACGGCGCGTCCTGGTGGATCGTTGATTTCAAAAGCGGCAGCCCCCCTGACGGCCGAAGTATCGATGACTACGTCGCATCCGAATCAAACAGGTACCGGAATCAGATCCAGGCGTACCGGCGACTTGTTGAAGCCCATGAAGGTTCACAATCAATCCCGGTCAGGGCGGGAATATTTTTCACGGCCCCGGGAATCTGGAGTGAAGTGAAGCCGTAGTATCCAGTTACAATCTTCCCGAAATCAATTATTGGTTCAGCCTGTTCACGGTACAGGCAGTTCAATACCCCGTTAATTCGGTACGAGTGAACCGTTCCGCCGCTAAACTGGAACGTTTGTTGTCTGGTTCCTGTTTGCCCAGTCTATCCTTCGACGAGCTCAGGATGACCGGGGTGGGGGTTATACCGGGAGGCTCAGGATGACCGGGATAAATAAGGGCTCGGGATGACCGGTTGTCGACCACACCGTTCGGCCTGAGCTTTGTCGAAGGCTCGGCCCCGCGTGCACCCTTCATGGGGCGGGCGTCTGCACCATCTCTTTTATATGCTTCGACGTTTCATACTGTAAGACCTTTGAAGAACCTTACGAAATCAGTAATGTCGTCATACCGGCGAAGGCCGGTATCCAGACTCAAAGACTTCACTGCAACGTACCATACTGATGACTCGATATCTTGCTCTGCAGAAAATCAATCGCGGATTCTGGATGTGCGCCAAAATCCGTGATTGATTCACTCTTCACGGTACAGGCAGGTCAACATCCCGGTAATTCGGTACGAGTGAACCGTTTCAGCTCGAAAGGGGAACTTTTGTTGTCTGTTCTTGCTTGCCCGGTCTATCCTTCGACGGGGCTCAGGATGACCGGGGGTAAATAAAGGGCTCAAGATGACCGGGATAAAAACAGGGCCGCAAGATTACCAGGCTAAATAAGGGTCTCAGGATAGCCGGGGTAAATAAGGGCCTCAGGATGACCGTGGGTAAATAAGGGACGCAGGATGATCGGTTGTCGACCACACCGTTCGGATTGCTGTATTGACAGAATAAGCTGAATCACCCATGAACCGTTTCAGCTCGAAAGGGGAACTTTTGTTGTCTGTTCTTGCTTGCCCGGTCTATCCTTCGACGGAGCTCAGGATGACCGGGGTGGGGGTTATACCGGGAGGCTCAGGATGACCGGGATAAAATAAGGGCTCGGAATGACCGGGGCAAATCAGGAGCTCGGAATGCCCGGTCTATCCTTCGACGAGCTCAGGATGACCGGGGTGGGGGTTATACCGGGAGGCTCAGGATGACCGGGGTAAAAACAGGGCCGCAGGTTTACCAGGCTAAATAAAGGGCTCAGGATGACCGGGGTAAACCAGGCTCTTCAGAAATCAAATCACGGATCGTGGGGCGCTTTTCCGATTGACAAAATACAGTCCGGCATTATATTTATCTAAGTTTAGTTGTGTATCGCTGTCATCGATCGCGGCGGAACGCGGAAACAGAAAACAGCGAACAACCATTGACTCTCCCCCGGGGGAAGAAAGGAAACAACGAGTGACCAGTCTTTACCGATGCAAAAAGACGGGAGAAATCATCGTGGAGCCTTGCCAGGACAAGACCTGCGACTGGTGGCTCAAGACCGATACGTTCTGCAACTGTACGTGGGTTGCATGCAACTATGGTCCTTTTACGCTTGAAGAAGTTGGCGAAATGATGGGCGTCACCCGTGAACGGATACGCCAGATAGAAGCAAAGGCGCTGAAAAAACTTCAGCACAAGAAACGGAAGGATCAGTTGCTGGACTTCGCAAGCCAGCTCTATGAAGAATAAGCGGCCCGCGTTATAATTTTTCTGCCGCTTTTTATTAAACAAGGGATCCGCTACGACGGATCCTTTTTTGTTTTTCGCGTCTCCATCTCTTCCAGGAAGCGATTCATATGTTCCTTGCTTTCCTTGAGGGTGTAGAGCAACGCGGTGATTTCGAATTCATGTTCCAGCGCGGTTTTCTTGTCCAGACGCCGAACGATGTCCGAAAGTTTTTTCACCGCCTCGATCGCCCTGGCCGGCCGCCGGGCAAGTTCCCGCGCCATCGATTTTGCCTCTTCAAGAAACATTTCCGGCGGCATCACCTTGTTGACCAGTCCGATGCGCAACGCCTCGCGTGCGCCGATGGGTTCACCAAGCATGGTGATTTCCTTCGCTTTCGCGGTTCCGACAAAACGGGCAAGGGGATTGAAAAGCGGGTTGAGGCCGAATTTCAGTTCCGGGTGCCCGAAAATGGCGGTTTCGGAAGCGATGATCATGTCGCACACCGTTACCAGGTTAAAACCGCCGCCCAAAGCAATGCCTCCGACAGCCGCGATGACGGGACGCTTAAAGGTATAGATCTGCTGGAGATATTTTATCATTGCCGTGATATATTCTCCGTTGTCCTCCTCGCGCGGCAATGAGGACAGCTCCTTCAAGTCTATGCCGGCCGAAAATACGTAATCGCCGCCTGTTATGACCACGGCCCGGATATTGTCATTGTCCTCCATGCGGGTGAAACAGTCGAGCAATTCCATCTGCATTTCCCGTGAAATGGCGTTCATTTCATCGGGCCGGTTCAGGGTTATCGTCGCGAATCCTTCTTCCTCGACTACGAGTATGGTTTTGTATTCTTTTTCCATTGTGTCAGTAATCCACCAGATTTTTAATTATGTGCCGACCCTGAAAGGGAAATGTCTCCACCGTCCCCTGTTTCTTCCTGATTTATCGTTTACCGTGAAAGTGAGGGAAGGCCGCCCCGGTAGAGATAGCTTATATTCATGTCGTTCTTTGCCAGAGCCTCTGACAATGCCGAAGCCGCCTCGCTCAAAAGATAATGAAGCAGGCCGCCCCGCTTTCGTGGATAGATTATCGTCGGTTCGCCCTCGATACCAGCAAGGTCCGCCGCTACCGCCACGGCATCCTCGAATCCCCCCAATTCGTCGACGAGTCCTTCCTTCAACGCCTGCCGCCCGGTGAATACTCGCGCTTCGGATATTTTCATGAGCTTCTCACGCGGAATATCACGGTTTGCCAGAACCGCCTCGATAAACTGGTTATGAATATCGTCAACCATTTCCTGAAGAATAAGCCGTTCTTCGTCGGTCATATCCCTGAGCGGCGATCCTGTGTCTTTGTATATACCGCTCTTGATAACACGGGCTTTCAGCCCGATCTTTTCAAGAAGCTCGTCGACTTGTGAAAACTGCATGATGACGCCGATGCTGCCGGTGACCGTACCCGGGTTTGCCACGATGCGATCCGCCGCCGAAGCTATATAATACCCGCCCGAGGCCGCGAGCACGCCCATCGAGACAACAACCGTTTTGCGCTCCCGCAGCTTCAGAACTTTGTCGTATATCTCCTGGGACGGAACGACGCCGCCGCCCGGCGAATTGATCCGCAGGATAACGGCCCTGACATCGTCGTTCTTTTCGTAGGCGTCGAGCTGCTCATTCACATCCCGCGAATCTCCTATTATGCCCTCAATCTCGACGACTGCTATCTTCGGACCGCCTGCCGGCAGAAAGGCATCTCCCTTCGCGACGGTGAGAACGGCATACGCCGCCAGGACAAAGAACAGGCCTATTGCCGCGAGCAGCAACAGGCCGAAGAATATGGGGTGGTTTCTCATACGCATGATGACGCGTCGAATGTCCCCAACGCGGAAATAATCCGGGATTGTCCTACATTTTTATATTCGCCAGAAGATCACCGAGGTTGGAAACGACTTTCTCATTATTATTGACATACTGCCGTTGCGATGAAGGTTCCGCTGACTGTTCGTAATCCTTGATGCTGAGAGCCACCTTCTGGTTTTCCATGTCGATGCTCTTGATGATTGCCGTTACCGCATCGCCTTCGTGCAGCACGTCGCTGGCCGCCTTGATCCGGTTCTTGCTGATTTCCGATATGTGCACCAGCCCTTCGATGTCTTCCTCTATTTCCACGAAAACACCGAAATCCGTCACGTTCGTCACGACGCCCGTTATCACGCCGCCGACTCCGTATTTCTCTTTCAGCAATTCCCAGGGATTCGGTTCAAGCTGTTTTATACCGAGTGAAAATTTACCGTTTTCCACATCTATGTTGAGCACCATCGCCTCGATTTCCTGGCCCTTCTTGTACAGTTCCGAAGGATGTCGGACCCGCTTTTTCCACGAAAGGTCGGACACGTGCACCAGTCCGTCTATCTCTTCATCGATACCGACGAAAACACCGAAGTCAGTAATATTTTTAATTTTACCCGTAATGACGCTTCCCTCGGGATATTGTTCCTTGATGAGTTCCCAGGGATTCGGCATGGTCTGCTTCAAGCCCAGTGAAATCCGCTTGTTGGTCGGATCGACTTCCAGCACCTGGACCTGGACTTCGTCGCCAACGGACACGATCTTCGATGGATGGCGTATTTTCTTTGTCCAGAACATTTCCGAAACGTGAACCAGGCCTTCCACGCCGGGCTCCAGTTCAACGAAAACACCGTAATCCATGATGCTGACAACGCGGCCTTCGACGGTTGATCCGACAGTATAGGTTTCAACAATCGAATCCCACGGATTTTGCGTGAGCTGCTTCAAGCCCAGGGATACCCGTTCTCTTTCCGGATCAAAGCTGAGAACCTTGACCGTGATGTCGTCCCCGCGCGAAAAATTTTCCGAGGGGTGCCTGATTCTGCCCCAGGACATGTCCGTGATATGAAGAAGACCGTCGATACCTCCCAGGTCGACAAAAAGGCCGTAATCGGTGATGTTCTTTACCACCCCGTCCATTACCATGCCTTCCTCGATGGTCGTCAGGATCTCTTTCTTGCGATCTTCCTGCTCCCGCTCGAGAATCGTTTTTCGTGATATAACGACGTTGTTTCTTTTTCTATCGTACTTCAGGACCTCGAATTCCATCGTCTCGCCGATATACCGGTCAAGGTCGCGCACGGGACGCACATCAACCTGCGATCCCGGCAGAAAAGCCTGGCAACCGCCTATATCGACGGTGAGACCGCCCTTGACCTTCCTGACGATTGTTCCTTCGATACAGGTGTTGTTGTTGTGCGCCTCGACGATTTCATCCCACACTCTCGCCCTTATTGCCTTGTCGCGGGAAAGAATGAGATCTTCTTCGGTCTTCCGGTCCACCACGACTTCTATCTCGTCGCCGACGGAACAGTTTATGACGCCGTTTTCATCCTTGAATTCAGCCGCGTTTATCCGCCCCTCGGTCTTATATCCCACGTCGACCATGATTGATTCACCGGTGATTTCCACCACACGACCTGTTACCATCCTGCCGGTCGATATATCCTGCAGGCTTTGTTCAAACAGCTCGTCGAAGGACATCGCCTCGCTCTGGTCGGGCGTCTCTTTTTTTTCGTCAAGCATGTTTTCAGTTTCCGGCGTTTCTTCCGGATGTCCGGTTGTTACGTTATCATCGTTAACCATTAACCAATTACCCCCTGGGCTTAATATATAGCTGTCGTTCGAACTTTCATAGCTACCACAGTGAAAATGAAATATCAAGCAATTTGGCGATTTAAAGCGCCGAAGACCCGTGAGAAACCGACGTTTTCGACCGGACGATTTCCATGACCGACTGAACGACCTCCTCGCGGTTCATCCTTGTCGTATCCAGGACTATCGCGTCGCCGGACGGCTTCAGCGGCGCTATTTGCCTTGTCATATCCTGTTCGTCCCGAAATGACATGTCTTTCAGCACTTCATCATATTGCGCGTCTTCACCGTGTTCCGTCAATTCGAGATATCGCCGTTTCGCCCGTTCCGACGGATCGGCGTCCAAAAATATTTTTATGTCGGCATCGGGGAACACGACCGTTCCCATATCGCGTCCTTCCGCGATAATGCCGCCCGCCGCTCCCGCCTCCCTCTGAAGCGGCAGCAACGCCCGGCGGACGCCCGGAAGACTCGAAACACGGGAGGCCGCCATTCCTGTCTCGTCTGTCCGAATCCTCCGGTCCATCTCTTCGCCGTCGGCAAAAATCTTCATTCGACCCGCGGCCTCATCAACGACGATCGAGATATCGCCGCACAAAAGGGACAGACGGTCTTCATCATCCAGCGCCACTCCCCGTTCACGGGCAAGCCAGGCAACAGTCCTGTAGAGGGCCCCCGTGTCAAGGCAACAGTAGCCCGCTCGTTCGGCAAACAGGCTGCACACGGTACTCTTGCCCGTGCCGGCGGGACCGTCAACCACGATGATCGGTCTTTTTCTCCTGCCGTCCACCAGCCCCCCTGTCGGCCGCCCCGGTACAGTCATAAACGCCGATCCCGCCGGGGAAGCCTTCCCGAAAAATACACGTCACCCGGGAAAATAAAAAAGCCCCACTACCACAGAACCGTAATGCTGTCAAAGCGCGAATTGTCCACCGGCATGTTTCGTACGCGGCGGAATTCTTCCTGCCGGATGAAAGACATGAGTTTCATTCTGGATGTACTTTTTTTATCCCGATTTTTCAAACGGATAAGACGTCACGCGGCCTGAACGCCGACCGCGTTTTCCATCACCCCCGAAATAAGCGATTGGTTGAGACTGTTCATGGTACAGACAGTTCAAATCTTGCGGCTACCCGGTCTATCCTTCGACAAGCTCATTCATGCCCGGTCTATCCTTCGACGGAGCTCAGGATGACCGGGTGTAAATAAAGGGGCTCAGGGTGACCGGGTTAAATAAGGGGCCCTCGCTTGCCCGGTCTATCCTTCGACGGAGCTCAGGATGACCGGGTAAATAAAGGGAC
>JAGYOR010000002.1 GCA_018399535.1 Deltaproteobacteria bacterium | reverse complement strand
ATAGAGGAAGCAGAATGGGGTTCAACAGGAAATATCCGTTGGTTGCTCAGTCGGTAGAGCACATCCTTGGTAAGGATGAGGTCACCAGTTCAATCCTGGTCGTGGGCTCCATTTTTGTGAGGTAACTGTGCAATGAGAGATATCGTCATGCTGGCTTGTGTGAACTGCAAGCAGAGGAATTATTCGACGACAAAAAACAAGAGGACGATGAAAAATCGTCTCGAATTGAAGAAGTACTGTCGTTTCTGCCAGACGCACACGCTTCACCGGGAAACAAAGTAAAAAGGGGCTCTATGCAGGCCAGTAGCTCTAATGGATAGAGCGCCGGACTCCAAATCCGGATGTTGGGGGTTCGAGTCCCTCCTGGCCTGCCATTTTATTTTTTCGGGACGGGGCATATGGAAAAGATAAGAGAAAAGTGGGCCGTTTCTTTACGGTTTCTCAAGGAAGCCAGGACAGAGTTGAAAAAGGTCACCTGGCCAACGCCGAAACAGGCCCTGGCGTCGACATCGGTGGTGATCGTCGTCGTGCTCATCGTGAGCCTCTATCTGGGAATTGTTGACTTGATACTCACCAGGCTGGTGAGAGTCGTTCTGGGATAATCCTGCAATGGCATTTAAATGGTACGTCATACATACCTACTCGGGCTTCGAAGGCAGAGTCAAACAATCCCTGGAGGAGCGCATAGCGGCGTCGGGAATGCAGGATTATTTCGGCGACATACTTGTTCCCGAGGAGGATGTAGTCGAGCTGGTACGTGGCGAAAAAAAGACATCGAAGCGGAAGTTCTTCCCGAGCTACATGCTGATCAACATGGAGTTGACGGAAGACACGTGGCATCTGGTCAAGGACACGCCGAAGGTTACCGGTTTCATAGGCAGCAGAGACAAGCCTTCGCCGATATCGAGCGAAGATGTGGAACTGTTGAAAACCAGAATAAGCGAAGGAACGCTGAAACCGAAACCGAAATTCCGCTTTGAAATCGGTGATCACGTGAGAATCATCGACGGTCCTTTTTCAAATTTTGACGGCGTCGTTGACGAGGTCAAGGAAGAAAAGGGGAAATTGCGGGTCATCGTCAGCATATTCGGGCGTTCAACACCGGTGGAGCTTGATTTTATT
The DNA here is from genome assembly GCA_018399535.1 of Deltaproteobacteria bacterium. Classification (GTDB taxonomy): domain Bacteria; phylum Desulfobacterota; class Syntrophia; order Syntrophales; family UBA2210; genus MLS-D. The sequence continues at coordinate 46,927 of JAGYOR010000002.1, read as the reverse complement.
CAGGTGACCCAGACGTAGAACGGAACAAGACAGACGTATTGAGAGGGCACGAGGATGGCAAAAAAGGTTATCGCGCAAATAAAACTTCAGATCCAGGCCGGCAAAGCGACTCCGTCGCCCCCGATCGGACCCGCCCTGGGTCAGCACGGGGTCAACATCATGGAGTTTTGCAAGGCATATAACGCAATGACGCAGAATCAGGAAGGGACCGTCATCCCCGTGGTCATATCCGTATATGCCGACAAATCATTTACTTTTATAACGAAAACACCGCCGGCCGCGGTGCTCCTCAAGCAGGCGGCCAAGATCGCCAAGGGATCCGGTGATCCGAAGCGGGAAAGAGTTGGCCGAATAACAAAGAAACAGCTCAGGGAGATTGCGGAAATCAAATACAAGGACCTGAATGCCGTCGACATGGAGGGTGCTCTCAACATAATCGGGGGCACGGCGCGATCCATGGGCATTGAAATTATTGATTAAGTGAGTTGAGGATATTACGCCATGACACAGAGGGGCAAATTATACCTGGAACAGCGGAAAAAAGTGGAACCGGGCAGGAGCTATTCGCTCAGGGAGGCCGTCGAACTGATAGTGTCGACGACGCGTGCCAAATTCGACGAAACGGTTGATGTCGCCATTCGACTCGGCGTAAATCCGAAACACGCCGACCAGATGGTCAGGGGGAGCGTGGTGTTGCCCAACGGTCTCGGAAAAACAGTGAGAGTTCTTGTTTTCGCCAAAGGCGAAAAGGAGCGGGAAGCGGAGGAAGCCGGTGCCGATTACGTCGGCTCGGATGATCTGGTCGAGAAAATAAAAGAGGGGTGGCTTGAGTTCGACCGGGTCGTTGCGACTCCTGATATGATGGGGACAGTCGGTAAACTGGGTAAAATTCTCGGTCCCCGCGGGCTGATGCCCAATCCGAAGGTGGGGACGGTCACGTTCGACGTTAAACAGGCCGTGACCGAGCTGAAGGCCGGTCAGGTGGAATTTCGCGTTGAAAAGGCGGGAATCGTTCACAGTCCCGTGGGCAAGGTCTCCTTCGGCGCGGACAAACTGATTGAAAATATTCTCGCCCTCATTGAATCGATCATGAAACTGAAACCGGCATCGAGCAAGGGGACGTATCTGAAAAACATTTCTATCGCCACTACCATGGGTCCCGGAGTCAAGGTGGACACGGTTGACGTCAGAAATAACCTGAAAGCGGCGTAACAACCGACGAAGATAAACGAAAAGTCAGAGACAGCAGGTACGGGATTGTTTAAACGAATGTGCGGCCTGCCGAGACGTGCAGTGGAAAGGGCGTGTTTCTTCCTGTAAGCGGTCTGACTTTCGAGCGGGTGTTGTAATTACTGCAGTGGAAACTGCAAAAATCATTGTTTGAAAGGGGGCCAGCGATTGGACAGAAGTAAAAAGGAAAATGTTGTCGCCGAACTGAACGAGAAGCTCAAAAAGGCCACGATCGCCGTACTCGCCGATTACAGCGGCATAAAGGTCAAGGATTTTGGTGAGTTGAGAAATGAGCTTCGAAAAACGGACGGCGAAGTCAAGGTCGTCAAGAACAATCTTCTCAGCCTCGCCCTGAAAGAAACGGATTATGAGGCGCTGGACACTCTCCTGGGAGGGCCCAGGGCGCTTGTTCTCAGTTACGGGGACGTTGTCGCATCGGCGAAAGCTCTCGTTGACTTCGCCAAGAAAAACGCCTCGCTGGAGATCAAGGGCGGTGTTTACGAAGGCGCGTCTCTGTCGCGCGAGCAGCTGGTGTCTCTGGCCGCTCTGCCATCCAGGGAGGTTCTTCAGGCGAAGTTGTTGTCGTTGTTTGTGGCGGTCCCGACGCGTCTGGTGACGGTACTCAACGCCGTGCCGGGAGGGTTCGTGAGACTGCTGGACGCCTACCGGATGAAAAAAGAAGGAACCAACTAAAGGAAGAAACATTCTACAGGAAGGGAAGGAACAATGTCAGAATCAAAAATTACGAAGGCTGATGTTATTGAATTCATAGAAAACATGACCGTTCTCGAATTATCCGAGATGGTAAAGGAACTGGAAGAGAAACTGGGTGTTTCTGCGGCGGCTCCCGTGGCGGCCGTTCAGGCGGCAGGTGGAGGAGAATCCGCGGCGGCCGAGGAGGAAAAGACCGAGTTTGACGCCGTTCTGACCGGTTTCGGAGACCAGAAGATTCAGGTGATAAAGGTGGTACGCGCCGTAACCGGCCTCGGCCTGAAGGAAGCCAAGGATCTCGTGGAGGGAGTGCCGAAACCCATCAAGGAAGGCGTTTCCAAGGATGAAGCCGCCGACATCAAGACGAAGATCGAGGAAGTCGGGGGAACCGTGGAGATCAAATAGAGTGAATCGCCCGGACCTTGATGAATGTATCCGTTGATAAATACTCAATGCAAGGACCTCTGATGGTACGCACACGAAAAAATTTTGGTCGCATAAAGCAGATCGTTGAAATTCCGAATCTCATCGAGATTCAGAAAAAATCCTATGAGAAGTTTCTCCAGGCGGATGTGTCGCCCGAACAACGGGCGAATATCGGCCTTCAGGGAGCTTTTCAAAGTGTTTTTCCTATCGTGGATTTCGGTGAGAAGTGTTCGCTCGAGTTTGTGAGCTACCGCATCGGAAAGGCGCGATACGATGTCAAGGAATGCATTCAGAAGGGTATGACTTACAATGCTCCCCTGAAAATAGTCGTTCGGCTTGTCGTTTTCGACACGGGGCGGGAAGCCGAACAACGCATTATTCGGGATATCAAGGAGCAGGAGATCTATTTCGGGGAAATCCCCCTGATGACGGAGAAGGGGACATTCCTGATCAACGGGACGGAGCGGGTTATCGTAAGCCAGCTTCACCGTTCGCCGGGAATATTCTTCGATCACGACAAGGGCAAGACGCACTCCAGCGGCAAGCTTATCTATTCGGCGCGGGTGATTCCTATTCGCGGATCATGGCTCGATCTGGAATTCGATCCCAAGGACCTCATCTTTGCCAGGATAGACCGGAGACGAAAGATGCCCGTCACCATACTTCTCAAGGCGATGGGATACACCGAGGAGGAGCTTCTCGCCCGTTTTAACCGCATCGAACATGTAACCGTGAACAAAGGCGTCTTTCATCTTGCCATCAACGACGCCGTCGTCGGCGAAAAATTTTCCGTCGATATAGAGCATCCCGAAACGGGCGAGACGGTCGTCAAAAAGGGAAGAAAAATAGCCAAGGCGACCCTGAAACGACTCGAAGAGGCCGGAATCGCGAAAGTCGAAATCAACCGGACCTACCTCGAGGGGAAAGTGCTGGCGGCATCGGTTCACGATCCGGCAACGGGAGAGACGCTTATCCGTTGTAACGAGGAGCTTACCGCCGCCCTGGTCGACCGTATCCTCGAGAGCAATATTACGGAACTGCAATTGGTCCAGATCGACGAGGAAGGGACTGACGCGTACATCCGGAACACGCTCCTGATGGACAAGATCGACAGCGAGGACGAGGCCATTGTCGAGATCTACCGCCGGCTGAGGCCGAGTAATCCCCCCACCGTCGATACGGCGAGGCGTTTCTTCAACAGCCTTTTCTTTTCGACCCACAGTTACGATCTTTCGGACGTGGGACGGGCGAAACTGAATTACAAGCTTAAGCTCGACGTGCCGACGGACGTGACTGTTCTGGGGCGGGATGATATTCTCGAGGCAGTAAGCTACCTGGTCAATCTGCGGAACGGCCAGAGCGATTACAGCATCGACGACATTGATCACTTGGGTAACCGCAGAGTGCGTTCGGTAGGAGAGCTCATCGAGAATCAGTACCGTATCGGGCTGGTGAGAATGGAACGGGCCATCAAGGAAAAAATGAGTCTCCTGGATGTGGAGACCATGATGCCCCACGATCTCGCCAACTCGAAGCCGGTGACGGCCGTGGTCAATGAATTTTTCGGAAGCAGCCAGTTGTCCCAGTTCATGGACCAGACCAACCCCCTGTCGGAGGTAACGCACAAGCGTCGTCTTTCAGCCCTCGGTCCGGGCGGCCTCACGCGTGAACGGGCCGGCTTTGAAGTCCGCGACGTTCACAACACGCACTATGGCAGGATATGCCCGGTCGAAACGCCGGAGGGTCCCAATATCGGGCTCATCGTTTCGCTCAGTACCTATGCCAGGGTGAATGAATTCGGATTTATTGAGACGCCTTCCATCGAGGTGAAAAACGGGCGGGTGCTCAATAAAATCAAGTATCTCACGGCCATGGAGGAGGAAACCGAAATAATCGCCCAGGCCGATAGTGTACTCGATGCGAAGGGCCGGTTCACCGAAAAACTCGTTACGGCGAAAAAAGGCGGTGATTACGTTACCGTCGATCCCAGTGAAATCACCTTGATGGACGTGTCTCCCAACCAGCTGGTGAGCGTCGCCGCGGGGCTTATTCCCTTTCTGGAACATGACGACGCCAACCGGGCGCTCATGGGATCCAACATGCAGCGGCAGTCTGTTCCGCTCCTGCAGCCCCAGGCGCCGTTGGTGGGTACGGGCATGGAACAGGTAGTGGCCCGTGATTCAGGTGCTGTTCTGGTGGCGAAACGATCCGGTATCGTTGAGGACGTCGATGCCTCGCGTATCGTAATCAAGGCCGATGTCGAAGGCGAAGATGAATTCGATACGGGTGTCGATATCTACAATCTGGTCAAGTATCAGCGCTCGAACCAAGACACCTGTTTCAACCACAAACCGATTATTAATCTGGGGGAGCGGGTTGCGGAAGGTGATATCATCGCCGATGGCCCGGCGACTGATCGGGGAGAGCTCGCTCTCGGCAGAAACGTCATGGTCGCTTTCATGTCGTGGGGCGGCTACAATTACGAAGACTCGATCCTGGTGAGCGAGAGGATCGTCAGGGACGACATTTATACATCCGTTCATATCGAGGAATTCGAAACCGTGGCCCGTGACACCAAGCTGGGCAGGGAAGAAATCACCCGCGATATTCCCAACGTGGGTGACGAGGTACTGCGGAACCTGGACGAAAGCGGCATCGCCCGCATCGGCGTGTCGGTCAAGGCAGGCGATATTCTGGTGGGAAAGGTGACGCCCAAGGGCGAAACCCAGCTTTCGCCGGAAGAAAAACTTCTCAGGGCGATTTTCGGAGAGAAAGCAGGAGACGTGCGGGATACCTCGCTGCATGTTCCGCCCGGCGTGGAGGGGATTGTTGTCGACGCCAAGATATTCGCCCGCAAGGGCACCGAAAAAGACGGACGATCGCAGTACATCGAAGATGAAGAAATCAGCCGGCTTTACAAAGACCGGGACGACGAGATAAAAATCATCACGGAAAGCGTCAAGCGAAAGGTTGCGGGTCTGCTGGCGGGTAAAAAGTCGACGGCGCGGCTGGCCGACGCTTCCAAAAAGAAAGTGTTGTTCAAAAAGAACGAGGAAATTACCGAGGAAAAACTGCGGGAAGTCCCCTTCAGCCTGTGGAAAGAGATAACCGTGGATGACGCCGGGACGGAAGAGAAGGTCAAACGGACATTTACCAACCTGGCGCGGAAAATTGAAGGTATCGAGGCCTTTTTCGAGGATAAGATCGAGAAGGTCAGGGCAGGCGATGATTTGCCCCCCGGCGTTATCAAGCTGGTGAAGGTGTACGTTGCTATAAAACGGAAGCTTTCAGTCGGAGACAAGATGGCCGGCCGCCACGGAAATAAAGGCGTTCTGTCGCGGATTCTTCCCGAGGAGGATATGCCTTTCTTCGACGACGGAACGCCCGTCGACATTGTGTTGAATCCTCTCGGCGTTCCATCGCGAATGAACGTGGGGCAGATTCTCGAAACTCATCTTGGCTGGGCGGCCAAGGGACTGGGCGACAAGGTTCAGAAACTTCTGGAGCGGCACCGGGACATGACGGAAGTGAAAAGTGTGCTGGGCGATATCTACGAAAACTGTGAACAAGCGGCCTTTGTAGGGAAGGCGCCTGACGAGGATCTTCAGCGGTTCGCCTCCAGAATCGAAGACGGTGTCCCCGTTGCCTCGCCGGTTTTCGACGGGGCTGACGAAGAAGAGATCAAGAAAATGCTGTATCTGGCGGAACTGCCCGAGAGCGGCCAGGCGCAGCTTTTCGACGGACGTACCGGGCGGCCCTTCGATCAGCAGGTCACCGTGGGTATCATATACATGCTGAAACTGCATCATTTGGTAGACGACAAGATTCATGCCCGCTCGATAGGGCCCTATTCGCTGGTAACGCAACAGCCGCTGGGCGGCAAGGCGCAATTCGGCGGTCAGCGTCTCGGCGAGATGGAAGTATGGGCAATCGAGGCTTACGGCGCCGCATACTCGCTTCAGGAATTTCTAACGGTTAAGTCAGACGACGTGGCGGGTAGAACAAGGATGTATGAAGCCATCGTCAAGGGAGATCACACGCTGGAACCGGGCTTGCCCGAGTCCTTCAATGTTCTCGTGAAAGAGTTGCAAGGCTTGGCGATCGACGTGGATTTGCTTGAAAACGATTAGCCCGGGAAAGTGACACGGGTGTGAACAGAGTATCACAAGGGAGCGTGATCACGTGGAAGACATTTTTGGTTTTTTTGAAAAACCGAAAGATCCGGTAAAATTCAACGCCGTGAAAATATCTCTCGCTTCACCCGAGACCATTCTTTCATGGTCCCACGGCGAGGTCAAAAAACCGGAAACCATTAATTACAGAACCTTCAAGCCGGAACGGGACGGCCTTTTCTGTGCCAAGATATTCGGTCCCGTCAAAGATTATGAATGTCTCTGCGGCAGGTACAAACGCATGAAGCATCGCGGTATCGTCTGCGAAAAATGCGGTGTCGAGGTCATCCAGTCGAAGGTCCGCCGGGAAAGAATGGGCCACATTGTACTGGCTGCGCCGGTGGCACACATCTGGTTTCTCAAGAGCCTTCCCAGCCGCATCGGCAATGTACTCGACCTGAGCCTGAAAGACCTCGAACGGGTGCTTTATTTTGAATCCTGGATCGTGATTGATCCCAAGAACACGTCCCTGAAGAAGAAAGAGCTTCTGTCCGACGAACAGTACTTCGAAATGAAAGAAGAATACGGCGCAGACGCCTTTGAAGTGGGAATGGGCGCCGAGGCTGTCCGCAAACTTCTGGAGGAAATCAACCTGGAAGAGCTGGACGGGGAGCTTCGGGCAGATCTCGCGACGGCCACATCGGATACGAAGCGCAAGAAACTGACCAAACGCCTCAAGGTTGTGGAAACGCTGCGTGCGTCGAATAACCGGCCAGAATGGATGATCCTTACGGTGCTTCCCGTTATTCCCCCCGATTTGCGTCCGCTCGTGCCACTCGACGGTGGCCGTTTCGCAACGTCGGATCTGAACGATCTCTACCGGCGGGTGGTAAACCGTAATAACCGTCTTAAAAGACTCCTTGAACTGAACGCGCCGGAAATCATCATTCGGAACGAAAAGAGAATGCTGCAGGAAGCGGTGGATGTTCTTTTTGACAACGGCAGGCGGGGGCGTGCCGTGACGGGATCGAACAAGCGTCCGTTGCGGTCGCTTTCGGACATGCTCAAGGGGAAGCAGGGACGGTTCAGGCAGAATCTGCTGGGCAAGCGCGTGGATTATTCGGGAAGATCCGTCATCACCGTGGGCCCCGATTTGAGACTTCATCAGTGCGGTCTTCCCAAAAAGATGGCCCTTGAGCTGTTCAAACCGTTTATCTATAACCGTCTCGAGGAAAAGGGCTACGTAACCACCGTAAAAAGCGCCAAAAAAATGGTTGAACGGGAGGCGCCGGAAGTGTGGGACGCCCTTGACGAAGTGGTCCGTGAATATCCCGTTCTTCTGAACAGAGCTCCGACCCTTCACCGGCTCGGCATTCAGGCTTTCGAACCGATCCTCATCGAGGGGAAGGCAATCCAGCTTCATCCGCTCGTGTGCCAGGCCTTCAACGCCGACTTTGACGGGGACCAGATGGCCGTGCATATTCCGCTTTCCATCGAGGCCCAGGTGGAAGCGCGCTGCCTCATCATGTCGACCAACAACATTTTGTCGCCGGCAAGCGGGAAACCTATTATTGTTCCGAACCAGGATATTGTTCTGGGTATTTATTACATGACCAGGGCGGGTCATTTCCTGAAGGGCGAAAACATGGTGTTCGCCGATCCCGACGAGGTCCGGCGCGCCTACGATGCGGGGCAGGCTCATCTTCATGCCAGAATCAAGGTGCGTATGGGCGGAAAACTTGTCGATACCACCGTTGGCAGGATCCTGCTCTATGAAATCATACCGCCGGAGATACCCTTCGAATTTGTTAACAAGGTGATGAACAAAAAAGAGCTGTCCGGCCTGGTCGACTATGCCTATCGGGCGTGCGGGGCGAAAACCACCGTCATTCTGGCGGACCGTCTCAAGGACTTGGGGTTCCGGTACGCTACCGTGTCGGGACTTTCCATCTCCATCGACAACATGGTTATACCCGAGGGCAAGACGGATATTGTCAGCCGCGCCACGGACGACGTGCTTGAGATTCAGAAGCAGTACATGGAAGGTTTGATTACCGACGGGGAGCGCTACAATAAGGTTATCGATATATGGGCCCACGCCACGGAGCGTGTCGCCGAAGAAATGCTGCACGACATCGCCACCGACGAGGTCACTGATCCATCGGGCGAGACGGTGCGCGTCGAAAGTTTCAACCCCATCTTCATGATGGCTGATTCGGGAGCCCGGGGAAGCGCCGCCCAGATCCGGCAGCTCGCCGGAATGAGAGGACTCATGGCTAAACCGTCCGGCGAGATTATTGAAACGCCGATCACGGCCAATTTCAGGGAAGGCCTGTCTGTTCTCCAGTACTTTATTTCGACTCACGGCGCGCGAAAGGGTCTTGCCGACACGGCCCTGAAAACGGCCAATTCGGGATACCTCACGCGGCGGCTCGTTGATGTCGCCCAGGATGCGATTATCAGCGAAGAAGATTGCAAAACCCTCGACGGCATCTACGTCTCGGCCCTTGTCGAAGGTGGTGAAATAATCGAAACCGCGGGAGAACGTGTCCTCGGGCGGGTGGCGCTCGAGGACGTCACCGACCCCTTCACGGGCGAAGTTATCGTAGCGGCCAATGAAGAAATCGACGAGGTGCGGGCCGAACGAATCGACCGGGCCGGCCTGGAGCGGGTGCTGATACGATCGGCGTTGACCTGCAAGAGCAAGTACGGCGTATGCGCCCGTTGCTACGGAAGAGATCTGGCCCACGGTCACCTGGTGAACATCGGAGAAGCGGTGGGAATCATCGCCGCCCAGTCTATCGGTGAACCGGGTACGCAGCTTACCATGCGGACGTTCCATATTGGGGGCACGGCCAAGTTTGAAGAACATTCAACGCTTGAAGCCCGCCATGACGGTAAGTTGAAATTTTTCAATCTTTCCGTGTCGACCAACCGGTACGGTGACACGATTGTTATGAGCCGAACAGGCGAGATTCACGTCATCGACGAACAGGGATTGAACAGGGGGAAATATCCCGTGCCTTACGGCGCCCGCGTCAAGGTAAAAGAGGACCAGGAAGTACGCCGCGGCGACCTGATCGCCGAGTGGGACCCTTACTCCATCCCGATCATTTCGGAAGTCGATGGGATCATTAAATACGGCGACATCGTCGAGGGAAAAACCATCCAGGAACAGGTGGACGAGGTAACGGGGCTTTCACGAAAGGTCGTGGTGGAACATCAGGATCCCACCCTCCGGCCCCGGGTTTCCATAAAAGGCGACGACGGTAAGACGGTTCGCCTTCCCGGGAACAGGGGCGTCGCCCGGCATCTCATGCCCGTGGGCGCGAACATCGTGATCGTGGAGGGAGAACGTGTGAAAGCGGGCGACATCATCGCGCGAATTCCCCGGGAAACGACGAAAACGAAGGACATTACCGGCGGGCTGCCGCGAGTCGCTGAACTCTTCGAAGCTCGAAAGCCCAAGGAGCACGCCGTCATTTCAGAAATCGACGGGGTTGTCTCCTACGGGGACGACATAAAAGGAAAACGAAGGGTCATAATAACGCCTGAAATAGGGGAACCCAAGGAATATCTGATTCCCAAAGGGAAGCATGTCAGCGTCCAGGAGGGCGACGTGGTCAAGGCGGGTCAGCCGCTTATGGAAGGCGCCAGCAACCCTCACGACATACTGACAATAAAGGGAGATAAGGAACTCGCCCGTTACCTGGTGGACGAAGTCCAGGAAGTCTATCGTCTGCAGGGAGTCAAGATCAACGACAAACACATCGAGATCATCGTTCGGCAGATGCTTCGAAAAGCGAGAATTGTGGATCCTGGAGACACAAAATTCCTTTCCGACGAACAGGTCGACAGGATGCGTTTTGAAGATGAAAACACACGGATCGTCGAAAGCGGCGGCAAGCCAGCCATAGGGGAACCGCTGCTGTTGGGAATAACCAAGGCGTCGCTGAGCACGAACAGTTTCATTTCAGCAGCGTCGTTCCAGGAGACGACCCGGGTTCTGACCGAGGCGGCTTTGGCAGGGAAAACCGACCGTTTGCGGGGTCTGAAGGAAAACGTAATCATGGGAAGGCTGATTCCTGCGGGGACGGGACTTCCGGCTTACAGGAAGCTGGGCATCAAGGTGATGGGCGCCGAGGACGACGTACCCGAAGAAACACTCCAAATAAATAGTGGTTCGGACGAGAAAAGCCTTGACAGTGAGACCACGAATTGATAGATACCAGCGTCTTTGCTGCTTCCGGGCAGCGGTTGTTTGAGAAGGTTGCAGGAGGAAGAATGCCGACAATTAATCAGTTGATTCGAAAGGGAAGGGCGAAACCGTACAAGAAAACGGCGTCTCCGTCCCTGATGGGTTGCCCCCAGCGCCGCGGTGTCTGCGTGAGAGTGTATACAACCACGCCCAAAAAGCCCAACTCGGCCTTGCGGAAAGTCGCGAGGGTACGCTTGACGAGTGGTTACGAGGTAAGTTCCTATATACCGGGCATCGGCCACAATCTTCAGGAACATTCGGTCGTTCTCGTACGAGGCGGCAGGGTTAAGGATCTTCCCGGCGTCAGGTACCATATCGTGCGAGGCACGCTCGATGCGGTGGGAGTCCAGGACAGGAAACAGGGTCGGTCGAAGTACGGTGCGAAAAGGCCGAAATAATCAGGAATGAATATATGCCGAGAAGAAGAGACATAGCAAAACGAAAACTGTTGCCAGATCCGCAGTACCATAACGTGTTGGTTTCCCGTTTTATCAACAGTCTTCTCAAACGCGGTAAAAAAAGCGTGGCGGAATCGATTCTGTATAACGCTTTCGGCATCGTGGAAGACAAAACGAAGGAACCGCCGCTGGTCGTTTTCGAGCGGGCCATGGAAAACGTGAAGCCTGTTCTGGAAGTAAAGTCGAGGCGGGTAGGCGGCGCCACGTACCAGGTTCCAACAGAAGTGCAGCCGGAAAGACGTGTCGCGCTGGCCATACGGTGGATCATCGGCAACGCGAAGGCTCGCTCCGGCAGAAGCATGGAAGAAAAACTGGCTGCCGAATTTATTGATGCCGCCGCCAACCGGGGTTCCTCGGTGAAAAAGAGGGAAGATACCCATAAAATGGCGGAGGCGAACAAGGCATTCGCCCATTACCGGTTCTGACAGAATTTTGGAGATTTTTCGCCGCCGGGTGATGTTGAACCGGCGGAAAACTGAGTAGTGAGGCCCGAAAACGTTCACACTGTGTAGTACAAGAAGAGAGTCGTCCATTTCAACTAAAGGAGGCAATGGTTATGGCGAAGAAAAAATTTGAAAGGAAGAAGCCCCATCTCAATATCGGGACAATCGGGCACGTCGATCACGGCAAGACAACATTGACGGCCGCGATCACGAAGCACCTGTCGAAACGGGGCCTGGCGGAGTTCAAGGCTTTCGATCAGATCGACAACGCCCCCGAAGAGAAGGAGCGAGGCGTAACCATTAATATAGCGCACGTGGAATACGAGACGGACAAGCGTCATTACGCGCACGTCGACTGCCCCGGTCACGCCGATTATATAAAAAACATGATATCCGGAGCAGCTCACATGGATGGCACTATTCTGGTCGTTGCCGCCTCCGACGGACCCATGCCCCAGACGCGTGAGCATATTCTTCTCGCCCGGCAGGTACAGGTTCCTTCTATCGTCGTGTTCATGAACAAGATTGATCTCGTGGACGACCCGGAACTGCTGGATCTTGTCGAGCTCGAATTGCGCGAGCTTCTCACGGATTACGAATTTCCGGGGGACGAACTGCCGATTATCCGTGGTTCGGCGCTGAAAGCCCTGGAAACAGACGATTCGGATTCGGAAGATGCCAAATGTGTATGGGAACTGATGGAAGCAGTTGATACGTTTGTTCCCGAGCCTGTGAGGGATCTGGACAAGCCCTTCCTCATGCCCATCGGCGATGTGTTCACCATATCCGGGCGGGGTACCGTGGTAACGGGACGAGTCGACAGGGGTATTGTTAAGACCGGCGATGAGATCGAGGTTGTCGGTATCCGTCCCACTTTCAAGACCGTCTGCACGGGCGTTGAGATGTTCCGGAAGACCTTGGATGAAGGTCGGGCCGGCGATGATGTCGGTATCCTGCTCAGGGGCACCAAACGTGATGAAGTGGAACGGGGGCAGGTCGTGGCCAAGCCCGGTTCGATCACGCCGCATACGAAATTCAAAGCCCAGGTCTACGTCCTGACCAAGGAGGAAGGCGGGCGGCATACACCGTTCTTCGAAGGCTATCGTCCCCAGTTCTATTTCAGAACGACTGACGTTACCGGCGTGGTTCACCTTCTCGAGGGCGTCGAAATGGTTATGCCGGGGGACAATGTCGAACTTCAGGGCGAATTGATCACGCCTATCGCCATGGAAGAACAGCTGCGGTTTGCTATTCGGGAAGGCGGAAGGACCGTCGGTGCCGGAGTTGTAAGTAAAATTATAGAATAACGGAAAACAGGAAAAGCGTTCAGGTTCATACACATGGAAAACCAGAAGATCAGGATCCGCCTTAAGGCGTATGATTACAAGCTGCTGGACCGATCGGCGGAAGAAATCGTCGAAACGGCGAAACGGACGGGCGCCCGCGTAGCCGGGCCGATTCCGCTTCCCACCGACATTAATCGTTATTGCGTCAATCGGTCGCCCCACGTGGACAAAAAATCGAGGGAGCAGTTTGAAATTCGAACTCATAAGCGCCTGATCGACATTATTGAGCCAACCCAGTCGACAGTCGATACCCTCATGAAGCTCGACCTGTCGGCGGGCGTGGACGTGGAAATAAAGTTGTAAGGGTAATACCCAGGGGAGACGGGTGGTGTGTACAACCGGTCTCCTCCTTTTTTCTCACATAACGGGTGCAACGGCTTCGTAAAAGACTTTCTGCAGGGGCGTTCAAGATTACCGCTTCAGTAGAGTTGAAGAAGGAAGAATGCTGAATAATCGTTCTTCAGCGCTGCAGGGCGGTTTTGACTGTTGATGGTACAGGCTTTGCGGTGGTAGTCGGTGGATGGGAAGCCGTTTTTATACAGATGGATGGACAGGGGTTTCTGAGAGTTTATAATCAATGGGAAACGTGTCGGCTATGGAACGGGGATTGATAGGCAAAAAACTTGGAATGAGCCAGGTGTTTTGGGGTGATGGGTCAGTCATCCCGGTTACCGTCATCGAGGCGGGACCCTGTGTCGTAACGCAGAAGAAAACGAAAGAGACCGATGGATATGACGCCGTACAGATCGGTTTCGAGCGGCGGCGGGAGAAACGGACCACGAAGCCACTCCAGGGACACTTCGAGAAGGCCGGCAAGGGATGTTTCAGAATCCTCAGGGAATTTCGGACGGACAATCCCGATGAATATGAACTGGGGCAGGAGCTGACGGCGGAAATATTCGACGTTGGTGACCGCATTGATATAGTGGGAACGACGAAAGGTCGGGGATTCGCCGGCGTAATCAAAAGGCACGGCTTCCACGGAGGCAGAGCGACTCACGGATCAATGTTTCATCGTGCCCCGGGTTCCATCGGTGCCAGCGCTTACCCGTCACGGGTGTTCAAGGGAACGAAGATGCCGGGCCAGATGGGAAACGTGAGGAAGACCGTTCAGAATCTCGTTGTAGTCGGCGTCAGTCCTGAGAGGAATCTGATCCTCGTCAGGGGTGCGGTGCCGGGCAGCGTCAGCGGTATTGTTCTGATCAAGGACGCCGTTAAAGCATAAACATTCGGGGAGAGTATGATGGCCCTTCAGGCGATATACGATATTGACAACAACAAGGTCGGCGAAATCGACCTCGATGATCGAGTGTTTGCAGTTCCCGTCAACAGGCACGTCTTGTACGAAGTGACAACCATGCAGTTGGCGCGGCGCAGGGGAGGAACCGCTGCGACGAAGGGACGGAGCGACGTCCGGGGAGGCGGGAAAAAACCCTGGCGCCAGAAGGGGACGGGTCGTGCGAGAGCCGGAACCACGAGATCACCCCTGTGGAAAGGCGGCGGAGTTGTTTTTGGGCCGAAGCCGCGGGACTATTCTTACAAAGTTCCGAGAAAAGTGCGCAAGGCGGCGCTCAGGTCAGCTCTCAGCATGAAGTTGCAGGAGAACAGATTGCTGATTCTGCGGGATATCTCGCTGGACGAGATCAAAACACGAAAGTTCAGGGAGATTCTCGATCGTTTCGGGTTGGCACAGGCACTGTTCGTGATTCACCGGGATGACGAGGTCCTGGGAAAATCATCGAGAAATATACCGACCGTCAAAATGATGCGGGCCGAAGGAATCAATGTCTATGATCTGTTGAAGTACGACACGGTGGTGCTTACGGAACCGTCGGTCAAGATGATAGAGGGGGTACTGATTTCATAATGGAACTGTACGATATTATCAAGAAACCCCTGATCACGGAAAAAAGTACGATCCTCCGTGAAGGATCGAATGCATACGTGTTCGAGATCAATCGACAGGCGACGAAAATAGAAGTACGTCGCGCCGTCGAAAAAATATTCAAGGTGACCGTAAGGGATGTGAGAACGGTCAACATGCGGGGCAAAAAGAAAAGGCACGGCAGAATCATCGGCAGGAGGAACCACTGGAAAAAAGCGGTTGTAACTCTCGCTCCGGGTGATTCGATTGACGTATACGGCGGCATATAAAGGATACAAGGCAGGCTGAAAAATGGCGATCAAGACATACAAACCCACATCGCCCGGGAGGCGGTTCCAGACAAGCGCGAGTTTTGAGGAACTGACGAAGAGTGAACCGGAAAAATCACTTCTTCGTCCTCTCAGGAAATCGGGCGGGCGGAACAATTACGGAAGGATGACTAACCGTTACAAGGGCGGCGGTCACAAGCGCAAATACCGGGTCATTGATTTCAAGCGGGAGAAAACGGATATACCGGCTCGTGTTACGGCTATTGAATATGATCCGAACCGATCGTCGAGGATCGCGCTCATCTGCTACGCCGACGGCGAGAAACGTTACATCCTGGCCCCGGTGGGACTGAATCCCGGTGACGGGGTTATCAGCAGTGAAAGTGCAGACGTAAAACCCGGGAATACGCTTCCGCTTAAGAATATTCCTCTGGGAACGCTGATTCATAATCTTGAACTGAAGGCCGGCAAGGGAGGACAGATAATCCGGAGCGCCGGTTCATACGGGCAGCTGATGGCGCGGGAAGGTTCTTACGCGCAGATTCGTCTTCCCTCGGGAGAAGTTCGCAAGGTTCGAGTCGAATGCAAAGCGACCATAGGCCAGGTGGGCAACATAGAACATGAGAACGTGAGTCTGGGCAAGGCGGGCAGGTCGCGTTGGCTCGGAGTCCGTCCCCATGTCCGCGGCGTGGTGAAAAATCCCGTTGATCATCCCATGGGAGGCGGTGAAGGACGATCTTCCGGCGGCAGGCACCCCTGCACGCCCTGGGGTGTGCCCACGAAAGGCTACAAAACGCGGAAAAACAAATATTCCGATAAATATATCGTCAAGAAGAGAGGGTAAAAAAGCGTGGCGCGTTCGATAAAAAAAGGTCCCTATATTGAGGAAAGGCTCCTGCAAAAGGTCCGGAAGGCCGAGGAGAGCGGCAGCAGAACGGTGATCAAAACCTGGTCGCGCCGGTCAACCATTGTTCCCGAACTTCTGGGGCATACCTTTGCGGTGCACAACGGGAAAAAATTCATCCCCGTCTACGTGACCGAAAATATGGTAGGACACAAACTCGGGGAATTCTCTCCGACGAGAACGTTTTATGGTCATGCGGGAGACAGAAAGTCTAAACTGAAGAGAAAGTAGAAACCCGGGAACGGGAGTTTCGTGGGGTCAGGGATACATGGAAGCGAAGGCTATAGTCAGATATGTGCGTATTTCGCCGCAGAAAACGAAGCTGGTGGCCGATCTCATTCGCGGCAAAAAGGTGAACGACGCAGAGGTGATTCTTCAGTACACCGAGAAGAAAGCAGCCGGAATCGTCGGGAAATTATTAAAGTCGGCGGTCGCCAATGCCGCCCAGAATCCGGCCATCGATGAAAACGTGCTCTACGTGAAGGAAATTTATGTCGGTCCGGGGCCGGCCATGAAGCGATGGCGCGCACGCGCGCAGGGCCGCGTGGCTCCAATACGAAAGCGAACCAGTAACATCACCGTCGTTTTGGCTGAGCGGTAACGGTTATGAGGAGGTGAGGCCTTGGGCCAGAAAGTAAATCCGATCGGATTCAGGCTGGGTGTTAATAAGACATGGAATTCCCGGTGGTTCGCCGACAAGAAGTACGCCCGGCTTCTGCACGAGGATATCAGGATCAGGGAGTTTCTGAAAAAGAAATTCTATCATGCGGGCGTTTCTAAGATAGAGATTGAGCGCGCCGCGGAGAAGGCAAAGATAAACATCTACACGGCCCGACCCGGTATTATTATCGGGAGGAAAGGCGCGGAGATCGAAAAGTTAAAAAAAGAACTCGAGCGGTTCATGACCGGCGAGGCCATTATAAATATTCTGGAAGTACGGAAACCTGAAATCGATGCCCAACTGGTTGCCGAGAATATTGCACTGCAGCTCGAACGGCGCGTCGCTTTTCGAAGGGCGATGAAACGTGCCGTACAGACGGCAATGAAATTCGGCGCCCAGGGGATCCGCGTCGCCTGTGCCGGCAGGCTGGGAGGCGCGGAAATGGCCCGACGGGAGTGGTACCGTGAAGGCCGCGTGCCTTTGCACACGCTGAGGGCAGATATAGACTACGGGCTGGCGGAAGCGCGTACGACCTACGGCGCGATAGGTGTCCAGGTACTTATATTCCACGGCGAGATTCTTCCCGACGGGAAGGCCGTGGGGATCTGAGAATACGTTTTTAAAAGAGGGTTACTTCACAGGACAGGACGGGAAGCGGAGTTATGCTGGCGCCAAAACGGGTAAAATACAGGAAAATACAAAAGGGGAAGGGATCCCTGAAAGGTAAGGCTCAGAGAGCGAACAAGGTTGATTTCGGTGAGTTCGGCTTGCAGGCCACCGAAAGCGGCCATGTGACGGCACGCCAGATCGAGGCGGCCCGTATCGCCATTACCCGCCGTGTCAGGCGCGGCGGTAAGGTCTGGATCAGGATATTTCCCCAAAAGTCTGTGACGAAAAAACCCCTTGAAACACGGATGGGAAAAGGGAAGGGTTCGCCGGAAGAGTGGGTGGCGGTCGTCAAGAAGGGCGCGGTGCTGTACGAAATGGAAGGAATTCCCCGGGAGATCGCCCAGGAAGCCTTCAGGCTGGCAGCCCAGAAACTTCCCATAGCGACGAAATTTCTGTCCCGGGAGATATTCGATGAAGCCTAAGGAAATCAGGGAACTCAGCGTTGACGAACTGAGACAGAAGGAAGGGAGTCTCGTGGAAGAACTCTTTAAACTGCGCTTCAGAAGCGCGGCAGGCCAGCTTGAGTCGACGGCGTCGCTGAAAAAGACCCGGAAGAACATCGCTCTGGTCAAGACGATGCTCAGGGAAAAGGGGGTTAGGTAGTCGGTATGGATCAACGGAAACCGAGAAAAACCCTTCAGGGAATTGTGGTAAGCGACAGAATGGACAAGACGGTCGTCGTTCGAACGGAACGGCTGGTGAAATATCAGAAGTTTCACAAGTACGTGAGACGGCACATAAAATATAAAGCCCACGATGAGAACAACCGTTGCGGTATAGGTGATCGTGTGCTGATTGTGGAATCGCGGCCGCTGAGCAGAGATAAACGATGGCGCGTCCGGCAGGTGATTGAGAAGG
Organism: Deltaproteobacteria bacterium; assembly: GCA_018399535.1. Lineage (GTDB taxonomy): Bacteria > Desulfobacterota > Syntrophia > Syntrophales > UBA2210 > MLS-D. Next base: position 28,697 of record JAGYOR010000002.1, on the reverse strand, counting down.
CGAGATAATGCGCGCCTGGGATGAGGTAGTCTTATGATACAAATGCAGACATCCTTGAACGTGGCGGATAATTCAGGGGCCAAGCGGGTCAGTTGCATCAAAGTGCTTGGCGGTTCGAGAAGGCGGTACGCGCGTGTGGGCGACGTAATCATCGTTTCGGTGAAAGAGGCCATTCCGAACGGCAAGGTGAAGAAGGGCGACGTGATGAAGGCCGTCGTGGTCCGAACGGTCAAAGAGGTGGGACGGGAAGATGGTACCTATCTCAAGTTCGATGATAACGCGGCTGTCCTCATTAACGATAACATGGAACCCGTGGGAACACGGATATTCGGGCCCGTGGCCCGTGAATTACGCGCCAGGCAGTTCATGAAAATCGTGTCACTGGCGCCTGAAGCCATATGAGGGCGCGCAAAAACGACGGGAAACGGCACATGTACGTACGAAAAGACGATACGGTAAAGGTCATAGCCGGCAAGGAAAAAGGCAAGACCGGCAAAGTCCTCAAGATCCTGAAAGACAAGAACAGGGTCGTTGTGGAAAAAGTGAACTTCGTGAAGAAGCACCAGCGTCCCGACGCCAAGGGCAAGGGCGGTATTCTGCAGAAGGAAGGTTCGATTCACGTGTCGAATGTACTGGTGGTCTGCAGTAAATGCGACAAGGAAGTCCGCGTGGGTCATAGGGTGCTTCAGGACGGAAAAAAAGTCCGCGTCTGCAGTAAATGCGGAGAGATTCTGGATGAATAGTCAGGGGATGTATCGATGGCGAGATTAAGGGAATATTACACAACTGAAGTCGTTCCCACTCTGAAGAAAGAGTTCGGCTACAAGAATATCATGCAGGTCCCCCGGCTCGAGAAGATAGTGGTAAATATCGGACTGGGCGAGGCGATTCAAAACGTGAAACTTCTCGACTCGGCCATTTCGGAGCTTTCCATGATTACGGGTCAGCGGCCGGTGGTTACGAAGGCGAGAAAATCGATCGCGACCTTCAAACTGCGAAAGGGCATGTCGATAGGATGCATGGTGACGCTTCGGGGCGACCGTATGTACGAGTTCTTTGACCGTTTCGCCAATGTAGCAATTCCCCGGATACGTGATTTCAGGGGTATCTCGCCCCGTTCCTTTGACGGTAGGGGAAATTTTTCGACGGGTGTCGCCGAGCATTATATTTTTCCCGAGACGGACTATGACAAGATAGACAAGGTGTTCGGGATGAACGTAACTATTGTAACGACTGCCAGGACGGACGACGAGGCGCGGGAATTGCTCCGCATGATGGGCCTCGCTTTTCGAAACTAGCATTCGGACGGAGGATCGAGAGTGGCAAAAACATCCTTGATGGTGAAATCCAAAAGGAAAAACAAGTTTCCCGTTCGGGAGTACAACCGCTGTCCTCTCTGTGGACGGTCGCGCGCGTACTATCGCAAATTTGACATGTGCCGTATATGCCTGCGCAAGCGTGCGCTTAACGGGGAAATTCCCGGCATGATCAAGGCAAGCTGGTGAGGGGTTAAGGTATGGCCGTAACGGATCCGATAGCTGATATGCTGACGCGTATACGAAACGCGAATCGTAACAAATTCAAGAGTGTCGATGTTCTCATGTCGAAAATGAACACCGAGATTGCGAAGGTGTTAAAGAGAACCGGCTACATCAACGGATACGATGTCAAGAAGGATCATCGCACCGGGCATAGCGTATTGAGGATATATTTAAAATATTCGTCCTCGAAGGGCCAGGTCATTCGAGACCTGCAAAGAATCAGCAAGCCCAGTCGCCGTGTGTACTCGCAAAGTCGCGAGATTCCTCCGGTGCTCAACGGATATGGAGTGGCGATAGTTTCCACGTCGAAGGGAATAATGACCGACAAGGAGGCACGCGCACTCAACGTGGGCGGAGAATTGATCTGCAGCGTCTGGTAGACGGTGCGAGTCGTAATCGGGAGAAGCATTCATGTCGAGGATAGGTAAAGAGCCGATACCAATACCGGAAAAGGTTGCCGTTGCCGTGGAGAACGGGCTTGTCAAGGTTGAAGGTCCGAAAGGCGCCTTGGAGCGGCCGTTGCCCCGGGACGTCGATATCACCGTTGACGACGGTAAAATCAACGTAGCAAGGCGGGCGGACAACCGTCGAGGGAGGGCCTTTCAGGGTCTCGCGAGAACGCTGTTGTTCAACATGGTGCAGGGTGTCAGCAAGGGATACGAAAAGCGTCTCGAGATCGTGGGCGTAGGTTACCGCGGCGAAATCGAAGGAAGCACGCTCAAGCTGTTGCTCGGTTTTTCAAAACCCGTGGAATACCCGGTTCCCGACGGAATAACCGTCTCGATCGAAAAGCAGGTCGGCGTCACCATCAGCGGCATCGATAAGGAACTGGTGGGCCGCGTGGCGTCCGAAATCCGCGCACTTAAAAAGCCCGAACCCTACAAGGGAAAGGGCATACGATACGCCGGGGAAACGGTGCGCCGCAAAGTCGGAAAATCGGCTGGCGCATAAGGCGGGATAACCTAAGAGGAGCAATGGGTTGTGTCTTTTGAAAAGAGATTGAAAAAAAACAGAGGGAGACGGAAAAGCAGGGTACGCGGTAAAATCCGCGGGACGGCGCAACGACCGCGGCTTTCCGTCTTCAGAAGCACACGTTATATATATGCTCAGGCCATCGATGACGACGCCGGGAAAACCCTGGCAGCGATTTCGTCGCTCGCCGGAGAAGTGAGGGACGATTTAAAAGGCAGGAAAAAAATCGACGCCGCGTATGAAGTGGGCAGACACATCGCCCGGCGTCTCCTTGCGGATAATGTCACCGAGGCGGTTTATGACCGGGGAAGCTATCTTTACCACGGTCGTGTCAAGGCGCTCGCGGATGGTGCGCGGCACGAAGGACTGAAAATTTAACAGAAACAGGCGCGGAAAAGGAAGACATGGAAGAGAACGAACTTCTCGACAAGGTGATCGCGATCAAGAGAACGGCCAAGGTGGTCAAGGGCGGAAGGCGTTTCAGGTTCAGTGCCGTCATGGTCGTGGGAGACGGGAACGGTTCCGTCGGAATCGGTCTCGGCAAGGCGCAGGAAGTACCCGAGGCGATTCGCAAGGGAACGGAGATGGCAAAGAAAAACATGGCCCGTGTAGCTATCAAGGACGGAACCATACCGCACGGCGTCGTCGGCCACTATGGATCGGGCAGGGTTCTCCTGAAACCGGCTGCCAAGGGGACGGGATTGATCGCCGGTGGGGCCGTGAGGGCCGTTCTCGAGGTTGCGGGCGTTCGCAACGTGCTGACAAAGTGCCTCGGGTCCCATAATCCGCACAACCTGGTCAAGGCGACCATGGCGGGGCTCAAAGATTTGAGAGCGCCCGAACACATTGCCGCTCTTCGGAACAAGGAATTATCGGAATTATAACCCTGTTTGAGGTGTCAGCCGTGACGAGTCGCGTGAAAATTACACTGGTGAAAAGCCCTATAGGAAGACCGGAAAAACAAAGACGGGTTCTTCTCGGCATGGGGCTCGGGAAAGTAGGCAGAACGGTAAGCCTGAACGATACACCGGAAGTCAAAGGAATGATCAGAAAGGTCAGTCACCTGGTTTCCGTCGAAGAATGCGAGGAGACTGCGTCATGAAGTTGAACGAATTACGGCCTCCCGCCGGGGCGAAGAAGCGCAGAAAACGAGTGGGTCGCGGCAATGGATCGGGTCACGGAGGCACGTCCTGCAAGGGATCGAAAGGCCAGAACGCCCGGTCCGGCGGGAAAATAAAGCCGGGATTTGAGGGCGGCCAGATGCCGTTGACGAGGCGCCTGCCGAAGCGTGGCTTTCGTAATCCCTTCCGCAGGGATATCATTGCCGTCAATGTGTCGCAGCTCGGTTCTTTTCCTGAGGGCGCCGTCGTGGACGCCGACGCCTTGCTTGAGCGGCGAATCATCAAGCGGCAGGGCGACGGCATCAAGGTGCTGGCCAAAGGCGAAATTACCGTTCCACTGACGGTGAGAGCCGCGGGCGTATCGAAGGCCGCGCGGGAGAAGATCGAAGCATCGGGCGGTACGGTAGAGGTCATATAAGTTGTTTGGCGGATTAGATAATATTACAAAAATACCGGAGCTGCAGAAGCGAATACTTTTTACGTTCGCACTGCTCGCCGTTTACCGGATCGGCGCCCATATTCCAACTCCCGGGATCGATACGGCGGCCCTGGCCGCATTTTTTGAGCAGGCACGAGGTTCCCTGCTCGGGCTCTTTGACATGTTCGCCGGCGGTGCTTTGAGCACGCTTTCCGTGTTCGCATTGGGCATCATGCCGTACATCAGCGCCTCCATTATTTTGCAGCTGCTGACTGTGGCCGTTCCCCACCTCGAAAAGCTGTCGAAGGAAGGCGATGCGGGACGGCGTAAAATAACTCAGTACACCCGCTACGGAACGGTGCTCCTGAGTATCATTCAGGGATTCGGAATTTCGGTGGGACTCGAAAGCATGGCCGGTCCTTCGGGACTTTCGGTGGTGATGGAGCCTGGATGGGCCTTTCGGTTCATGAGCGTCATGACGCTCGCGGCCGGTACATCGTTTCTCATGTGGCTGGGCGAAACAATAACGGAAAAGGGAATCGGCAACGGGATATCGTTGATCATATTCGCAGGCATCGTCTGCACCCTGCCGGCGGCCGTCGTAAACACCACGAGGTTGCTCTGGACGGGAGAGATGGGAATATTTTTCGTCATCATTCTCTTTGTCTTCATGCTGGCCGTGGTGGGATTCATCGTGTTCGTGGAGAGCGGCCAGCGCAGAATCCCTGTGCAGTATGCAAAGCGCGTCGTGGGAAGAAAGATGTACGGAGGCCAGACGACGCATCTGCCGCTGAAGGTCAATACCGCGGGAGTTATTCCTCCCATTTTCGCGTCGTCCATCATAATGTTTCCGGCAACGATCGCGAATTTCGTTTCGCACCCATGGATGAACATGGTGGCGGAATACCTGATGCCGGGGCGGCTGTTTTATGAATTACTCTATGTGGCGTTTATCGTCTTTTTCTGTTATTTCTACACAGCAGTTACCTTCAACCCGGTCGATGTGGCCGACAACATGAAAAAACACGGCGGCTTCATTCCCGGTATCAGGCCGGGGAAGAAAACCGCCGAGCATATAGACTGGGTTCTGACGCGGATTACTTTCGGCGGCGCCATGTATGTGTCGGCAGTTTGCGTGTTGCCGAGTATTCTTATAAGCAATTTTCACGTTCCATTTTACTTCGGCGGGACCGCGCTGCTGATCGTTGTCGGTGTGGCGCTCGACACGGCGGGTCAGATTGAGACGCACCTGCTGACGAGGCAGTACGACGGGTTCATGAAAAAAGGGAAACTGGCCAGAAGGCGATAGGGGGAAATGGAATGGTTATTTTAAAATCTCCCGAAGAAATAGAAAAAATGCGGGAGAGCAACGCAATCGTTGCCGACGTGCTGGCCTTGATGCGAGAGCTTGTAGAGCCCGGTATCACGACTCTGGAACTGGACCGTCGGGCGGAAGAAGCGGCCAGAAGCCGCGGCTCCGTTCCGGCCTTTAAAGGGTATGGCGGGTTCCCTTTTTCCCTGTGTACCTCCGTCAACGAGGAAGTTGTTCACGGGTTTCCGTCGAAGCGGGAACTGAAAGAAGGCGACATTGTCAGTCTCGATTTCGGTGTTTGTTACAACGGGTATTTCGGTGATTCTGCAGTCACCATACCGGTAGGATCAATTTCGGAATCTGCCCGGCGGCTGATGCAGGCAACGAAAGAATCCCTTGATCAGGGCATCTCGAATGCGGTGCCCGGTAACAGGCTGGGAGATATATCGAATGCGGTTCAACGGCACGTAGAAGCAGGGGGGTTTTCCGCCGTGCGGGACTACGTCGGACACGGAATCGGCAAAAATCTTCATGAAGATCCACCGATTCCGAATTTCGGCCCGCCTGGGCGGGGTATCCTGCTCAAGGCAGGGATGGTGATCGCCATAGAGCCCATGATAAACCAGGGGACCTATGAAGTGGATGTAAAACAGGACGGCTGGACCGTCGTGACCAGAGACGGTAAATTGTCGGCTCACTTTGAACACACGTTGGCCATTACGGACGAGGGACCGCGTGTTCTAAGCGTGGTTTCATAAGAAGACGGTCGGAAGCAGCGGAGAGTCAATGGCAAAAGAAGATTCAATCGTGGTCGAGGGGACGGTTATCGAACCGTTGCCCAATGCAATGTTCCGGGTGGAACTTGAAAACGGCCATCGGGTACTGGCCCATATTTCGGGGAAGATGAGGATGCATTTTATTAAAATTTTACCGGGTGACAAGGTTACTGTTGAGCTGTCGCCCTATGACCTGACGCGCGGCAGGATCGTATATCGCTCCAAATAAGCCACCGTCGTAAACGGAGAACGTGACGTGAAAGTACGGGCATCGGTAAAAAAAATGTGTGACAAATGCAAGATAATCAAGCGACGGGGAATCGTGCGGGTTATCTGCGAGAATCCCAAGCATAAACAACGCCAGGGATAAGGAAGGAGAACTGCAGGTGGCACGGATTGCCGGGGTTGACTTGCCGAAAAACAAGCGGATGGACATCGCCCTGACCTATATTTACGGTATCGGGAGATCCAAGGCGATGGTAATTCTTGAGGAAGCCAATGTCGCTTTCGATACGAACAGCGACAGGCTTGCTGATGATCAGATTACTGCAATCAGAAGCATTATCGACCGCGAATACCGGGTCGAGGGCGACTTGAGACGGGACGTTTCCATGTCGATCAAGCGCCTCATGGATATCGGCGCCTATCGGGGGCTTCGCCACAGAAAGGGTCTGCCCGTCAGGGGGCAGAGGACCGTCACCAACGCGAGAACGCGTAAAGGTCCCCGCCGGGCGATAGGAAGCGGCAAAAGGAAGAAATAAGCATTATCTGGAGGCACGATGGCTCGACCAGCGCGTAAGAGCGTAAAAAAGAAGGAAAAGAAAAACATCAGCGAGGGGATCGCCCATATTCATTCGACGTTCAATAACACGATCGTCACCATAACGGATATGAGCGGCAATGCCATTGCCTGGGCTTCCGGCGGAGGGCAGGGATTCAAGGGATCCCGGAAGAGCACTCCCTTTGCCGCGCAGTTGACCGCGACGGAAGCGGTGAAAAAGGCGAAATTGCACGGCCTCAGGACGGTGCAGGTCTACGTCAAGGGACCTGGAGCTGGGAGAGAGTCGGCTTTACGTGCGATCCAGGCGGCGGGACTGACGGTGACACTGATCAGGGACGTGACGCCCATTCCTCACAATGGATGCCGTCCACCAAAGCGGCGGAGAGTCTGACGACAGTATCATTTTAATACGGCTTTACGGAAACGGCCGTTCATGGAGGAACGTTTTGGCACGATACAGAGAATCATTATGCAAGCTATGCAGGGCGGAAGGAACCAAGCTCTTTCTGAAGGGGGACAGGTGTTACAGCGACAAGTGTTCATTCGAGAGGCGGGGCTATGCGCCGGGAGAACACGGACAGACGCGGGCGCGAAGAAAACGTTCCGATTATGGCCTTCAGCTCAGGGAAAAACAGAAATTAAAGAGAATGTTCGGACTCATGGAAAAACAGTTCCGAAGCTATTTTTATAAAGCAGAGCGAGGAAAGGGCGTGACGGGGACGAAGCTTCTTCTCATGCTCGAAAGCAGGCTGGACAACATGGTGTACCGCATGGGGTTCGCCGGTTCGAGAAACGAGGGCCGGCAGCTCGTCCGGCACGGCCATTTTACCGTGAACGGCAAAAAAGTGACCATTCCATCTTATCTTGTCACCGTGGGAGATACGGTGCAGGTTCGGGAAAAATCCCGGAATACCGCACGTATCCTCGAGGCCATGAATACGGTGGCCCGGCGGGGTGTTCCCGACTGGATCGAGCTTGACAAGGCTCAGTTCTCCGCCGTCGTGAAGGCTCTGCCGACCCGGGAAGAATTGACCATGCCCGTTGAGGAGCAGATGGTGGTCGAGTTTTATTCCAAATAGTTGAACCCATGTACTAAAACGAGGAATCGATACTATGCAGAGAAATTGGCGCAGTCTGATAAAACCAAAACGTATCGAGGTTGATGAAGACACCCATACCCAATATTATGGTGAATTCGACTGCCAGCCGCTAGAAAAGGGATTCGGCTCGACTCTGGGCAACTCCCTGCGCAGGGTGCTCCTCTCCTCCATTTACGGTGCCGCGATCGCTTCGATAAAGATAGACGGTGTCCTGCACGAGTTTACAACCATCCCGGGCGTCAAGGAAGACGTCACTACGATTATTCTCAATCTTAAGGGAGTGCGGGTAAAAATTCACCAGGGAGAGCAGAAGATGGTTCACATCAATGCCTCCGGTGAGGGCGTCGTGAAGGCGGGCGATATAATAACCGACGGAACGGTCGACATACTGAACCCCGATCACCATATCGCGACACTTTCCCGTGACGCCGTCTTGAAGGCCGAGATGGCCGTGAAAATCGGCAAAGGATACGTTCCGGCGAAAAGCGAGCGCGATCCTGATCAGCCCGAAGGAACAATCAATATCGACTCGATTTTCTCGCCGATAAAGAAAGTCGCCTATACTGTGTCAAACGCGCGGGTGGGGCATATAACCGATTATGACAGACTTGTTATGGAGATATGGACCGATGGTGGCATCTTTCCCGAGGACGCCCTCGCCTATGCGGCCAGGATTTTGAAAGAACAGATCGATGTCTTTATCAATTTCGAAGATCGCGAAGAAGAGGAAGAAGCACCGGAAGGTGAAGAAGAACCCCGCGAAAACGACAATCTTTACAAGAGCGTGGACGAACTTGAGCTTTCGGTTCGATCGGCAAACTGTTTAAAGAATGCCGGTATTCAGTACATCGGCGAGCTGGTTCAGAAAACGGAAGCGGAAATGCTCAAGACGAAAAATTTCGGCAGGAAATCCCTGAACGAAATCAAGGAAATACTTGGAGAAATGGGACTTTCTCTGGGGATGAAAATCGAATTTCCTCCGCAACCCCCTGAACGGGAATAATTTGAACGCCGCGGACAGTCTGGCAACCGGGAAAGGATCAAAAAGAAATGCGTCACAGAAAAGCCGGAAGGAAGTTGGGCAGGACCTCGAGCCACAGGAAGGCGATGATGAGGAACCTCGTGACGTCCCTTCTGAAACACGAAAAAATAACCACGACTGATGCGAAGGCCAAGGAGCTGAGAAGCGTTGCGGACAAGATGATAACGCTTGGCAAGAAAGGAACGCTTCACGCACGGCGCCAGGCGCTCAGTTTTATTCGTGATCGCGACACGACGGAGAAAGTATTCGACGTTTTGTCAGCCCGCTACCAGGATCGGGAAGGCGGCTACACGCGGATTATGAAGAAGGGACCTCGTCCCGGCGACAAAGCGTCCCTCTCAGTTATCGAGCTTATGCCTGAAACGGCGCCGAAAAAGCGTTCCGGGCAATCCGGCGGATCGACGAAATAAACCGCAGAAAAGGCAAGATGATTATCTTGCCTTTTTTATTCTTGATTTTTCATTCCCCGGGGATATAATCGCCAGACAAGGTGAGGCGCGGTTCCCGAGTTGATTGTACTCATCAGATACAGGGAGCGTCGGGTCGAAACGCTCCAGGGAGGTGATGGTATGGCTGAAGAAAGAGTGGGCGAGGTAATGAAATATTTTTCAAAGCCAAGTGTCGCCGCCGTGAAAATCGTGGAAGGTACGCTGTCCGTCGGCGACCGGATTCGTTTTACGGGGCACACGACGGATTTTGAAGACACCGTTGACTCGATGGAAATCAACAACGAGAAAATCGAGAAGGCCCAGGCCGGTGATTATATAGGAATCAGGGTTGCAGACCGGGTGCGCCCGGGCGATGAAATGTTCAAGGTTCTGCCTGACTAGCGACATTCTTCCCGGTCGTGATAATTTTGAAAGCCATGGTAACGCGCAACATGAACGCGCCATGGCTTTTTTCATGTGATATTCAACGGCGGATTGACGGCAGGCCGCGGAAGAAGCGATCGCGGGTTCCGGAAACCAGTTTCGAGGAAACGACAAACCATGGATCTAGACCAGGTTCGGAGATACCTGGCCGGGCTTGAAAAGCGGGGCATTCATCTCGATCTCGACCCCGTATCGCGGCTTCTTGCTACGCTGGGTGATCCACACCTTACGTACCGGACGGTACACGTCGGTGGAACAAACGGCAAGGGTTCCGTGGCCGCCATGATCGCTTCGATCCTCGGCGCGGCGGGATACCGCGTCGGTCTTTATACATCTCCACACCTTGTCGATTTCAGAGAGCGGATCAGAATTAACGGCGTCATGATTCCTGAAGATGCCCTGGTGCGCCTGGTGAGCGAACTTCGGCATTACATTACGGAGGATATTACCTATTTTGAATTCGCCACGGTCCTTGCATCCCGTTTTTTTCAGGAACAGTCAGTCAATATCGCTGTGTTCGAAGTCGGCATGGGAGGCAGGCTGGATGCAACAAACTGTATCATGCCCGAGGTTTCGGTTATCACGACCATTTCACTGGAACATGAACGTTACCTGGGACGGCGGCTGGTCGATATAGCCGCAGAAAAGGCTGAAATTATAAAAAAAGACGGTGTCTGCGTCACCGGCGTGACGCAAAGGAAAGTTCTTGCCGTCATTGAAAAAACCGCTCAAATCCTCGGGGCCCGGGTGTTGCGGCGGGGGAAGGATTTCACTGCGCGGCGTCGGGGGAAAACAACTTTTTCGTATTACGGCATAAACCATACGCTCAGGAATCTCCGGCTCCCCCTTCCGGGAGATTATCAGGTTTCAAACGCCGCGCTGGCCGCCGCCACCGCCGAAATCCTGGCAGAAAAGGGCATGGAAATCGATGACCGCGCACTTATTGAAGGTATCGAGTCGACAGCATGGGAGGGAAGACTGGAAACTGTCGGCGTGGCCCCGCTCATTGTTCTTGACGGCGCCCACAATCCTGAGGGAGTCAGGGCTCTATGCAGGACTCTACCCCGGGATTTCAGCTATGAGCGGTTGATTGTCCTGTTCGGCGTCATGGAAGACAAACATTGCAGGTCCATGCTGAGCAGGATCTCCCTTCTGGCGGACAGGATTATCGTCACGGAACCGCCGGGAGAAAGAACCCGCCGGCTGTCCCGTCGCGATTTGGACGATTTCGGGCTTGACGCCGACCGGTTCGAGATCATACCCTGCGTTCAGGATGCCTTTCAGCGCGCTTGTTCCCTGGCCGGGCCTGAAGACATGGTCCTGGTGACAGGGTCCCTGTACCTGCTGGGAGAAATAAAGCGGCAGGGAGTGTAGTTTCGGTTTTTAAAATGCGGCGGTTTATGGTAACCATGCCGTGATCTGCGCCTTTCGGAGCATGAGCCCGGTAAAATGAATCGATTCGGTACAATCATACTTCTTGTCCTGGTGATCAGCCTGATGCCGGTCCCGCGTTCCGTTTTCGCCCTGGACAGGGACATCGCCTCGGGCCCGGTTCACATCGAGGCCGAACGTGTCCGCTACATCAGCGATCCTGAAGCGTACGAGGCAGAAGGCGATGTTCACATAATATTTAAAGGGGGATACCTGGACGCCGACAGGGTAATGTTTGACGTCGCGTCGGGCGAGGCCGAAGCCGAGGGAAACGTTTTCATAAAGAGCGACGGAGACACCGTCGAAGGTTCGAAGGCCCGTTTCAACACCATCACCAGGCAGGGCGTCATTTCTCAAGGGACCGTCTTTTTCAAGGAGAATCATCTCTTCCTGAGAGGAGAAACCATCGAAAAAAGAGGCGAGAATGATTACTCCCTGCTGGACGCGGATGTAACGAGTTGCTGCGGGGAAAGCCCGGACTGGAAGATAACGGGCCGAAAAATCGATGTGACGGTGGACGGGTACGGTACCGTCCGCCACGGCGCCTTCAGGGTCAAAGATATTCCCCTTATATATGTGCCATACATGGTGTTCCCCGCGAAGACCACCCGCCAGACGGGCTTTCTTCCGCCGCGCTGGGGATTTTCAAGCGATAAACTCGGGTGGGATATCGGCATCCCTTTTTACTGGGCGGTTTCGGAATCGGCTGACCTTACATTTTACCAGCGGTACATGGACAAGCGGGGTTTCCAGGAGGGCGTGGAACTGCGGTACTGTCTCGGCGAGAATTCTTTCGGCACCTTCTACACTGACTATCTCAGAGACGGCATGGATATCACCAGCAAGCAGGGTGACGGTGAACTGTTCCGGGACTGGAAAGACTCGCGTGATCGCTGGTCCTACTACCTGGACCACGAAACCCGGTTCGACAATGGCATCAACCTCAGGGCGAATGTGAAAAAAGTTTCCGACAACTGGTACTTCAAGGACTTTGAGTCGCACAATTATTATCTGGAACATTACAATGAAAAAGGTGATCGTCCTTTTCGGCGGGTCGATTTCGAAGGGGATGCCTATCTTTCTTCTCTGAATTCCACGGTTCGATTGACGAAAGACTGGGAACGCTTCAATCTGACGGCACTGGGACAGTACACTGATAATTACCGGGACCACTCAAACGACAAGACGCTGCAGAAATATCCCGAAGTGTCCTTCACGGCGATGAAACAACCCGTCGCCGACACACCCTTCGATTTCGAGATGGATTCAACCTACGCGTATTATTATCGAACTACCGGGCAACGCGGCCACTACCTGGATGTGGCGCCCGTCGTTTCACTTCCCCTGAACGCCGGCCGTTATTTTCGCTTCATACCCGAACTCGGGGTCCGGGAAACCCGGTGGGACGCCGCCGATACGACCGATTCGCGAAGACGCCGTGACCGGCGTGACAACAGGACGCTCTACCACGCGGGCGCGACTCTCACGTCGGACATACAGCGGATATTTTCCGTCAACAAGTGGGGTGTGGACAAGATACGGCACAGCATCAGGCCGGAGGTCGCCTACCGTTATCTTCCCTATATTTCCCAGGATGACAGACCAAACTATGTGCGCTTTGTGGACGAAGAAAACAGGGTGACCTACTCGCTGATCAATACGTTTACGGCCCGTTTCCAGGATGAGGACGGGAACAAATCGTATCGGGAACTGGCGAACCTGAAACTGAGCCAGACCTACGACATACGGGAGGCGCGGCGGAACCTGCCTCCCGGGGTCGATAAACGGAGACCTTTCGGGGATATCGACGCGGAAATCGACCTCACTCCCCATCCGCTGTTCAGCCTCGGCGGCGATCTTACGCTCGACGCCTACGAAGGCGACTGGAAAGTAATAAACGGTCTTCTGAACCTGAAGGACCCCCGCGGAGATTCGTTAAGATTCGAGTATCGTTACACTCGTGACGTGGTGGAACAATTAAACGTTGATTTTCATGCAAAAGTTACGGATCAACTCGATCTCTTTTTCGGGCGTGCGTATGATGAGGCGGAAAAAAGGAATCTCGAGACACGGTACGGCGTTCTTTACCGGAAACAATGCTGGGACGCGGAGTTCGTCCTCACCGATTCCCATGATGACCGAAGCTTCATGGTGATCGTTACCCTGGCGGGTCTCGGGCGCCTGATGCGCGTCGAGGGGGGGTTGCCGGGACGGGATTGAGTGCCCGCGGTTTTTGCAGCTTTTTCCACTTGACAAACTTCTTGCAATTGCTTAGGGTACCGCTTCAGTTTGAATAACGGTGCACGGTGATTTATGAAAACTTACAGCGCAAAAAGCGGGGATATCACGAGGCAGTGGTACCTCTATGATGCCGACGGCCAGGTTCTGGGCCGCCTTGCGAGTGACATCGCTCAAAGACTGAAGGGCAAGAATTCGCCCTTCTACACGCCCCACATGGACATGGGCGATTTCGTGGTGGTTGTAAATGCGGAAAAAATTATGCTTACCGGCCGCAAATCGGCCGAGAAAATGTATTACCACCACAGCGGCTATCCCGGAGGATTGAAGGCGACAACTGCGAAACAGATGCTCGAGAAACATCCCGACAGGATACTTCGCAACGCCGTGAGGGGAATGCTTCCGAAAAACAGCCTGGGAAGAAAAATGCTGAAAAAACTCAAAATATATGCCGGTTCCGAACACCCGCACGAGGCACAATCGCCCGGGGTTGCGGGTGCTGAAAGCTGAAGGAGAAGAGGAGATTCATGGCGACCAAGCGATACTATGCAACGGGCAGGAGAAAGACAGCGATTGCGCGGGTGTGGATGCAGGAAGGAACGGGCGAGTTTATTGTCAACAAGAGAAAATTCGACGACTATTTCCGGCTTGGAACAGTAAAACAACAGGTAAACCGGCCTCTGGACGTTACGGACAAGCGGGGCAAACTCGATTTCATGGTGAATGTTCGCGGAGGAGGCGTTTCCGGGCAGGCAGGCGCCATCAAGCACGGTATTTCAAGGGCGCTGGTGGAATATGACGAGTCGTTGAAACAGACATTGAGAAAGTCCGGGTTCCTGACCCGTGATGCGCGGATCAAGGAGCGGAAAAAATACGGTCAGCCCGGCGCGCGCAAGCGGTTCCAGTATTCAAAGCGATGAAAACAGGTGGAGAACTATACGGGGGCTTCGGCCCCCTTTTTTGATAGGAAAGGCCATGATCAGGACGGGAATTTACGGGGCAAGCGGCTACACGGGTCAGGAGTTGCTGCGGTTGCTGCTGCGGCACCCTGACTGCGAGGTAACGGCCCTCACATCGCGGCAGTACAGCGGAAAGCCGGTTACCGCCGTTTACCCCCATTTCGGGAAAATGACGGATCTCGCTTTCATGGATGCTTCGCCTGACGACGTGGCCTCACTGTGCGACGTTGTTTTTCTCGCCGTTCCTCACGGAGAAGCGATGGATGCGGCTTCCCGCTTCATCGAAGCGGGGAAACGGGTGATCGATCTGAGCGCCGATTTCCGGTTGCACGATCCCGAAACCTATGAAGCATGGTATGTGCGCCACCGGGTGCCGGAGCTGTTGCCCGAAGCCGTCTACGGTCTTCCCGAGTTATACCGGGAACGCATATCCGGAGCCCGGCTCGTAGCGAATCCCGGCTGCTATCCCACCGGCGTCATTCTGGGTCTCGCGCCGCTTTTGCGGGGCGGGCTCATTGATCCTGGATCCATCATCATAGACGCGAAATCGGGAACAAGCGGCGCCGGAAGAGAGGTGAACATTGCTTCTCTTTTCTGTGAAGTAAACGAGGGGTTCAAGGCCTACAAGGTCGGTACCCACCGTCACACGCCCGAGATGGAACAGGAACTTTCCCTTCTTGCCGGCATCGATCTCAAGGTGTTGTTTACGCCGCATCTTGTCCCGGTAAACCGGGGCATACTGAGCACCATGTACGGAACACCCGGCAAAGAAATTGATTCGGATCTTCTGTTGGAAACATATAGGGAATTTTACAAGGGTGAACCCTTCGTCAGGATTTGTGAAAGGGGCGTTTTTCCCAACATCTCTGCGGTCAAAGGTTCAAACTTCTGTGATATAGGCGTCGCCGTGGACGGGCGGACAGGCCGCGTTCTGGTCGTAGCGGCGATCGACAACCTCGTAAAAGGGGCCGCCGGCCAGGCGATCCAGAACATGAATCTGATGATGAAACTGCCGGAAGACGCCGGATTAAACCTGGTGCCCCTGTTCCCCTGATTTTCGAAATGATGGTTCCGTATCGTTTAAGAGCACCCGGTGCGAACGGCCGGTGCGTGTCGTTGCTCAGCCTGCACGGTTGCTGCATTATATTTCACTAGCATCCTCGGTGATTGTTATGACATTGAAAATTTACAATACTCTGAGCAAGCGGAAAGAAGATTTCATACCCCTGGAGGAGGGGAAAATCGGTTTATACGTGTGCGGCATCACCGCGTACGATGTCTGTCACATCGGCCATGCCCGGTCGGCGATTGTTTTCGATGTCATCTATCGTTACCTTAAATACAGAGGATATGCCGTTACCTACGTCAAAAATTTCACCGACGTCGACGACAAAATTATTGAAAAGGCCTTGAAAGAAGGCGTTGATATCAGGACCATCGCAGATCGGTACATTCGGGAACATAATGAGGATATGGACGCCCTCGGCGTAGCCCGCCCGACGGTTGCTCCCCGGGCGACGGAAAATATCAAGGGCATGATCAGGCTCATCGAGCGGCTCCTGGAACGGGGACTGGCTTACGTGGTCGACGGTGACGTATTCTTTGCCGTCGAACGGTTTGAGGGCTACGGAAAACTTTCCGGGCGGACGCTCGACGAAATGATGGCCGGCGCGCGCATCGAGGTGGACAAAAAAAAGAAAAATCCTTACGACTTCGTGCTCTGGAAGGCCACGAAGAAGGGAGAACCCTGGTGGGACAGTCCCTGGGGCAGGGGGCGTCCGGGATGGCATATCGAATGTTCCGTCATGAGCCAGCGTTTTCTCGGCGAGACCTTTGATATACACGGTGGCGGTGAAGACCTTATATTTCCCCACCATGAAAACGAGATCGCTCAGGCCGAGGGTGCGACGGGAAAGCCCTTCGCCCGGTACTGGGTGCATAACGGGTTTGTCAAGATCAACAGCGAAAAAATGTCGAAGTCCCTGGGAAACGTTTTCACCGTCAAGGACATCCTGCGGCGGGTTCACCCAGACGTGGTGAGGCTTTTCATGCTTCGAAGCCACTATAAAAGCATCATCGATTTTTCCGAAGACGGACTGCGGGACGCCCGATCGGCAATGGAGCGGTTTTATACGACGCTGGAAACGGTAAACAAGCTGCTCGCAGGCTGCGGTGATTTTGATAATTTTTCCGGGAAAGACCTGTCGGGCGAAGACGAGGCGTTTTTCAAGAAGGTCGAATCCCTGCCGGAGCGCTTTGTCGACGCCATGGACGACGATTTCAACACGGCCCGGGCCATCGGGTATGTATTCGAAACCCTTCGCCGGCTCAATACCTATATCTCGGACAACGCGGACCGTTCGGAGGAGCGTTCCTTTCTCTTCGCGATTGACGCGGCAAAAAAACGGATGCGGGAGACAGGAAAGGTGCTGGGCCTGTTTCTGGCGGATCCCTCCGATTATTTCAGGCTCGACAAGGATCGGGAATTGCGCAGGAGGAACCTGACGAAAGAAGAAATCGAGGCCCTCGTTGAGGAGAGAAACCAGGCGCGCCGTGAGCGTGACTGGGAAAGGGCCGACGAGATCAGGGACAGGCTCCGAGAGCGGGGTGTACTTGTCAGGGACAGCTCCGAGGGCAGTTCCTGGACGGTTCAGTAACGCCGGTTCGGCAGCCGAAGTCCTTACTCAGGGACACTGTCGCGGCAGGTTAAGCTCCATGACCGGAGATACATTCGTTTTCCGGCATGAACCCGGGATCCCGGCTTCGGTTTCCGTAGTGCCGCTCAGCCCTCCGTCGTGGCCGCCGACGCCAAAATAACATTTGACATGCATGCCTTTTATCAGATAGGTAAGCAACCAGTAAGTGCCGTCAGAACCAGTAATATCAAACAGTTGTCTTACACTGACCGTAAAAATCCGCACAGGGCAAACAAAACGCTGAGGATCGTGTGGCATGTATGCTGAGGTGATAGCGGGTGTTATCGGGGGGCTGGGGCTCTTCCTGTTCGGCATCCACCTCATGAGCAGTTCCCTGAAGACGTTGTCACTGGGGCTTCTGCGGGATCTTCTCGGAAAAATAACTTCTAACCGGATCAAGTCGGTTTTCCTCGGCATCGTCGTAACGTCCCTCGTACAGAGTTCGAGCGCCACCTCCGTCATTCTCATCGGGTTTCTCAACGCGGGTGTCCTGACCCTGGCCGCCGCTCTGCCCGTCATCTTCGGGGCAAACATCGGCACCACGATCACAGCCCAGCTGATCGCCTTCAAATTGACAAAATCAGCCCTGCTCTTCGTTTTCATCGGGGCCATGGTGCATCTGTTCGCCACGAAGGAAAAGACCCGTAACAAAGGCCTGGCGGTACTCGGTTTCGGCATTCTTTTTCTGGGACTCGCGATGATGGGATCGGCCGTCAAGCCGCTCGCGGCAAACGAAGCCGTGATCAGCCTGTTGCTCAAATTCGGCGCCTATCCCCTCCTGGGAGTGGCAACAGGGGTGGTCCTGACGGTACTCCTGCAGAGCAGCAGCACCACCATTGGCATGGTCATAGCCTTTGCATCGGCTGGACTGCTTGATCTTCCGTCCTCGGTATACCTGGTTCTGGGAGACAATATCGGCACCTGCGTTACGGCGCTCGTGGCCAGTATCGGTGGAAGGAGATCGAGCAGGAGGCTGGCTTTCGGACACGTCATGTTTAATATTATCGGAACGGCGATCGTATTGCCCTTTATTCCGCTCTATCTTCACTATGTGCCCATGCTTTCCGGGGACATCGCCCGCCAGATCGCCAATACACACACCATCTTCAACATCTTCAACACTATCGTGCTGCTTCCCTTCGTGCCCCTTTTCGTGAAGTTTCTGGAACGGGTCGTCCCGGGTCAGGATTATGAAAAAAAAGAAGGCGGGTATCTGGAAGCCCACCTGCTTACAACGCCGGACCTGGCAATACGCGCAGCTCTCAGGGAATTGTCGGTTATGTTGACCGTATGCCAGGAAATGCTGGGGAAAGTCAGGCGGTGCATTGAAGATTACAGCCACAAGCTGAAAAACGAAATAACCGTCGACGAGAACAGCGTCGACGATATGCAGAAAAAGATAACCACCTACCTTGCCGAAATCACTCAGACCGGCCTGACCGACAGGCAACGGCGTCTTGTACCCGCCATACTGCACAGCGTAAACGACGTGGAGAAGGTGGGCGATTATTGTGAAGATATCGCCAAGCTTTCGCAGCGCTTATACGAAAATAACCTGTCCTTTTCGCCGCAGGCGCAGGCCGAAATGGGACGGCTTTTTGACAAGACCGAGGCGCTTATGAAACACGCGAAACAGGCAATGGATTACAATGATGAAAAAGCCGCCCTTATCAGCCTGAACATCGATGAGGAAATAGACGTTCTCGTTGATCAGTACAAACTGAACCATCTCAAGCGCCTGGAAGAAGGTTCCTGTTTCAGCAACGCGGGACTTGTTTTTTCAGACATTCTTACCGATATTGAACGTATGAATGATCACCTGTGCAATATCACCAAGGGGGTTCTGCACCGGGGGAAACGGTAAGGTCCGCTCCGGTGCCGATGGTTCAGGTAATCGGCGTTACACGATATGCCGGTCATAGAAGCAGAGTGCTGATATCGCCTCAGGAAGCCCTTTTTCAGACGGCCCCGCAGGGGCATTCGGGGCCGGTGACGCGGTGCAGAGGATTCCGTCATGTCGCAGGAAAAAGCCGCACCAGGTGGGTTGAAACGGACGTCCTCGTCCGTCGCCGTCAGTGAATCGACGACGGGAACCGTAGTAGTGACGCCGGTAGGACGTTTTTCACTGGACGAAGCGGAACTTCTTGCGGCTGATCTGCACACTGCGGCCCGCGACTCGCAGACGTCGGGACTCGTTGTGGATCTCTCGAAGGTGTCTTACCTGGACAGCGCCGCCGCCCTGTCGATCAAAATGTTCGCCGGGGACATGGAGCAAAACGGGCGTCAGGTAACGTTGACAGGCATGGGGGGCGAAGTGCAGCGGATCATGGGCATGGTCGATCCGCGAATCGTCGAAGATGTTTCCGCTTCACGCCTTTCGCATCCGGAGCCGGTACCCGGTACCATCGAGGGGATCGGCGAGGCTGCCGTCGCCACCGCCGGTTCGTTCAAAGGGCTCATGGTGTTTACCGGTGAACTCATTCGGGCGGTTCTTCATTCTCTGTTTCATCCACGCGACATCAGGTGGGGCGACGTGGCCGGCAACATGAGGGGTGTGGGAGTCCAGGGTTTTCCGATTGTCGGGTTAATCAGCCTGCTCGTGGGGCTTATCATCGCTTTCATGTCGTCGCTGCAGTTAAAGCCGCTGGGGGGAGACATCTTTGTGGCGGCCCTGGTGGGAATCGCCATGGTCAAGGAACTGGCGCCCCTCATGACGGCAATAATTGTGGCGGGTCGGTCCGGCTCGGCCTTCGCGGCGGAAATCGGTACGATGGTGGTCAACGAGGAAGTGGACGCCCTTGCGATTATGGGATTCGATCCGGTGAGGTTCCTGGTGATTCCCCGGGTGGCGGCGGCTATTATCGTTGTTCCGTTACTGACGCTGTACGCCGATTTTTTCGGTCTGCTGGGCGGCCTGCTTGTGGGAATGCTCGGTCTTGACCTGACGTTTATCACGTACATCAATCAGACGGGAAGCAACATCGCCTTGTCCGACGTGGCCACCGGGCTCGTCAAGTCGGTGTTTTTCGCCGTGATTGTCTCGGGCATCGGTTGTTACCACGGCATGAAGGTGACGCGGGGTGCGGAGGGCGTCGGCAGGGCCACCACCGCAGCCGTCGTATCGGCCATTTTTTTTATTGTTCTCGCCGATTCAATTTTTGCCGTCGTTTTGCACTATCTGTGACATAAACGAGGATCTCCATATAAGGCACGACGGAGTGAAACCATGCAGGATCAGGAAAAACGGGACGATCGCGAAGTCGTTATCAGTGTGGAGGGTATGACAGCCCGTCTCGAGGGCAACACCATTCTGGAGGGAATTACCTTCAAGGTTTTCCGGGGCGAGATTTTATTTATTGTCGGCAGGAGCGGGTCGGGCAAGACGGTACTCATGAAACACATGATCGGTCAGTTCAGACCGGCGGAAGGGCGTGTTCTGATCAACGGCGTTGACGTTCACGGCGCGGAAGAGAGCGATTGGGCGGCCGTCAGGCGCCGCATAGGGGTGCTGTTTCAGGCCGGGGGGCTGCTGGGTTCAATGACCCTGGGCGACAACATGGCCCTGCCGCTGGAAAAGCGTTCCAATCTGCCGGATAGCTTGAAGAAGTCGATTATACGAATGAAACTCGGTATGGTCGGTCTTGCCGATACCGAACACTTGCTGCCGGCGGAACTGTCGGGAGGTATGAAAAAGCGTGCCGGCCTGGCGCGGGCCATGGTAATGGACCCGGAAATATTGTTTTTCGACGAACCGTCGGCGGGGCTCGATCCCGTCACATCGGTCGGCCTTGATGACACCATCGCCGACATCAACCAGGGGATGGGAACGACGATGGTCATCGTCAGCCACGAGCTTCCGTCGATTTTCAAAATCGGTCACCGAATGATCATGCTCGACGGTCAACAAAAGGGTATAATCGCCGACGGGGATCCGCGGTTCCTGCAAGGGGAATCCCGCGATGAACGGGTCGTGAATTTTCTGAACAGGCGGAACGCCTGAGCGTATCCGGAAGGGAGCAACCATGACGAAGGACAGGGACAGGTCGAATTTCACGATCGGCCTTTTCGTAATCATCGGACTTCTTATCGGAATTACCGCCGTGGTCTGGCTGGGAGTGTCGGATTATTTCGCCGCCGGAACACGATACGTCACCTATTTCGACGAATCCGTACAGGGACTTTCCGCTGATTCCTCCGTTAAATATCGCGGCGTGACGGTGGGCCGCGTTGAACAGATCGATATTGCGCCGGACAACAGGTACATCGAGGTGGTTATGAAAATCGAAGTCGGCGAGGATCTGCATCATTCGACGATTGCCCAGCTCAAGCCGGTGGGCATCACGGGAATGGTTTTTGTGGAACTGAACCTGCGGGATCCGGACGAAACCCTGCCGGTGCAGAAACTTTCATTCGAACCCGCCTACCCCGTCATTCCTTCCAGGCCGTCGGGGATCAGCGAAGTATTCGCGCGGATTCACCTGATGGCGGACAAGATCCTTGAGATCGATTTCAAGGGTATAACAGATGAAATACGATCGGCGGCACGGGCGCTGCGGTTAACCTTGAGTAATCCCGCCATTGAGGATATCATGAAAAACCTTGATGCAACTGCGGTTCGTCTTGAAGAAACCTTGACCAGGGTGCATCAAATAATGGACGATGAAGAACTTGAGATGGTCGTCAGGGACATGCGGGAAACCCTCGCGGAAGGAAAAGCATTCCTTGCCGAGGCGGGCGAAGCTGTCAGGGAAGCGGATTTGCCCGGCACCTCGCGGCAGATCGCCGAACTTACGGAGCGCCTCGAAGAGAGGATCGGCGAGGCGGCGGACAGTATAGACAACGCGGCCCGGCTCTCGGCACTTGAAATCAGGAACGCCGGTTCGCAGTTTCGACGGACGGCGCGAAGCATCGAGGAACTCTCGGAACGATTGTATCTCAGCCCCTCGGATCTCATTTTCGGCGGTCCTTCCCCGCGGGACGAAGAAGGAGAATGAACCGTGAAGCGATATTTGTTTAGCGAAAGCATATGCCGACAGGAAGCGCGCATTCGAGCCGGCGCGGTGTTCATTCTCGGATGGCTGCTTGTGGCGGGATGTGCGGGCGGTGTCGCGACGTCGCCGGACGTCACGCGGTACATGCTGGAACCGCCGCGTTCCCTCGAAGGAATGGAAGAGGAAGTGCCATGCAGCCGGGAAACGATTATCGTCAGGCGCTTTTCGTCGGCGGAGGCGTGCAACGGAACCGCCATGCTCTACAGCCGCGGGTCCAGCGAACAGGGAGCGTATCGGTACCATCGCTGGTGGAATACTCCCGCAGAAATGGTCACCGATTTTCTCATGAAAGATTTGTCGCGGTCGGGGCTCTTCACCGCGGTATTTACTGAATACACCCTCGAGGAAAGCCGGTATCACCTTGAAGGCCGGGTAACGGAATGTATCGAGATTATCGATGCGGACGGGCGAAGGGCCGTACTCGGGTTCACCGTTGCCCTTCTTGATGTCACGGGGGATCGTTCACGCGGCCGGCTGATTTTTCAGAAGAACTACCGTGCCGAGAGAGCCTGTAGCCCTGAAACCCCGGCCGGATTCGCGCGGGCCGCGGGCGATGTAATGGACGAACTTTCGAAAAAAATGATCAGTGATATAACGGACGCGATCAAACAGAAACGCGAGTAATTGCACGACGACGCGTCAAGGAAGGAGAAACGCGCTGTGGAAAACCGCCCGCCGATGACGGTTACGGTATCGAGGCAGATGGGAAGCGGCGGTACCTACATAGGGTATCTGCTTGCCAGGGAATTGGGTTTCAGATACCTGGACCGGGAAATTCTGAAGGAAGCGGCCAGGCACCTGGGTACAGGCGTGTCCTGGTTGGAACCGTACGATGAAAAATCTCCGGGCATCGTTGAGAACATCATCAGGGCTTTTTCATTCGGAACGCCGGAAATGGGGCCTGCAATGCCCCCGCCTCTTCCTGTTTACGAGAAAGACCTTTTTGCAACCGAGTGCAAGGTCATGAATGAAATAGCAGTAAAGCACAGTGCCGTCATCGTGGGACGGGGGGGATTCTGGGCGCTCAGGGATCGGCCCGGCACCCTCAATGTCTACGTACATGCCCCCCAGGAGATGAGGATTCAAAGAATACAGAGGGTCTGGAAAATTTCCGGATCCGACCGGGCCCGGGAAATGATAAAAGAGTCGGACCGTCGACGGGCGGCATTCGTACGCGATATGACCGGTCTGCGCTGGAGCGACGCGCGGAACTATCACATTACGTTCGACACCGGCCTGATTGATCTTTCCTCTTGCGTGTCGGCCCTCGTCAGGATAGTGGACAAGGTGACGCAGCGCCTCGACTCGGGGAACGATGTGCCGTCTCTCGCGGACAACCTTCCCTGAACGGAAAATTCGTGCGCAATTCCGCCCGGTACGTCGATGTGCTTTGCTCGAGGAGGAACGATAGAAGTTCCCGTTTCGCGGTAACGGAAAGGTGAGGCGATTTTATGGACACGGGGAATGCGGACACACTGATCGATGAACGGGGTCGTCCCCGTTTCGGTATTCATTCCGTCCCGCCGTTATTATTCAACCTTGAAGATTTCCGACCCTATGGCTCACGAGGTGGGAATTCCCTGTCGAAACGGTTGATCCTCGCGTTCCGAATGAAGCGGTGGCAGTACCTTGGCGTGTGCAACGACGACATTATATTCGGCGTCGCCGTTGTTCGCCTGGGCTACCTGAGCAACCTCTTCGCCTACCTTTTCGATCGGCGGACCGGGACGATCGACGAGTACAACATTATCCGGCCGGGAGGAAAATCCGCGGTGTTCCAGGGGACATCAAATTCCGGCACTGTCGCCTTCACGACGGGACGGTCCTCTCTTTCAATTATCAACGGACCTTCCACTGTTTCCCTGAAGGGAACCATCGGCGGACAATTGTCAGTCGACCTTGACTTTCAGAGATATGCGGAACCCCTTGTCTGCCTGACTCGCGTAGGATTGAAGGGATTCAACTACACTCACAAAGAAGCGGGATTCGCCGGAAGTGGTAAAATATCCAGCGGCGAAATGTCCTGGAACATTAATGCCGGGCAGTCCTGCGGGGTCTTCGATTACACGCTGGGATACCTGTCACGCCACACGTTCTGGAACTGGGCCGCCGGTGGCGGTATCGACAGCCAGGAAAACCGCGTGGGATTCAATTGCGTCCAGGGCATAAACGAAACCGGATTCACGGAGAACGCCTTCTGGATAAACGGTCGCCTGTTCAAGGTCGACGTGGTCCATTTTCGATATGAGGACGGTGATTTTTTAAAACCCTGGGATATTGCGTCGAACGACGGACGGGTAACGATCCGTTTCCTGCCGGAAGGCATCCGGTCGGCAAACATACAGGCGGGTCTGTTTGCCTCGCGCTTCAGTCAGCCTTTCGGCCGTTTTCAGGGATCGCTTCGGGGAAACGGAATGTCCGTTCAATTGGCGGATGTCTCCGGTTTTACGGAAGAACACTATGCCCGATGGTAACGGAAACTGCAGGGAAACAGGTTGACAAAGCTCAAGGATTACGTCTATAGTCTGCGAATTCGTGACATAGGAAGGGAAAAACGTCATGTTCGGCATCGGAATGCCAGAGCTTATTGTAATTCTTGTCGTGGCCCTGATAATCATCGGTCCCAAGAAACTGCCCGACCTGGCCAAATCGCTGGGCAAGGGGCTGGCGGAATTCCGCCGGGCCACCGATGACGTCAAGGAAAGCTTCCGCGTCGACGATATCAAAAAAGACGCGGACGACATAAAAGATTCCCTGTTGCGCGGCGCCCTTTCCAGGGACAAGGAAGCGTCCGGGCGAACCTCCGATCGAAAAAGCGACAACGCGGACGGCGTTGACGGTGAAAAAAAGGATGACGACGCAGGCGGCGACAGTGGAGATAAGGTAGAATAAATGAGTTCTTTTCATTGCCATGGGACTCAAGCAAGAACAATGCCCCGGGAAGGCGTTTCCGCGTGACTTTCTTCCATGAAAACTAATAATCTTGACGACGAACAAAAAATGCCCCTCACCGATCACCTGGAGGAACTGCGGTCGCGGTTCATCAAGGTACTGATCGCCCTCGCCGCGGGATTCGTGGTCTGTTTTCTTTTCAAGGAACGTATTTTCGGGTTTGTCGCGTATCCGCTCCAATGCGTCATGCCCGAAGGAAGTTCCATGATTTTCACGGGCCTGCCCGAGGCTTTTTTTACCTATCTGAAGGTTTCGCTCTTCGCGTCGGTTTTTCTCACCAGCCCCTACATTCTTTACCAGATATGGGAATTCATATCCCCGGGTCTCTACCCGACGGAACGAAAATATGTGGTGCCCTTCGTGGCGCTTTCCACGATCTTTTTCGTGGGAGGGGCTCTTTTTGCCTATTTTCTCGTTTTTCCGCTTGGCTTCGCCTTTTTTCTCGCTTTCGCGACCGAATCCATAGCGGCCATGCTGTCCATGAAGGAGTATTTGTCTTTTTCCATGAAGCTGCTCCTGGCGTTCGGCATCATGTTCGAACTTCCCATATTCATGTTTTTCTCCGCCAAGATCGGTATCATAGATTCCGATGTTTTAAAAAAGAACAGGAAATATGCAATACTCCTAATTTTTATAATCGCAGCGACGCTGACGCCGCCTGACGTGGTGACCCAGACGATGATGGCAGTTCCCCTCGTCCTGCTCTACGAGTTGAGTCTGTGGGTGGTGAAACTGGCTGAAAGGAAGAAAAAGAGGGGGACCGCCGATACCGAAGACGGCGGTTGACAAAACGGATATGAGCGGGCACGCGGGAAACAAAAGCGGTACCAAGGTAAAAAAAAATAAGAAAAAGCTGCTCTTGAAAGCGTTCACGGTCTGCTTCATCCTGCTGCTGGCTGCGGCCGGTTCCGCCGCCTGGTTTCTGTATACTCTGGACCGTGATCTTCCCAGCATACAGCCCCTCCGTGATTATCGCCCCAGCATTATAACTCGTATCTATGCCGATAATGATGAGCTGATCGACGAGTTTTACCTCGAGGATCGAAGGGTTATCAACATAACTGAACTGCCTCCTCATGTTGTTCAGGCCTTTGTCGCCGCCGAGGACTCCCGCTTTTTCAGCCACCGTGGCCTCGATATACAGGGTATACTCCGTGCTTTTTACCGCAATCTCCAGGCGGGGCGCATTGTCCAGGGTGGAAGCACCATAACTCAGCAGGTGGCGAAGTCTCTCTTTCTTACTCCGGAGAAAAGTTATATCCGGAAGTTGCGTGAAGCGATGCTCGCCTTCAAGATCGAGCGCTACCTCAACAAGTATGAAATCCTGAATCTCTACCTGAATCAGATTTATCTCGGTCACGGTACCTACGGGATCGAAGCGGCTTCGGAACGATACTTCGGGAAAGAGGCGAAGTATCTTACTCTTTCCGAAGCAGCCCTTCTGGCGGGATTGCCCAAGGCGCCGAGCACTTACAGCCCGCTTTTCCGTCTGGAAAAGGCCCGGAAACGGCAAGCGTATGTGTTGAGCAGGATGACCGAGGACGGTTATATCACGGAAAAGGAATGCGACGAGGCCGTCAACGAACCATTGACTTTCAAAAAGCCGGGCGATTCCCGGAAAATCGCGCCGCACTTCACTGAACTGGTAAGGCAATATCTCCAGTCCACCTACAGCAGCCGGGTGCTCTACAAGGAAGGTCTCGAGGTCTATACGACGCTGGATGTGTCGATGCAGGAAGCAGCCATGGAAGCGGTGGAACGGGGACTCAGGGAACTTGACAAGCGACAGGGCTTTCGCGGAGTGTCGGAGAACATACCCTCCGAACAGTTCGAAAGCTTTCTCGATTCCCTGTGGATCGAGCTGGGGAGAGTGGTCCCCGAAAAGGGGCAGGTCGTGACGACCCTGGTGACCGGTGTCGATCGCGAGGAGAAAATCCTCACGCTGGGCGTCGGGCCCTATGACGGTACGATGACCCTGGAAGACATGAAGTGGGCGGCGAAAGGCGACCTGGAACATCCGGGCGAGCTTCTGCGTATCGGAGACATCGTGCAGGCACGGGTGATCGAGTTGCTGGAGGATGCCGACGGGCGGGTCCGATTCCGGTTCGGGCTGGAACAGGAACCGGAGGTTCAGGGCGCTCTTCTGTCCATCGAGGCCGGGACAGGTGAAATCAAAGCCATGGTGGGCGGTCGTGATTACGAACAAAGCGAGTTCAACCGTGCCGTGCAGGCTGTCAGGCAGCCCGGTTCAGCCTTCAAACCCTTTATTTACACGGCGGCCTTCGACCGGGGAATGACGCCCTCGACGGTTATCATGGATACGCCCGTCGTGTACCGGGACACACTGGAGGACAGCACCTGGAAACCCCGCAACTACGGAGAAACGTTCCACGGTCCCACGACGCTGCGCACGGCGCTGATCCGCTCCAGAAACCTGGTTACCATCAAGATTCTGAAAGACATGGGCATCGAGTATGCCGTCGATTACGTACAGAACATGGGAATCACCTCGCCGCTGGCCCGCGACCTTTCGCTGGCCCTGGGAAGTTCGGGAGTAACGCTGTCCGAGATGGTCGCCGGGTTCAGTGTGTTCGCCAACAATGGCGACCGGGCTGAACCCTTCTTTATTCGCAAAGTCGTGGACCGGAGCGGAAACGTTCTCGAAGAAAACCGTTCCGACGTAAAACAGGTCGTCGATCCGAGGGTTGCCTTCATAACCTGCCATTTGCTGCAGGGGGTCGTGAAGGAAGGAACGGGATGGAGAGTCAGGGCGCTTAAACGGCCTGTGGCCGGAAAAACGGGAACGACAAACGACCTGAGGGACGCCTGGTTCGTCGGGTTCACTCCTTCGCTGGTAACCGGTGTGTGGGTCGGTTTCGATGATTTCAGACCTCTCGGAAACTACGAGACAGGTTCCCGGGCGGCGAGCCCTGTATTTCTTTACTTCATGGAAGAAGCCGTCGTTTCAATGCCCGTGGAGACCTTTAATCCACCCAAAGGCGTCGTCTTCGTCCGCATAGACCCGGAGACAGGTCTTCTGGCGAATCCCGAAGCCAAAGACAGCGTTTACGAATGTTATCTCGAAGGAACGGAACCCGGAAAAAAGGCGACGCCGGAACGGACCTATCCCGGACGTTTGCCTGGAAGGACCGGGAATGATCTCGGCTCATTCCTGAGAAACGAAGGAGAAAGTTTGCTCGAATAAGCGCAGACAATATTTTTTCTGTTAGCAACAAATAGAAATGTCCGGTTTTATAGCACGTGATTTGTCCGCTTTTGTTTGGTCACGTTATGGTTGGGAAGAGTAGCGGACGTGGACTCTTCACCATGACATAGTGATTCCTGGTCAGGCTGCCTTTGTTTTGTTCTTCTGTGTTCCTTGGGCGTCATAGTCGGCCAGTTTCCGGGGACCATGGAACAGGGCAAGGGTTCCGT
>JAGYOR010000199.1 GCA_018399535.1 Deltaproteobacteria bacterium | reverse complement strand
GTCGGCAGGAGTTTGAGGTCGAGCCCGGCCGAGAAAACACCCGGCCTGCCGGTAAAAACAAGAACCCGCGACCCGTCCGAGAGAGCCTGGTCGAGACAGTCGTTAAGCTCGGTGAAAAATTCCCAGTTCATCACGTTCATCTTGCCGTCGTCGAGGGTGATCCGGGCTATGCCTTCACTGCTGGTGTAGCTCATCTTTGTCATGGTTCGTCTCTCCTTCCGTTATCCTGCGTCCGGCCCGGCCATACCGGAAATTGCCGATGAATGTCTGAACAATCCACGCGATAAACGGGATTGCGCCGCCGAGAAGCCGCCGGCATATCTTGTCGCCGTCAGAACGATCCGAGCTGGCATTTTTTTATTTTTACGGACAGGGCCTCGCAGACCGCCGCGACCGCCATTTTGGGACGGTTGAACCGTTTCGCGATTTCCCAGCAGGCGGCGCAGGTGATCCTGTTGCCGGGAGCCGCTTCCTCGACGGCCTGTTTAAGGTCTGGATCGACCGGATCGGCCGGCTCGACGATCCCTTTTTTAAGGCCGTACCCGAAAAGCCCCAACTGGCACCGCTCTATGCGGTATTCCAGGAGATCTATAGTGACTCCAACTTGTTCCGGCTCAACGTCCAGTTCGCGCGCGATCGCGTGGGCCGCTGCGCACCCGACCTTCCCGTCGCGCGCCGCCGACCTGACGGCGTCGGCGATTTCCGGATCCATCCTGGTTCCTTCCGGGTGCTTCCCGGCGTAGTGTCCCGCGTCTTCGTGGGCCATGTGGAAATCCCCTTTTCGATAGTTAATACTTCATGTAATGAAACGGCTCGATTGCCGCGAGGGCTTCGGCGTCGAGAGTCTTGAACTTGTTTTTTTCCAGTATCTCGAGCGTTTTTTCCACCTGTTCCACCTCGACGACGAAAACCGCTTTCTCCCGGCTTTCCAGCACGAATCCATAGGCGTTCTCGATGTTTACTCCCTGGTCGGAGAGCACCCGTATCAGCAGATCAAGTCCGCCCGGCCGGTCGGGAATAACAACGGCGACGACCGGCTTGAGATTTACCGTCAGCCCCGCTTCCGCGAGGGCCCGGCGGGCTTTCTCCGGGTCGTCGACCAGCATGTTGATAACGCCGAATTCGTCGGAGCTGGAAATGGTTATGGCCCGGATGTTGATCTTTTCGGCCGCCAGCAGGGACGTCACCTTCGACAGGCGTCCCGGCTTGTTTTCGGCGAAAATGGAAATCTGATTGGCGATCATTCTGTTCAATCCTTTCTGTTGTCTATGACCCGGACGGCTTTCCCTTCCGTTTTCGGCAGCGTGTTCGGTTCCACCAGTTCGACCCGGGGGGTGATCAGTATGTCGCTCCGCAGTTCTTCCGTAATCGTCCGGCGCAACTGTTCCAGTTGCTGGAGGTTTCCCGAAAAGAACTCCCTGAGTACTTCAACCCGCACGATCATCAAATCGTTGTATCCCTCCCGTTCCAGGATAATAAGGAAATTGTTGCCCACGCCCGGAATCTCCATGAGTTTTTTCTCGATCTGGATGGGAAAGATGTTGACGCCTTTCAGGATCAGCATGTCGTCGGTCCGTCCCGTGATCCTCGCTATCCGGCGGTGAGTTCTGCCGCAGCCGCAGGGACCGGGAACGAACCGCGTGAGATCTTTCGTGCGGTATCGGAGGATGGGCATGCCTTCGCGCCTGAGCGTCGTCAATACCAGCTCTCCCTCGTCGCCTTCCCTGACGGGCTCCAGCGTGTCGGGATCGATAATTTCGACGAAATAATTGTCCTCCCAGATGTGCATTCCCTGTCTTTCGGGACATTCGAAGGCGACGCCGGGGCCGTTCATTTCCGAAAGCCCGTATGAATTGAAGGCATCCACGCCGTAGTATTCCTGGATTTTCTGCCTGGTTTTTTCCGAATGAGGCTCGGCGCCGAGAAAGGCGATGCGGAGACTGGTGTCTTTTCGGGGATCCACGCCCATTTCCTCGAACACTTCAGTCAGATGCAGCGCGTAACTTGGAATGATGTGCATCACCGTGGTGTCGAAATCCTTCATGAGCTGTATCTGCCGTTTGCTGTTGCCGGCGCCGGCGGGAATGGTGAGCGCGCCGATCCTCTCGGCCGCGTAGTGAAACCCCAGACCGCCCGTAAAGAGCCCGTAGGTCATCATGTTCTGAAACACGTCGGTCTCTCTCATGCCCGTCATGTACATGGCCCGCGCCAGGATGTCCGTCCAGGCGTCGAG
>JAGYOR010000198.1 GCA_018399535.1 Deltaproteobacteria bacterium | reverse complement strand
GATATTTTTTTTGTAGCACAGGGGAATCAGAACACCCGCCGGTCGCCAATCCCTGCCGTTCCTGTTGTAGGAGCGGATAACCGCTATACGCCGCGCGTATTCGGCGTCTGTTTGAGCGAGGCGAGTCCTGATGCGTGCCAGGACCTGTTCTTTATCGTTGATGTCGATGTTATTCATGGCAACAGTGGGTAGTGTGTCACACGACCGCCTTCCTTCGGCTATCGCCGGGATATGGCGATCAGTTTCTTTTCGAGGTCCGCGAGCGAGGTGATTCCCACGATTGTTTCGGTAAGAGTCCCTTTTTTGAAAAGCAGGTAGGCGGGAGTCATCTCCACCGAGTATCGCGCGGCGAGCTCGGGATTTTCATGAATATTCAGCCGGTACAGTTTCAGATTGCCCAGGTATTTCGGCGCGAGCTTGGTAAGCGCCGGCATGGCCTTTCGGCAGAGATCGCGATCCGGGTCCCAACAGCACACGAGGATTGTCTCGTTGCGTTCGATGACTTCCCGTTCGAAGTTTTCTTCCGACAGGTCGAGCACATAGTCGGTATAGAGCGGAGCCCCGCATTTGCCGCAGCGCGGCAGGTCGTGAACCCGTCCTTCGGGAATCCGGTTGATGCGCCCGCACCTGAGACACTGGATGTAGATTTCGTCGAGAGACGCCCCGCAGCGGCCGCAAAACGGCCTGTCGCCCAGGTGCTCGCGGCTGATCCTGTTTTTCTGGCCGCATTTGAGGCAGCGTACTATCAGGCCCTGGTTCGGCACGTTCATGTAAAATCCTCGACGGTTCGCGAAGCCGGTATGTTGTGCCGGGCGGCCGTTCAGGTCTCCTGCGGCATGGCGATTTTTATCGTGCCGCCGCGTCCAAGGATGTCGTGGAGATGGACGGAGCCTTCCAGGCATCCCTGCTTGTCAACCACCGCCAATGTGGTGATTTCGTGCTTCTGCATGATTTCGACGGCCTCTCCGAGAGTGGCGCCCGCGCTGATGGTGCGCGGCGACCGCGTCATGAAATCATCAACCTTTTTCCCGTTGAATTCCGCCTTCTGCCTGATGAAACGACGCAGATCGCCGTCGGTAAGGATGCCGAGCAGCCGGTTGTAATTGCCGGTTATCAACACGAAACCAAGGTTTTTTTCATCCATCTCGCGCACGGCGTCGGAAACCGGTGTTCCCGAGGGGACGGCGGGCACCCTGTCGTCCGTTATCATTGCCTCCCGCACCTTTGCCAGGAGCCTGAGACCCAGTGTTCCACCGGGATGAAACTTGTAGAAGTCTTCCTCGGTGAAACGTTTTTTCTTGACCAGCGCAACGGCAAGAGCGTCCCCCATGGCAAGCGTCGCCGTTGAACTCGACGTCGGCGCCAGGTTGAAGGGACATGCTTCGCGTGGAACGCCCACGTCGATGCAACAATCGCTGGCTCGCGCCAGCGAAGAAGACGTGTTGCCCGTAAAGGCGATGAGTGAGAGGCCCATATCGTGAAAACGGTCGATGAGAACGTTTAATTCCTGTGTTTCGCCGCTGTTTGAAATGGCTATGACCACGTCGTCCCGGGTCACGATGCCAAGGTCGCCGTGCACACCCTCCACGGGGTGAAGAAAGAGTGACGGAGTTCCCGTGCTCGTGAGAGTCGCCACGATCTTTTTCCCGATAAGACCCGATTTGCCGAGGCCGGTGACGATGACCCGGCCGCGACATGACGACACGATGTCCACAGCCTTCCTGAAATCATCATCGACCCGGTCAATCAGCGAAATGATACTGTCCGCTTCAATTCTGAGAACTTCCCGGGCATGCTCCACGGGATCATTCGTGCTGTCGTTGAACACCTTATTATTTTCCATTTTCTTTCCTTGAGCTTGAACAAATCGCTCTGTCCGTGTTTTACAACCTTGCAACCTTTTAATATGTTTTGCATCGATTGACAAGAGAAGAGCGAAATCTGAAAAAAAGTTCCCATGATTCGCCTGACCCGCCCCCTTGACGGGGAGTCTTCCAACTTCATTTTCCCTCCCCCGTGAAGGGTTTTAATCCTTTATTCCCCTCTCCCTTGAAGGGAGATGGTCAGCACTAATTTATTTCCCTCCCCCGTGAAGGTAGGGGTTAGCACTAATTATTTCCCTCCCCCTTGAGGGTAGGGGTTAGCACTAATTATTTCCCTTCCCCTTGAGGGAGAGGTCAGAACTAATTTATTTCCCTCCCTCGTGAAGGGAGAGGGTCAGCACTAATTTGTTTCCCTCCCCCTTGAGGGGGGAGGGT
>JAGYOR010000197.1 GCA_018399535.1 Deltaproteobacteria bacterium | reverse complement strand
TGCGGGGCGTCATGTCGCTTGCGCTCTATATGCTGAACACCTTTTTCTGGGGTTCGCTTCTCTTCGTCGTCGCCCTGCTGAAATTCCTGATTCCCCTCGCGCCGTGGCGCACCGCCTGCACCCGGGTGCTCACGGTTATCGCCGAATGCTGGATTTCCTGCAACAACGCCAACAGCCGCCTCGTCAACAATATTCACTGGGACGTTGACGGCACAGAGAATCTCAAACGCGACGGATGGTACCTGGTCATGTCGAACCACCAGTCATGGGCGGACATCCTGGTACTTCAGAAAATATTCAACCGCCGGATTCCCTTCATGAAGTTTTTTCTGAAAAAGGAACTGATATGGGTGCCCGTCCTGGGACTGGCATGGTGGGCGCTGGATTTCCCCTTCATGAAGCGTTATTCGGAAGCGTTCCTGAAAAAACATCCACACCTGAAGGGACGGGATCTCGAAACCACCCGCCGTGCCTGCGAGAAGTTCAAGACCATGCCCGTGACCATCATGAATTTCGTCGAAGGCACCCGCTTCACGCCGGAAAAACACCGGCGGCAGTCATCACCTTACGGGCACCTGCTTCGGCCGAAGGCGGGGGGCACCGCCTACGTCCTGCAGGCCATGGGCGAGCGGCTGCATCACATTCTCGACGTCACCATTGTTTATCCGGACGGTTCGCGGAGTTTCTGGCATTTTCTCACGGGACGGATGAAGCGGATCATGGTCCGCGTCCAGATCCGCCCCGTCGACACCCGGATTATCGGGGATTACTTTAACGACGCCGAGTACCGGGAGCGGTTCCAGGCCTGGCTCAACGAACTCTGGGCCGGAAAAGATCTCCAGATCGAGCCCCTGCTCCGTCGGGCTCATGCCGCCGCGCGCCCGGGAATGTTACTCTCCCCTCAGATATAAAGGCAGGTCTTTTTCATCCTTGCCCTGGAAACTGCACAACAGCGGGCAGGTCTTGCAGGGCGACTTCAGACCCTTGAGCGGCGGTTCACCCTTGACCTTTTCCTCGATGAAATCGAGACATTCGTTTACATCCTCGTCGTCGCCCTCCACGGCAATGGTAACGGAGCCCTCGGCGCCGCCGTACCCTCCGGAGGCGAAATGCACCGCTTCAACGCCGAACAGGTCTTCAAGGGCGTCCAGTTCCGTATAAGCCAGGCCGTCAGCGACACAAACCATGCCCACACGCGCCCCGATGCTGCGTTCCACGGTGAACAATCCTCCCATGCGGGAGGCATCCTCCACGGATGGAATCATCTTTTCGAGGCCAACGGGATATAAAATCGTCCCGCCCCTCGCCTTGAAGGGCAGGTAAAAATCCCCCATGGTGCCTCCCTGGGGACTGGCCATGACGACTCCTATGTTCCCCGTGTGATCGATGGCGCTGGCGCCCTTGAGCAACATATCGCCCCGTCCCAGTCTGTCCAGCAACGTCGAGGGTTCGACTTCCAGGACTTCGCCCTTGTGAAAGGTGATCGGCTGCAGGCGATCGCCCTGTCCCAGGGCGCAGAGTACGCCCCGTATGACCTGCCCGGCCACGTACCGTTCCTTTTCTATGGATCGTTCCAGTAATTCCTCGACGATGTACCCGTTGGTTGATCCCCGTCCCACGAGCAAATAGCCCTCGCTCATGGTTTCCTGGACCTCGGGCATGGCGGCCACGCCCTTGGCGATGAGCCGTTTCGATTCCGATGACGTCAACGTAAACAGGGCCTGCATGATGTATCCTCCTTGTTAAAGCTGTTATACTGCCGGGACCCTGCCGCCGCCGGCGCACGGCGGAGCTGGGAGCGTCCTGTGATTTTCAGTATAGCATCTTTTGTCGACGCGGGGCAAAGAAGGTTTTTCCCATAATCAGCGATTGATTTTCTGTAGAGCACATTATCGAGTCTTCAGTATACAAAGTCGAAGGATATAAAAGAGATGGTACAGACGGTTGGCCTTTGAAGGGGCTCAGGAGAGTTCATGTCGACATACGGGCAAGCAACCAGGAAGACGTTCATCCCCTTCGACAAGCTCAGGACAGGCCTTCGACAAGCTCAGGACGAATGGATCTCTGGAAAACCGTTCGCGCTCGCGTGCCCGGCAGGGTAGAGCCCTTCGACAAAGCTCAGGACAGGCCTTGTCGAAGGATAGACCGGTCAAGAAGAAGCCAGACACTATCGTTTCCCCTCCCCTGGAGGGAGGGGATGAAGGGGAGGGGGATTCTTAACGACTTGTAATAACGTTATTCTTTCACCCTCACCCCGGCCCTCTCCCTTCAAGGGAGAGGGTGATT
>JAGYOR010000196.1 GCA_018399535.1 Deltaproteobacteria bacterium | reverse complement strand
CAGGCGACAAGCGGCGCGACCAACGCAGTGGGAAGGAATCCCGAAGCCCACGGCAAGATTCTGCTGACCATGCTGGTCGGTCTCGCCATGACGGAATCACTGGCCATTTACGCGCTGGTTATTTCCCTGGTTATCATTTATGCCAACCCACTGATGGGTTTCCTGGCGGGTTAAGATTTACGGCATAATACAGAAAAAGGGAGCGCCGCTACCACGAGCGCTCCCTTTTTTTATTCGGGGTCGAGGCCGATCCCGTTTTCTTAATCGTGTCCTTCGTCGTGAACGGTAGCGGTCTTGCTTCGCAGGGCCTTCTTTTCCGACTGCCGGTGTTTCGCTTCCAGAACCTTTTCCTTCGCTCGCTTTGACCGTTTCCGTTTCTGACGCTTGATTTTTTCGATCCGCCGGCGCTCCGCCGACGCGATACCCGTCTGCATGCGTTCGATGCGATCCAGCAGCAGGCGGCGGGCGAGAAAACGGTTCAGCGCCTGGGACCGGTCGCGCTGGCACTTGACCGCCAGGCCGGTGGGAACATGAACGAGGTGGACGCAGGAAGAGGTCTTGTTGACTTTCTGCCCGCCGGGGCCGGATGCGCGGACGAAGGTTTCACGCAGGTCCTCCTCGCGGACGCCGAGACGCTCCATGCGGGCGAGCAGTTCCTTTTCCTTTGTCTCCGAAACAGTAAAAAGGGTCACGGTCGTACTCCGTCCTGCTTTTGTCAGAAGCTCGTGCATGGTAATATAAAATCATTACGGGTTCAAAGTGTTTCAATGAAAAACGGCACGCGGAAACGACAATGCGGTGGTGATCATGTTTCTGGCACATCTTGTCAATGAACCCTGTTCCGATCCCGGGCTTTACGTGAAGCTGAAACACCGGCGGGAAGCCTTTCTTTTCGACCTGGGAGACCTGCGGCGGCTCACTCCCCGGCAATTACTCCGGGTGAGCCATGTCTTCGTTTCTCACACGCACATGGATCATTTCATCGGGTTTGATTATCTCCTGAGAATCTGTCTCGGCAGGAACGGTACTATATCGATGTACGGACCGCCGGGGTTCATTCGAAACGTCGAAGGGAAGCTCGCGGCGTATACCTGGAACCTGGTGCACAATTTCGAGAATGATTTCACCCTGCGCGTGACGGAGCTCGGAGAAGGAGGATCGGCGATCAGCCGCCGGTACCGGTGCCGACGCGCCTTCGAACCCGAGGAAGATGTTCCGATGTCCGGTGTTCCGGTTATCGTCGACAGGGATGATCTTGCCGTGCGGGCAGTTTTTCTCGATCACCGCGTTCCCTGCCTGGCCTTCGCGCTGGAAGAAAAACAGCACATAAATATTTTAAAAAATGTTCTCGACGACATGGGGCTCGCGCCGGGACAGTGGCTGCGTGTTCTGAAAGATGGAATACGCGGCGAACTTCCCCCGGAAACAAAGATTGCCGCGCCCGGCCGTGACGGTAACGGCAAACGGATGGTCACGCTGGGGGAAATGGCACGGCGCGCCGTTATGATAACGCCGGGACGTAAAATAACCTATGTTACCGACGCGGTCTGCAACAGCGGGAACGCCAGTCGGATCGAGGAGCTGGCCCGCGATTCGAACGTGATGTTTATCGAGGCCGCCTTTCTGGACCGGGACCGGGACAAAGCGGCGTCGACCTTCCACCTGACGGCGCGCCAGGCTGGTACGCTGGCCGGCAGGGCGAACGTCGGGTATATCAGGATATTCCACATGTCGCCGAAATATAGAGGCCTTGAAGACGAGGTGTTCCGGGAAGCGGAAGAAGCGTTCCTGGAAGAGAAACAAGCAATACCGTGATTCGAGGTTTTCTGTTCCCCCTCCCCTTAATCCCCTCCCTCCAGGGGAGGGGAAAGAATTTTGAGGAATAATCCCCTCCCTTCAGAGGAGGGGAAAGACTTTTTGCGGGGCAGAACCTCCAGCCAGGGGAAGGTCATCACTATTTATTTCCCTTCCCTTCATTGCAACAGGAACTCAGTTCATCCTGAGCCCTTCGGCAGGCTCAGGACAGGCCCTTCGGCAGGCTCTACCCTGACGGGCACGCGAGTGCGAACGGTTTCTATGTTTCCTTTCGAGACTTTTGCACACCTATACACAACCCCATTTTTGTCATTCCGGTGAAAACCGGAATCCAGTATTATCAAAGGCTGGATACCGGCCTGCGCCGGTATGACGATTAAATGGGTTCTGCAAAGTTCTCAGGGGTTTTAATGCCATGCCGCGGACACGGTAGAAGGGTCGGGGTGAGGGAAGCCCCGCCAGTTCATTCACCCTCCCTTGA
>JAGYOR010000195.1 GCA_018399535.1 Deltaproteobacteria bacterium | reverse complement strand
GTCGTCCAGCTTCCTCTCGGCATTTTCGCCATTGCCGTGGGGACGGCCATTCTTCCCAGCTTTTCCGAGCAGGTCGCCCTCAAGGACTACGAAGAGCTGAAGAAAACCCTGTCTTTTGCCCTGAGAATTATTTTATTCGTCACCATTCCCTGCATGATTGCCCTTTTCGTGCTGCGGGTTCCCGTTATATCCGTTCTCTTTCAGCGCGGCGAATTCGGCCTGTCGTCCACAGTAAAAACCGCGGACGCTCTTTTCCTCTACGCGCTGGGACTGTGGGCCTTTTCGGGCATGCGGGTTATGGTGTCGGCCTTTTACTCGCTCAAGGACACGGCGACGCCGGTAAAAATAGCCTTTGTCGCCTTTCTCGTGAACGTCGCCGCGAGTCTTGCCCTGATGGGGCCGTTAAAGCACGGGGGACTGGCCCTCGCCGTATCCATCGCGTCGTCGGTCAATTTCCTGGCGCTTTGTTTTGTTTTGAGGAAAAAGATCGGACCGTTTCTGGAGGCCGACTTTATCGTGTCCGTCGCTCGTTGTCTCCTGTCATCGCTGATAATGGGCGCCGCCATTGTCGGCGTGTTGGCTCTGGCGGGATGGGACGCGGCGGCGCCTGCGGCGGAAAGGATTATCCTGCTCGGCGGCGCTATTATTGCGGGCATGACGGTATTTACCGCGTCGGCGTTTTTGTTGAAGAGCCAGGAGGTTATTTTCCTTGGCGACCTGATCCGGCGAAGAGTGCCGCGGCGGTGACGCAGATCCTTCGAGCGCGCATGTTTCCGTGGACAAAGATATTGACTTGACATGTCCCGGATGGTAGTGAGTACACCCTTATTTGAAAGGATTCCGGGCGGAAACGATGCTTGATATTAAATTTGTACGGGCGAATCCCGATCTTGTTCGGCGGAAACAACAGGAACGGGGAATCGATCTTGATCTCGATTCCTTCGCGGCCGTCGATCAGAAGCGCCGGGATATCCTTCAGGAGCTCGAGGGACTCAGGAGTAAGCGGAATACCGTTTCCAAAGAAGTAGGAAAACGGAAAAAAGAGGGCGCCGACGCGGGTGACCTGATAGCGCAAATGGCGACCGTCTCTTCCAGAATCAAGGAACTGGAAGAGTCCCTGAAAGAAGCTGAAACCGAACTTCAGTCCACG
Organism: Deltaproteobacteria bacterium; assembly: GCA_018399535.1. Classification (GTDB taxonomy): domain Bacteria; phylum Desulfobacterota; class Syntrophia; order Syntrophales; family UBA2210; genus MLS-D. The sequence continues at coordinate 1,197 of JAGYOR010000195.1, read as the reverse complement.
ATGCTGGTTATTCCCAACATCCAGCACGAATCGGTTCCCGTCGGTTCGAACAGTGATGACAATCCCGTCGTGCGAACCTGGGGAGAGCCGCGATCGTTCGGTTTTGAACCGCGGCCCCACTGGGAAATCGGCGAGGAACTGGGAATACTCGATTTCGGCAGGGCCGCAAAGATAGCCGGCGCCCGGTTCGCCGTCTACACGGGTGCGGGGGCGAGGCTGGAGCGAGCGCTCATCAACTTCATGCTCGATCTTCACACGGAGCGGCACGGTTACCGGGAGGTGCTGACCCCTTTCATGGTAAACCGGAGCAGCATGCAGGGCACGGGCCAGCTGCCCAAGTTCGAAGAAGATCTCTTCGGCGTGACGGGGACTGATTACTTCCTGATTCCCACGGCGGAAGTGCCCGTAACGAACCTGCACGCCAATGAAATTCTGGATGAGGAGGATCTGCCGCGCCGCTATGTTTCCTGGTCGGCCTGCTTCCGGGCCGAAGCGGGTTCCTACGGAAAGGATACACGCGGACTCATACGGCAGCACCAGTTCAACAAGGTGGAACTGGTCAAGTTCGTCAAACCCGAGCAATCCTACGAGGAACTGGAAGCATTGACGCTTCATGCCGAAGAGGTTTTGAAACGACTGAACATTCCCTTCCGGACGGTGACGCTCTGCACGGGAGACCTGGGATTTTCGTCGGCCAAGACCTATGATATCGAGGCCTGGATGCCGGGGCAGGACGCCTACCGGGAAATATCATCATGCAGCAACTTCGAGGATTTCCAGGCCAGGCGCGCCGGTATCCGCTTCAGGCGGTCGGAAACCTCGAAGGTGGAATACGTGCACACGCTCAACGGCTCGGGACTGGCCGTGGGCAGAACCTTCGTGGCGGTCCTGGAGAATTATCAGCAGGAGGACGGTTCCGTCGTTGTTCCCGAGGCGCTTGTTCCCTACATGAATGGAGTTGACAGGATCGGTCCCCGTCAGTAGACTTCGACGGTGACGGGATGCCGAAAGAGAATCCCCGTACGAAATATACCGGAGGGATGGCCGAGTGGTCGAAGGCGGCGGTCTTGAAAACCGTTAACCGAAAGGTTCGCGGGTTCGAATCCTGCTCCCTCCGCCAGTTCATAATCAAATAACGTCCAAAGAAGTACAGAACCCGCTAGAAATAGCGGGTTTTTTCTTGTCATTCATCTAGAG
>JAGYOR010000194.1 GCA_018399535.1 Deltaproteobacteria bacterium | reverse complement strand
GAGCTTCCCGTGATCCGGGGTTCAGGTGGTCGGTAAAATCGCCGTCACCGTCGAGCGGTTCGGGCGCCATAAAAAGCCGGTCATAGACGCGGACTTCGGCTGCCACGGCGTGTTCGGCGGAAACCCAGTGAATGACGCCCTTTATTTTCCGGCCGTCGGACGGCGGACCTTCCAGCGTATCGGGATCATAAGTACACCGCAGTTCCGTAACCTCGCCGGTCGCGGCGTCTTTCACGGCCTCGCGGCACTGTATGACATAGGCGTTTCTCAGGCGGACCTCCCGGCCGGGCGCCAGCCGGTGAAACTTCTTCGGCGGATCTTCCATGAAATCATCACGCTCCACGTAAAGCACGCGGGTAAAAGGCACTTTCCTCGTCCCCATGTCCGGGTTCCGGGGATGATTCGGGGCCTCCAGTTCTTCGACCCGGTCTTCGGGATAGTTCTCGACGACAACCTTCAGGGGCCGCAGGACGGCCATCGCCCGCGGGGCGTGTTCGTTCAGATCATCCCTGACGCAGTGCTCGAGAACAGATACGTCCACCAGATTGTCGTTCTTGGCCACGCCGATGACGGAACAGAAAGCGCGGATCGCTGCCGATGTGTAGCCCCGCCGTCTCATTCCGGCAACCGTGGGCATTCGCGGGTCGTCCCAGCCGGAAACAATGCCCCGCCTCACCAGCTCGATGAGAATACGCTTGCTGAGAACAGTGTAACTGAGGTTCAACCGGGCAAATTCTATCTGGCGCGGTCGTTCGCCCTGTATCAGTTTCTCGACGAACCAGTCGTAGAGCGGCCGATTGTTTTCGAATTCGAGCGTGCAGATGGAATGGGTGATCCCTTCGTGTGCGTCGGACAGACAGTGGGCGAAATCGTACATGGGATAAATCACCCAGCCCATGCCGGTCCGATAGTGAGGCTGACGCTTGATGCGGTAGATAACGGGATCGCGCATGACGATATTGGGAGAAGCCATGTCTATTTTGGCACGCAGGACCCGTGATCCGTCCGGAAACTCTCCCGCCCGCATCCGGGTGAACAGGTCAAGGTTCTCCTCGACGGACCGGTCCCGCCACGGGCTTTCCCTGCCGGGTTCCGTAAACGTCCCCCGGTACTCCCGAATCTGGTCGGCGTTAAGGTCGCACACGAAAGCATTGCCGGACTTGATCAGCTCCACGGCGAATTCATACAGTTTCTCGAAGTAGTCAGACGCGTAAAAAAGCCGGTCCTGCCAATCGAATCCCAGCCACCGGATATCTTTCATAATTGAATCGACAAATTCCAGGGACTCGCCGCTGGGATCCGTATCATCCATTCTGAGATTGCAGATCCCGCCGTACTGGGCGGCGATGCCGAAATTGAGGCACACTGACTTGGCGTGGCCTATGTGAAGATACCCGTTCGGTTCCGGGGGAAAGCGCGTGGCGACGGCGGACACCGCGCCGCGGCGCAGGTCGTCGTCGATTATGTCCCTGATGAAATCGCTGGACGAAACAGTCGTGGTTGTTGCCATGGAAACGCACTCCTTGTCGATATCATGATCCGCCGCCGAAAACCGGCCGGTTCCGGCGTTATTCAGATCAACGCGGATTCTCCGGTACTGTCTGCCAAACCGGCCTCCGCAAGGAAATTCCCTTTCTACTCTCTTCTCTCTCCATTTTCAGCATTTTTTTGCCGACGTCCGGCATGTTTCGAAACTACTGGAGGAGAAGCAAAAAAAAAGCGCTCCCGTCAGCTACCGGGAGCGCTCAGCCGTTTGAAGGAAATCTTACAGGACCTTCACGTTGGCCGCTGACGGCCCCTTTTTGCCCTGTTCGACATCAAAGCTCACACGCTGGTTCTCGTGGAGAACCTTGAAGCCCTCTGCCTGGATGGCACTGTAATGCACAAAGACATCACCGCCTTCATCGTTCTCGATGAAGCCGAAGCCCTTGCTTTCATTAAACCACTTTACGACACCGGTTGACATGATGGCAATCCTCCTTTTTCAGATTTTCCTAAAGTCGGATCGCCCACATCCCTGAAAAAAGAACTGACATTGGATTTTTCCATGTTCAACCACATACTTCAAAATGCATCAATCCAGACTTTACCGTGTTCCCGCGCCCGTCTGAAGCTCAGGAAACACATAGAATGTTGCGCACTTTATTCTTTTCAAGGGGAAAGTCAAGCTATTTTTTGTTCGGACCGATAGGGCGTCCGAAATCCTCCGGCGCCCGCGTATCCTGGCAAGGCGTACGCCGACTGTTGGTTCAACAAGGGGATTGCGGGTACTATCTTAAAATAACTGGATTCCGGCCTGTGCCGGCTATAGTGCCCGTAAGGGTGAATGACGGAGTGGGATGGATTCCGGCCTGCGTGCCGCC
>JAGYOR010000193.1 GCA_018399535.1 Deltaproteobacteria bacterium | reverse complement strand
CGTGATGATTCGGTCTGAATGTGCATCGGGCAGCACACATCTCGCCGAATTAACGGGATGTTGAACTGCCTGTACTGTGAACAGGGTGAATCAATCGCGGATTTTGGGCGGTTCAGGGGTTTCTGTTGCGTTCCGTTCCACCAGCGGTTATCGTGGATGTATGAAGAACGACGGGGTTGAAAACATATCATCATGAGCGGTGTTTTTGACGGCCTTTTCTGGCAGTACGCGATGCTCTTCGTTCTGGCGGCGACGCCCTGGATCGAACTGCTTTTCGTGATTCCACTGGGCATCGCCATGGGACTCGGGCCGGTTTCCGTGGCGCTCGACGTTTTCGCGGGTAACACGCTTCCGGTGTTTCTTATCGTCTTCGGCTACGACAGGTGGCGGGCTTCGCGTTCCCCTGAGCCGGCGACGGAAGATCTCCGCCGCGGGGGACGCCGCCGGACGCGGGCGCTTCACATTTTCAACACGTATGGCTTGCCGGGCCTTGCCATGGCCGGGCCCCTGCTGACGGGCATTCACCTCGCCACGGTCATTGCCCTGTTGTTCAACCCCGACCGCAGAAAACTTCTCTTCTGGATGACCATGAGTCTCCTGCTTTGGACGGTCGCTCTCACTGTGGTGAGTTACGGCGGGCTGGAAGCGGTCCGCCACTGGCTGGTTCGACCATGAATACCGGTCTGTTCCGTTTTATCATTCAGGGCTTCGGCGCAATTAGCTTGACGGGAAGAAGGCAATATTTTAATGATTTTTTATACCTGAAATGTTCGTACAATCCTCGCGGGTCCGGATTGATTGTGTAGCGGCGGTTGAGAAAACCGCCCGAAGGGCCGTTTCGGCGTGGAACGGACGACAGGAAAGACACAAAACGGAAGATCGGATCGAGCGGCAGGTCTTCTCACGCAAAGGAGAGTGGCGATGAAAATATTCGCTGTAAACGGAAGTCCGAACATGAAGAAGGGCATGACCCATATCCTGCTGGATAACTTCCTGGAAGGCGCCCGCGACGCCGGCGCAGAGGTGGAAACAGTCTTCCTGCAGAAAAAAAAGATCAACTACTGCATAGGTTGCTTCACCTGCTGGGTGAAAACTCCCGGCGTGTGCATCCACAAGGACGACATGGCCGAACTTCTGGACAAGGTCCGCGAGGCGGACTGCCTGGTGATCGGGACCCCTCTCTATGTGGACGGCATGACAGCCCAGACGAAAACCTTTCTTGACCGCATTATTCCGCTGTCCGACCCGCATTTCGAGCTGGTGGACGGCCATTACCGTCACCCGAGGCGGTCCGGCGAAAAACCGACCGACGTGGTGCTCGCCAGCGTGTGCGGTTTTTACGAGCGCGACAATTTTGACGGCCTGATCGACCACATGGAACGAATCTGTCGCAACATGCAGGTGCGTTTCGTCGGCGCCGTGGTACGGCCGTCGAGTTACATCTTCACCCTGGAAGAGATTCTCGCCGATCCGGTCAGGGAAATAAAGGAGGCCGCGCGACGCGCGGGGCGCGAGCTGGTCGAGACGGGAGAACTGTCCGAGCGGGTTCTCGATGACGTGGCACGCGACTATCTGCCCAGGGACGCTTTTCTCAAGGGATCGAACGAATTCTGGGACCGCTGCATCAAGGCCGGAAAATTTCTCGCCCTGTAGCCGCCGGTCTTTCCAGAAAAAAGGTTGCATCGTGACGGCAGGGAGGTGACGATGAAAATAACAATTATCTACGACAATGAAACAACCAGGGACGATCTTCAACCCGACTGGGGGTTTTCCTGCCTCGTGGAGGTGCGGGGGGAAAAGATTCTTTTCGACACCGGCGCGGACGGGGATATTCTTCTGTCCAACATAAAAACGCTCGGCATCGATCCGGGAATTGTGGACAAGGTCGTCATTTCACACGCCCACTGGGACCATACGGGGGGGCTCGACGATTTTCTCGGAAAGAACAGGAATGTCGCGCTTTATATCCCTTCGTCGTTCCGTTTGAGATCCGACGCGGCAAGGGAAATTTTCGTGGTGACCGGGCCCGTGGAAATCGGCGAGGGAGTTTATTCCACCGGCGAACTTCAGAGGATCGAACAGTCGATTGTCGTCAAAACGGAGAAAGGGCCGGTCGTCATAGCCGGCTGCTCACATCCGGGAGTCGGCGATATCCTGTCAGCCGCGGGCGCGCATGGAGACGTGTACGGTCTGATCGGCGGGCTGCACGGTTCCACTGAATTTGAAAAGATGGAAAAACTCGGGCTTGTCTGCCCGACGCACTGCACCGTTTACAAGGCTGAAATCGCGTCCCGGTGCCCTGATACCTGCGTCGAGGGAGGCGCCGGCGTGGTGATCAACCTTCCGGACTAGGCGCCGGCCGGAGTGCGTGCCGCTCGGCGCTTATCTCCTGAAACGCTCACGAAGCTTCAGGTAAAACGCGGCGG
>JAGYOR010000192.1 GCA_018399535.1 Deltaproteobacteria bacterium | reverse complement strand
AGGGGCATCTGAAGTTACACCCTCTCGTGAAGAGTGTCGCGCAGATAGAGCCGGGATAGTCGATGAGCGAAAATTTTTGAAGGTAGCCGATTTCCATTAGAGCGCCCCCGTTTCCCGCTGTGCCTCCGTATGTTCTTTATTCGAATGAAGTTCGAACGTTTTTCGCAGGGCGAATTCTTCCTGTTTGCCCTTGTTCCACTGTTGCACCGGGCGGAGGTATCCCACGACCCGAGAATAAACCTCGCAGGGCGCGCCGCAGTGGGGACAGGTATATTGCTCGCCGGGCAGATACCCGTGGGATGAACAGATGCTGAAGGTGGGCGAAAAGGTGAAATAGGGCAGGCGGTAGTTTTCGCATACTGTTTTTACGAGAGATTTTATTGACTGCGGGTTGTCCACGCGCTCGCCGGCGAAAATGTGGAACACGGTGCCCCCCGTGTAGCGCGTCTGAATGTCATCCTGCAGGTCCAGGGCCTCGAAGACGTCGTCGGTGAAGTTCACCGGAAGCTGAGTCGAGTTCGTGTAGAAAACATCGCGGTCGAGATCGGAACCGGGCGCCCCGGTTGAACGCCGTGTCTCGCCGTTGCCGTTTCCATTTGCGAACATAATGTCGGGATATTTTTCCAGGTCTACCCGGGCCAGGCTGTATGATGTCCCTTCCGCCGGCGTCGCCTCGAGATTGAAGTTGTTGCCTGTTTCCTTCTGAAAGTCGATAAGGCGGTTTCGCATAAAGTCCAGGATTCTCACGGTGAATTCCCGGCCCCTCGGCCCGGCGATGTTTTCGCCGATGAAATTCAGGCAGGCTTCGTTCATGCCGACCAGGCCGATGGTGGAAAAGTGGTTCTTCCAGTATTCGCCGAAACGTTCCTTGATGCCCGAGAGGTAGTGCTTCGTGTAGGGATAGAGATTTCCATCGGTAAAGGTCTCAAGGACCTTGCGCTTGGTTTCCAGGCTGTTTTTCGCCAGGACCATCAGACGGTCCAGGCGTTCGATGAACTCGTCTTCCGTTTTCGAAAGGTACCCGATGCGCGGCATGTTGATGGTGATGACCCCGATGGACCCCGTCAGGGGATTCGATCCGAACAGGCCGCCGCCTCGCTTTTCCAGTTCCCGGTTGTCGATACGCAGGCGGCAGCACATGCTGCGGGCGTCTTCGGGGCTCATGTCGGAATTGACGAAGTTGGAGAAATACGGCACGCCGTACTTGGCGGTCATTTCCCACAGATATTCAAGGTTGGGGTCTTCCCAGTCGAAATCTTTCGTTATGTTGTAGGTTGGTATGGGAAAGGTGAAAACCCTTCCCTTGGCGTCGCCTTCGGCCATGACCTCCAGGAAGGCGCGGTTGAAAAGGTCCATTTCCTCCTGGAAATCCCCGTAGGTTTCGTTCATCGGTTTTCCGCCCACGATAACGTTCTGGTCGGCGTAGAAAGAGGGTACCCTGACGTCGAGCGTCACGTTGGTAAACGGGGTCTGGAAACCCACCCGCGTGGGCACGTTGATATTGAATATGAATTCCTGCAGGGCCTGGCGCACGTCAGTGTAGCTGAGTCCGTCGTACCTGATGAACGGCGCCAGCAACGTGTCAAAATTTGAAAAGGCCTGCGCGCCGGCGGCCTCTCCCTGGAGGGTGTAGAAGAAATTTACCACCTGCCCGAGAACGCTCCGCAGGTGTTTGGCGGGGCGGCTTTCCACCTTGCCGGAGGCGCCCCGGAACCCTTCCAGAAGCAGGTCGTACAGGTCCCAGCCGACGCAATACACCGACAACAGGCTCAGGTCGTGAATGTGAAAATCGCCGTTGAGCTGGGCCTGCTTTATTTCAGGGGAATAAATTTTATTCAGCCAGTATACCTTGCTTACTTCGGAGGAGATGTAGTTGTTGAGGCCCTGAAGAGAAAAATCCATGTTGCTGTTTTCGTTGATTTTCCAGTCGGTTTTTTTCAGGTACCGGTCGACCAGGTCGACTTCCATGGTGTTGGTGATCTCTCGAAGCCGTGCGTGCTGGTCCCGGTAAATGATGTATGACTTTGCCGTTTTCCGGTACGACGACGACAGCAGGACTTCCTCCACGATGTCCTGGATTTCCTCGACGCTCATAACGGTATCGTCGAATAATTTTTCGGCCAGGTTCAACACCTTGATTGTCAGGCGTTTGGCGGTTCTTCCGTCGAACTCGCCCGTCGCTTCGCCTGCCTTTGCGATGGCGGCGGTGATCTTTTCGGCGTCGAAGGGTACCTCGCGTCCATCCCTTTTCCTGATCATCGTATGCATGTCATTTGCCCCCCCGAATATAATTAAATACAAGATATAGTGGTCAATGCTAATACCGGCACTATATATAGTCAAGCGAAAAAAGCGGGAAAGATAATTCGAGAGGTGTGAAAAAATTCCCTTTGGTTTCAATGCCGTCATGCAGGCCCGATCCGGCACCCCGGCCAACCTTTTATTCCG
>JAGYOR010000191.1 GCA_018399535.1 Deltaproteobacteria bacterium | reverse complement strand
GGACGCGTCGTAGGGAAGCACCAGGCCGGGCGAGAGGTACCGGTCGAGCGGGAATCCCTCGTATCGCGGAGGAAACAAGTGGTCACCGCCGCCCTTTCCAAAACAATCCAGCAGCGATTCTTCGCCGGGGCCGTCCACCCAGAGATCGATCACGTCCCGAAAGGGATCGGACCACGCCGGGCTCCGCTTCCAAGACGTCGCCAGTCCTCCGCCGACAATTATTTTCAGGCCCGGATCGATCCGGCGGAGATACCCCGCCAGCGCGAAGGTGGTCAGCGCCTGGCTCAGGAAATTGAGGGACAGGCCGACCACGTCGGGCCTCGCCTCGTCCAGGAGCTGTGGAATCCGTTCCTCGAAGTAAGAATAAAAGGGATTCGTCTCGGGGTGCGCGAAAGACCGGAGGCAATCAGCGCTTCGCACGGGCGACAGGTGTTCATCGTGATAATCGGAAAGGGACAGGTGGACGCCCGACGGTCGGGCCGCCAGCTGGAGCACACGGTTTATATCCATGACAGCGCGACGGTAACGATCGGAATTGTTGCAGATTGTCGGGGTTCGAATCTCTTGGAGCGCTTTCGGCAGGTGCCGCCGCGCCCTGCGGGTCCAGGTGTCGTTGACGTCGTCGCTGAAAGGCGCTCGCAGCAGGTGCAGTATGCCTTCAATGTTGGCGTCAAGTACGGTGCAGGAAACGCCGTTTGCTTCCAGCGCTCCCGCCAGGCGCGCTATTCCCGGCGGCGGCTCGGACGGCTTGACGAGAGGCGGATAAATCAGCAGACAGGACACGAAAAAACCCCGTCGGCGAAGCACCTTCCGGCACGGCGCATTACTTTTTCTCCTCGAACAGCGCCTGGAAATCGCTCTCGGCGTCAGCCAGGAGAGTCTCCACCCCTTTTTCAAGCTTTTCGAAGCGGTCAATGATCGCCCGCGCCCGTTCGGTCAGTTCCAGGGATTTCCGCCCCTCTTCTGACCGCACCAGTTGCATCCCCATACGTTCCTCCGAGGCCTTGAGCCTGCCCCAGGCGGCCCGGTAGGACATGCCCAGTTTTTTGGCCGCGGCGTTGAGACTGCGTTCCTCGTCAACGGTTTGCAATATGTTGTCCCTGCCGTGTCCGAACAGCACCTTTCCGTCTTTCTCGATCCATATCTTGTATTTTATTTCCATAGAGCGCACCCCTTCCGATACATTGTTATAGAAACCGCAACGTCGCCCTGTCAATGGCATTTAATACAAGGCCCCTATTCCCGAAAAAAATAACCCCGCGAGGGATTGCTTAATCCGCATGCAGGTATGTTATATACAGCATACAAAAAAAGAAGGCGGGGCATCCGGTGAACGCGGCCTGCCGCAACCGTTTGTTCAACAATACCCGCCATGAAATCCGGAGGGAGCATTCTCATGAAAGCAGCCGTATTAAGAGGACCTGAAACTATCAAGACAGAAATCGTGGACGACCCGGTTGTCCCCGATGATGGAATCGTCATTCGCGTCAAGGCCTGCGGCATCTGCGGTTCGGACCTGCACGTTTACAAGGCCGGCGAAGACGTCGGAACCATCTTCGGTCACGAGTTCAGCGGTGACGTGGCGGAGGTGGGCAAAAACGTCAGTGGAATTGAGGTTGGTGAACGCGTCACCGCCGTGGGATTCCGGCCCTGCGGCAAATGTTTCTGGTGCCTGCGCGGGAAATTCCATCGCTGCTCGAACATGGAACTCACGGGATACCAGCTTCCCGGCGCCATGGCCGAGTATGTTTCAATTCCTACCGCCATCCCCGGACGGACCGTATTCACCCTGCCGGATACAATGACCTACGAGGACGGCGCCACCGTGGAGCCCCTGTCCGTTTCCCTTTTTTCAATAAGGAGGGCGCCGATAAAAGAAACCGATACCGTTGCCGTCCTGGGCCTGGGTGTGATCGGGCTCAACGCCATACTGGTCCTGAAATCCATGGGAGTCTCGCGGATACTGACAAGCGGCCGCCGCCCGCCCCGGCTCGAGGCGGCCGAAACCTGCGGCGCCGACCTGGTGGTCGACGCGGCGAAGGAGGACGGCCTTGCCGCCATCATGGAGGCGACCGGCGGGTTGGGCGTCGACTGCGTCGTCGAATGCGCCGGATCACCGGACACCTTCGACCAGGCAGTGGAAATGGTCAAGGGCGGCGGATCAGTGCTCCTGGTCGGCGTTTTTGAAAAACCCCTTACCTGGGATCCACAGAAGGTCCTCGCCAAGAACATAAGCCTTATCGGCTGCCTGGGAGGCAATTTCCCCGGGGCTATCAAGCTGATCAGCTCCGGCCAAGCCAATACCCGCCCCTTTGTAACCCACCGTTTCTCCCTTGACGAAGCGGCGGAAGCGTTCCGGGTGCAGCACAAAGACCTGAGCGCCATCAAGGTCATGATCATTCCCTGACCGGGCGGGGACAAGACCCTTTGTTCGGCCCGGAAAGGAAA
>JAGYOR010000190.1 GCA_018399535.1 Deltaproteobacteria bacterium | reverse complement strand
CCGTAATTCATCATGCGGGGAAACCCGCTGTTCCAGTCCTTGCTCAGGTGCTCTGTCGGGGTTTTTGACAGCCAGCACTCGCCGGCTTCGAGCAGGTCGAGGGCGTCAACGCGGTAAAACAGCGTCGGGTATTGCGATGTGACATCCCAGGTACGTCCCTCGGCCACCATGCAGTAATCAGGCGCCAGCCGTTCCGAAAGAAACTCAAGCTGATGCGCCATGCCCTCCTGGGTCCCCAGAATGTGCGGACGATGGCGTCGGACAACCCGGACGACCACGTCCCGCCGGTTGCGCCAGGCGAACGGTTCGTCCCCGCCGCTGTCGAAAAGCAGGTTGAACGTCATGATCCGCATAATCGCATCCCTTTCGGGGGAATTTTTAAATATTTAAAAACGTCCCCTGATCGACGCGGGCTTACAGTATGGGCAGATACTTTTCCAGTTCATAACTGCTGACCTGGATTCGATAAAGATCCCACTCGATTTTCTTGTTCGATATAAATTTCTCGAAAATATGATCGCCCAGTGCTTCTTTCAGAAAGGTGCTGTTTTCCGCCAGAGCGACAGCCTCTCCCAGGCTTCCCGGCAGTGAATCGATGCCGCGTTTCCTGCGTTCGGCGTCCGACATTTCGAAAATATCCTCTTCAATGGGATCGTCAAGCTCCAGCTTTTCTTTTATGCCCCTGAGTCCCGCCGCGAGCATGACCGCAAATGCCAGGTAGGGATTGCACGCGGGATCGGGACAGCGGAATTCCATCCGCGTGGCCTGAGGCTTGCCCGGTTTGTACATGGGGACCCGTATCAGGGCGGAACGGTTGCGACGAGCCCAGGAAATATAGACGGGCGCTTCGTAGCCCGGTATCAGACGCTTGTAGGAATTCACCCACTGGGCCACGACGATGCACATTTCGCGGGCGTACTTGAGAAGACCGGCAATGTAGCTCTTTCCCATCCCGGAAAGATAGTATTGATCATCGGCATCGAAAAAAGCATTTTCGTCGCCTCTGAAAAGCGACTGGTGAACGTGCATTCCACTGCCGTTCTCGCCGAAAAGAGGCTTGGGCATAAACGTGGCGTACACCCCGTGTTTCAGGGCGATCTGTTTTACCGTCAGTCGGTAGGTCATGGCCGTGTCCGCCATGGTAAGCGCCTCGGCATAGCGCAGGTCAATTTCGTGCTGGCTGGGCGCGACTTCGTGGTGACTGTATTCAACGGGAATGCCCATTTCTTCAAGGGCGAGGATGGTATCACGGCGCAGGTCGCTTGCCACGTCCATTGCGGTTTGATCGAAGTACCCGCCGCGATCGAGAATTTCCGGCACTCCCTCGGGCCGCCTGAAATAAAAATATTCCAGCTCGGGGCCGACGTAAAAAGTCAAACCCATGTCCGCGGCTTCATCGAGCTGACGCTTCAGCGCGTATCGGGGATCGCCCGCGTAGGGTTCGCCCTCGGGCGTGAGAATGTCGCAGAACAGGCGGGCGACGTTCATGCCGTTCTGGGCGCGCCAGGGAAGGATGGCAAAGGTCGAGGGATCGGGTTTCGCCACCATGTCGCTTTCCTCGATGCGCGCGAAACCTTCGATCGAGGAACCGTCAAATCCCATGCCTTCTTCCAGGGCGCCTTCCAGCTCGGAAGGAGAAATGGAAAAACTTTTCAGCATTCCCAGCACGTCGGTAAACCAGCAACGGATGAACCTGACGTTCTTCTCCTTGACCTGGCGCATTACATAATCCTTATCCTTTGTTGTCATTACCATGTCTCCTTTACGGGCCTTCCTGCCGTTTCATTCACAGCGATTATCACGTTAACTGGACGTCCCGGCCTCGACATCAGCCGGGAACGAATAGTGTTATTCATTCATTATCGACTGAGAATTACTACCACATGGCATGATCAGGATCAACGACCAACGAGCTGAATATCCGATTTTCAATCACGCCGCCCTGAACGATTTTATTTCGTCACCCCTCATTTATTTCGTCATTCCGGCGAAGGCCTGCTCTCGTGACCTCTGCCGCTGATTCAGCACCGTCAGGAAGGAGCATCCACCGGGGCAAACCCGGCATGACAAAAAAAGAAATTCCCGAGATAACGATTGATAACATCCTGAAAAATTCGCGAAGCCCCTCGGTTTTAATGCTGTAACTCAGGGACGGCAGGGAGTTCAGCGCTATTTATTTCCCTCCCCTCGAGGGGGGCCAGCGCTCTTTATTTCCCTCCTTCTTGAGGGAGGAGGCCAGCACTCTTTTTCCCCGCCCCCTCGAGAAGGGTCAGCACTCTTTTTTCCCTCCCCCTTGAGAAGGGTCAGCACTATTCATTTCCCTCCTTCTTGCGGGGGGAGGTCAGCACTCTTTTTCCCCGCCCCCTCGAGAAGGGTCAGCGCTCTTTTTTCCCTCCCCCTTGAGAAGGGTCAGCACTATTCATTTCCCTCCTTCTTGCGGGGGGAGGTCAGCACTCTTTTTTCCCTCC
>JAGYOR010000019.1 GCA_018399535.1 Deltaproteobacteria bacterium | reverse complement strand
CCGTCTCTTCCCCTTCGTAATCCGGCCGGTCACAAGGGTGATTTCGGCGACGCGCTCTTCATCGCCGGTGCCGCATCTTACTACGGTGCGCCGTCGCTTTCCGCGGGAGCCTTTCTTCGGGCCGGCGGCGGGTATGCCCGGCTCGCGGCGCCGCGTTCGATGGTCCCGACGCTTGCGCAACTGGGGAATGAGATCGTTTTCGTGCCGCAGGATGAGACGCCTTCGGGCAGTATTGCCGCATCGAATGTGGACGAACTGGCCGGCTTATCCGGGGACGTGGATTTCGTTGTCCTCGGCCCGGGACTGTCACGTGACGGCGAAACACAGGAACTTGCCGTGGAACTGGCCCGTCGGATTGAAAAGCCCCTTCTTGTCGACGGCGACGGCATTACGGCCCTGTGCGACGATCTTAACGTCCTGCGAAAAAGAAAGGCGCCGACGGTTCTCACGCCCCATCCGGGTGAAATGGCCCGAATAACCGGCAGGCCGGTTCGAGCAATCGAGGAGGACAGGGTGTCCTGCCTTCGGGAAACGGCTGCCGATCTCAATTCCGTTATCGTGTTGAAGGGTGCCCGTTCACTGGTGGGTTACCCGGACGGAAGAATCCGCGTCAACATGAGCGGCAATTCAGGGATGGCGACGGCCGGATCCGGTGATGTCCTGACGGGAACCATCGCGGCTATGTACGGTTTGGGGTTGCCCTTTGACGACGCCGTCGCCAAGGGCGTTTTTATGCACGGTCTCGCAGGAGATATCGCGGCGGAAGAGGCAGGGGAAGACGGGATTACAGCCGTCGACATACTGGAATATCTTTCCGAAGCCCTCAGAGAGGAACGCCTGGACATCGGCGGAGACCTTCCCGGACGTTACCGGCCGGAGATAGTTCGCTGAATTCAGTTGGCGCTCCCGAGATTGAATGCGTACTGAAGAATCACGTAGACAAGGTATACCGACAAGAGCCATGCTCCCTGCCAGCGGCGGAAGAAACCGTCACGGTTCATGAAAATAAACACGCGGAAGGAATAAAGAATAAGAAGCATGGCTGGAAAGTGAAAATAGAAAAAATTGTCCGGGATCGCCAGGGGTTTCACAGCCGCTGATGCCCCGATGACGAAGAGGCAATTGAGAACATCGGCCCCGACGATGTTTCCCACGGTCAGTTCCGGGTGGCCCTTGCGAACCGAAGAGATGGCGGTCATGAGTTCGGGCAGGGAGGTCCCCAGCGCTACCATGGTGGCGGCGATGACGTCGTTCGGAACGCCGATCCTGAAGGCGGTTTCGGTGGCGCAGGGAATAAGAATTCTTGCTCCGGCTATGACAAGAGCAAGACCGCCGACGATCATCACCCACGATTTCAAAAGGCCGAAAGACTGTACCTCGCCTGTTTTGCCGGGTGCGACGATAACGCCGGGGTTGCTGTGCATCAGCGCCCATCGCACTGAAACGGCCATGTAGCCGACGAGCATCAGGATGAATAAAATCCCCACCCACCTATGAAGAATCGGGCCTCCGGGCGATCGGTACAGGGCGAGGAGGGCCAGGGCGACAAGCAGTGTCGCCGCGCCGACCTGTACCCAGCCTGTCCGGTTGAGGATGAAGCGGTCCGCAGGTGTGGCGGCGAGAATGCAGGTAAGCCCGAAAATCAAACCCGTGTCGGCGATGATCGATCCGACGCCGTTGCCGAGGGCCAGTCCTCCGTCACCCATCCAGGCGGCAAGAACTGAGACAAAGGCCTCCGGCATGGTTGTCCCCAGCGATATGATGGTAGCGCCGATGATTATCGTTGGAATGCGGGTTCTGCGGGCAAGCGACACGGCGCCGTCGACCATCCAGTCGGCTCCCTTGGACAGGACGACGATGCTCACGACGGTTATGATAATGAGGATGGACAGATGGACCTGTGCCAGTGCCGCGGACAACTGGGATCCATCATGAAGGTAATGAAACAGCGCCATGATTTTCGCACTTTATTTCTTCAAGGTGGTTTCCGGTTGAAAAAAATCGGCCGCGCAATCCCTTGCGCCGTCATGATACAAATTCTTACGACGGGTAACCACCCGCCGTTGCCGACAGTTGTCCAATTACAGTAGTTCGGTTCTGGAGATTCTTCGCGCAGGCCAGGTATGCTTCAAATTCACGTGATCCTTTGGCTGAAGCGACCAGGGAGGCCAGGGACGAAGGGGCAAGTCCGAGCAGTCCGAAAAGCCGTTTTTCCAGGGCGAAGGATTCTTTGAACATTTGGTGGATCATGTCACGTCGAGTCGGCTCGGTCCCATAGCGTTCCAGGATGTAGCGGCGGCGTGCATCAAGCGATTCGATACGGTCGTGCAGAACCCGCTTGTCGGAATAGTTGACGATTTCTTCTTCCCTGGGAAGAGACGATGAATCGCCGGGATCATTCAGCCGAACGTGTTGAGCCACGATACGGCCGACGTCTGAATAGCCGAGCGAAACAAGCAGCTCGCCGCCCGTTGCCGCGTGGTCTT
The DNA here is from genome assembly GCA_018399535.1 of Deltaproteobacteria bacterium. Taxonomy (GTDB): domain Bacteria; phylum Desulfobacterota; class Syntrophia; order Syntrophales; family UBA2210; genus MLS-D. The sequence continues at coordinate 20,020 of JAGYOR010000019.1, read as the reverse complement.
CTCCGGTCGTAAGGCTTATCGTTTTAGTAATATCGTGAAGCAATGCCGCCGTTCGTATCAACTCGCGGTCGAGCTGTATTCCGCGAAGAATAAAAAGATCCGCAAGGGCGGTCGCTGTGAAAGACACCTGTATGGAATGAGCGGCGATGTGCGTCAACATGCCTGTTTCCGCCATGAGGCGGAAGCACTCATCCGTCGTCGGTATGCGGGGAGATTCGCTCATTACGGTGGTATACTTACCAGACCGGTGTAGTTATATCCAGACAAAACAACCTTCGATGTTTCGACGAAAAAGGGACTGTTTTTTTCTTCGACAGCCAATTTCTGTGTTATCACGGAGAAAAAATATTACGATTTCGAGAAAAAATCATTTGACATTCGTAATTCTATCTTTTAATCTTATTTTCAATAAAGGCAGGTTAATTGCCTGATGGCAAGAGGAAGCAGAGATAAAAAGTTGGGTTCCGTTGTCCGGATGTAGAGAGTCAAGCCACCATGCTCATGATGGGCATAGGTGGTTTTTTTTCGACCAAGGATGAAGCCTGCTTTTTAAATTCAGTTAAGGAGGGCGCAGTAATGGCGGAAGGTATCGTAAAGTGGTTTAATGAAAAGAAGGGATTCGGATTTATTCAGAAGGACGAAGGCGGCGATGTGTTCGTGCATTTCAGTGCTATTCAGGGTTCAGGATTTAAAACCCTTGCGGAGAACCAGCGGGTGAGCTTCGATATAGAGGAAGGTCCCAAAGGCCCCGCGGCGGCGAACGTAAAAGTCCTCTAAACAATTAAACGGCAGGATTAACAGCTTGGTGCAATAGTGTTCCGGCTTTCTCGTAAGGCCGGGACACAGGCCCCTTGCTGTTTGCGCGGGTGCTATTTCACAGCAGACGAGAGCAGAGAACGCGCTTTCTCGAAAAGCGTTTTTTTTACGCGCAACGTCAGGTACAGATCGCCCGGCGGCGCTCCGCCGATTCCTGCCTCGCCCATGCCGGCAAGCCTGATCTGTTGCCCGTCGCGAACGCGGGGCGGAATTCTGACGGCCAGTTTTTTCCGCCGATTTTTCACGTAATAGGTGGCGACGCCTCCTTCGAGAGCCTGGTGGCTGTCGACGCGAAGGATGCCGTGTATATCTTTTCCCGCAATAGGAAGCTCCACGCCGGTTAATTTTTTAAAGAAACGGCCGGCCAGTTTTATGGTTTCACGAGAAGTGAATGAAGAGAGCGGTGAGGAGTGGCGCTTTCCTCCTTTGAACGCTCCCGTGAACACGTATCCTTTTCCTGAAGAGCCGGAATCGCCGCTGAAGGTGAACGTGTGGAATCGCCGGTCCCGCATATCTCCAAATAGTTCGTCAAACCCACGGAGACCGAATGAACGGGCCAGTTCCTCGAAAATGCTCTCGATATCCGATCCGCTGAAAATATCCTGTTCTGAATATGACTGTCGAAACCGTCCGGTTGCGGAATCACCGTATCGGCTTCGCAGGGCGTCATATTCGCTTCGCCTGGTCCTGTCAGAAAGCACGGCGTAGGCTTCGTTGAGCGCTTTCATTTTTTCGACCGCTTCAGGATTGCTGTGGTTGCGGTCGGGATGATACTTCAAGGCCTGCTGGCGGAAAGCTGATTTGATTTCCTGTTCCGAGGCGCCGTCATCGACGCCGAGCACCTGATAATAGTCAATATTACTCATAAACCGTTATCCCCGACGGGGAATGATCCGATATATTTCAAAATCCCGGCGGACCGGTCGAGATCATGATTCCCCGTCAATCTCCGTCGCGTACCGACAATTTCCCCGTTTCGGTTCCTTTGAAAAATTCAGACTGTTACCACAGGTATCGCTTCTTCTCTGACGTACAAACTGTACAGTCCCCGTGGCCTTCCTGGTTTCAGTCCTGCTGAATTCTCAACTCTTTTATAGTGTAAATACAAAAATAATAATAATGACGATATATGGAATGTCAATGCGGGTGAAAAGTAGCGACATCGCAGAACTGTGTTCCGGGAGTAAAAAAGGGGGGTGCCTGAAAGAGGAGAATTGCGCCTTCCTGGGAGTCCGGTCACTGGAATCTTCTTTTTCAGGCACCCTGAAGAGAAAACATCAAAAACTGAGCATGCACACATCTACCACTTTTTGTCACCCGTGCAACACCAATTTATTACAGTAACAGTATCACACAAAATACGTAGTAGGGAGACTTTCGGGAACATCCAGTCAGGTAAACACAGATGTTTTCCGGTCGTTTATGAGCAGAAGCGCGCATACGGATTTTGAATCAATAATGGTTTCTTCTCTGATCATGGCCATGGCCCGGGAGAAGGGAACGGTATGCACTTCGATAATTTCGTCACGCTCCAGGCATTGCTCGGAGCGGACGAGCCCGGCGGCTTTATAAATATAAATATGTTCGTCCGACATCCCCGGCGCCGGAATGACAACGCCGACCCGCTGCCAGTCGCGCGCCTCGTAACCTGTTTCTTCTGTAAGCTCCCGCCGCGCGCAGGACGCCGGATCTTCACGGCTGCTCATGGTTCCGGCGGGGATTTCCCATAGATATTTAGCGACGGCATGGCGATACTGGCGGATCAGAACGATAGTATTGTCATCCAGGAAAGGAACGATGGCTGCTGCACCCGGATGATGTATCAAAACCGTGTCGGTTTCGAAGCCATTGTCGAGAGTGACCGATTCACGGTTCAGGACAATGTCGTTTACCCTGAACAGTGTTTCTTTTTTCCGAATCAGCGTCATGGCGTGAACCGCTTTTTCACTGTGTGTGTCAATGATATCAGAAGAATGAAGTCAGAAAATAGAACGGATTCTTCCCGTTCGCCTGTCTATTATGACCACGTCGATGAGCGAGCCTTCGGAATTGATTATTTCAGCACGGAAGAAAATTCGCCGTTTTTCCAGTTTGGCGACGGTTATATCGCGGCCCCTGTAATAGTGCGAAAGAATGGCGAGCGCCTCGGCTTCTGATTCAACGGCGCGTGTAGCTCCGTAACGACCGTGTTCTTTGGGGCAGTAATCCCCGTAGGGTCTCACATGGGGGGGGGTGGCTCGCTTCATTTCGGTTGGTTGTGCGAACACCGCCTGAAGCGGAAAGAAAATGATTGAAATACCCAGTACGATGATTGCTAGAAGACAAATGCCTGTTTTTTTCATTGTTCAGCCGACGGCCCGCCTTACACCGGACATAACCGGTATAAGGCGGGTTTTCCTGTTTGTTGTAGGGCGGTTCTGTTTTTTTACCGCCTTTTAAAGTAAGACCGGTTGCCTCGTTTCCCGAGCTGCCTTTCGGGAGGTGCCGACGGACCCATCGATGTTTTCAGTTCATCGATTTCCTTTTTGAGTTCGGTTATTCTGTTGAAATCCAGCGTGTCCTTTCGTATCTCGTTTCTGAGTTCCAGTTTTTTTTCACGGAACTCGTTCCGCAGCTCTAGCTGTTCATCCGTCAAATTGCAGCAGTTCCTGGTCAACTCCGGGCTGCAGGCGGAATCGGATCCTCGTCCCGGACGAGCGTCCGCCGGCTGAACTGCCACAAAAAACGCCATTGCAACGGCCAGAATGACCGTTCCTGTTATCATTTTTCTTACCATTTTTTTCTCCTCCCTGTGTTGGAATTTGATTGAATCTTAACACTCGGATATGAAGAGAAAATGAAGACATTATGAAACAGTGTGAAGATCGGGGATTGAAACGGTGAATATCGTTCCCCGACCCTGTTCACTGTCAACGCTGAGGTTTCCTCCATGCGCTTCCACCAGTTCCCTGACAATGGAAAGGCCGAGGCCGAGGCCGTCGGGACGCGTGCTGTAAAAGCGCTCGAAAATATGGGGTAGGACAGCGGGATCGATTCCTTTCCCGTTGTCTTCGATTATCAGGAATGTTTCACCACGGTCCGGGGCCCGTGATCCCCGCAGTATCACCCGCCCGCCCGCCTCGGAGGCGTTCAGGGAATTGCCGAGAATATTATCAAGGATTCTGTTCAATTTTTCAGGATCGGCAGTTATCGATGTCTCAGGGGGACATTCCACGCTCAGCCGGACGTTCGCTTTCGTGAACAGCGGCCCGAAACGCTCGGCGACATCATGCAGAAAAGACCGCAGGTCAAGGGATTCCGGTTTCAGTGACAAGGCGTCCGCTTCAGCGTGGGCCATGTCTTCGATGCCTTCAATAAGCGAAGTCAATCGGCCCGTTTCTTCCAGGAGCGATTCGAGTGTTTCTTTTTCGGCGGGCATGACGCCGTCGATCATGGCTTCCAGCTCCGCCCGGACGGCGGCGACGGGAGTTCTCAACTCGTGGGCGACATCGGAGATCAGTTTCTTTCTGAGACTTTCCTGGCGACGCAGCGCATCGGACATGCGGTTGAATGTATTGGACAGCACGGCGATCTCGTCACTTCCGGAAACCGGTACTTTTCGACCCGTTTCACCCTTTTCAATGCTCCGCGCCGCCTCGGCAAGCCGGTTTACAGGGGCGGTTATTCCTCTCGCGAGACCGAAACTTGCAAGTATGACCACAACGCCGGTGAAGGCAAGGGAAAACGCAAGCAGCGCATCGGCGCGTTTGATGAAGGCCAGATCCTTTTCACGCTGCATGAAGGTCACGTCGACGGAACCTATCTCCGTGCCCTGCACGAACAGGGGGAACCCCATGGTTTTCCCCGGCGATCCAAGTCTTTGAGAGGCGAGTGCCCCCCTGACCTTTTCCCGTGTGGCCGATGAAAGTTGTTCCAGCGCCCTGGTCGAGGTCATGACGATCCGGTTGTCTGAATTACGCACGGTTATGTCGAGACCCAGCATCAGCGCCCGAATGACATCATGCGCGACAGCCTTTTTGTGCCACTCGCCTGCATGTTCATATGTCGCTTCAATGGATGCCGTCAGCCACTGTACCCGGTCGAGCAGTTCGCCTTCCCGGTATTGCTCGAAATCGGCGATAAACATGAAACGGAGAGCCACGGCGGCGCCCAGGGAAAGAAGAGAGACCACCAGAAAAAGACAGAGGATTTTTATTCGAAGCGTCTTACACATCGGGATTGCCCGAAAAACGGTATCCCACGCCGTAGACGGTAAGAATAAAAAGGGGATGCTTGGCGTCGGGTTCTATCTTGCGCCTGATGTTTTTTATGTGGGCGTCCACGGTTCGGTCGTACCCCTCATATTGGTATCCGAGGGCCCGTTCCACCAGCTGGTCCCTGGAAAAAACGGTGCCCGGCGACCGCGCAAGCGCGAAAAGGACCTTGAATTCCGTAGGTGTGAGGTCCAGGAGAGTTCCCTGTCTTGTCACCCGATAGGTTCGCCCGTCGATGACAAGATCACCGTTATTGAAGCTCATGAGAGTCGTTTCGGCGAGATCGTCTTTCTGCCATCGTTTCAAGACCGCTTTTACCCGCCATACCAGTTCGCGTGGGCTGAAGGGCTTGACGATATAGTCGTCGGCGCCTGCGGCAAACCCCGCAACACGTTCCTCCTCTGACGCCTTGGCCGTTACCATGATGACAGGGAAGTCGCCGATGGTCTTCAACGCTTCAAGCAAATCCTCTCCTTTTCCATCGGGAAGCATCAAGTCCAGCAGCACCAGGAGTGGCGTTTGCCGTTCCGCCGCCTGAAGCGCTTCGGAAACCCGTTCGCAGTGCAGCACGGGAAAACCGGCACCCTCCAGGTAAACTTTCATGACCCGGGCGATTTTCAGGTCGTCCTCGACGATTAATACGGGTGAATCAACCATGGCGTCAAACCCGGCACCTTGTTACTTTTGCTGCTGTTTCCTTGCTTCGTATCGTTCCTGTCCTTCCTTGAAGAGCCGGATTTCTTCTTCCGTGTAGACAGTGAGAGGAGGGACTTCCACGGGTCGGCCCTGTTCGTCGACGGCCACCATGGTGTAGTACGCCGTCAACGCCTTGACTCTCTTTTCTTCCGATATGTGCTCCGTTTCAACCTCGACGCGGACCTCCATGGAGGATCGCCTCACGTAAGTGATGTGGGCATTAATGAGAACCAGGGATCCAACCATGACGGGGTGTATGAAATGGATATCATTCACCAGGACCGTGACCACATTGGTATGGCTGTGGCGCGCCGCCGCGACACCGGCGGCGTTGTCCATCATTTTCATTAATTCACCGCCGTGGACGAAACCGGCGGGATTCGCCTGCGCGGGAAGCATAAGCTCAGCCATGGTAAGCGCTGAATGCTTGACTGTCCGGCCTTTAAGGGGAATGTTGTTTTCCAGGTCATGGAGAATTTCGCGGAATTTCGCGCTGTGGCCTTCCTCGACAATGCCTATTCGCGTGAAAAATTCGGCGATATCGTGAAAGCCTTCCTTCTCGGCCTGAAGCGAGGTTTCGCGGTAAAATGCAGTGGCCTCGTTTTCGTGCTCTATGGCCGTTACGAGATTTTCCACCACATCTTTGTCGCCACCGAGAAAATTGAACTCGTGGGTCGCGTGTTCCAGTTCGTTGAGTGCCGTCTGGTAAAAAATGTCGGACACCAGGTCGTATCCTGCATTTCTTGCGGCCCGGGCCGCCGTGATGTAGCCAAAATGGGCGTGCAGTTCAAGAGTCAGGGCTTTTTGAAGGTTTTCCCCGGTGACGCTTTTTTTCAAATCCATGTTAACAACCTCCCGGATTGAATGCCGCCGGTTGAGGCGGGAATAAGCCCTGTTTTCACGGGGCGCTGTGCACACATACAGGAACAATAATGAAGAATAATAGAGAATAGCCCGGAAAAGATCAAGCTGAACTAACATCCGGTCTTTGTGGAACAGCAGTTTCTTTCAGGAGAATGACGCGAGAACGTTTTTCACGATTGGTGCGATGATGCGCGCATTCTTCCGAGCCGCTTCCTGGACTGCTTCAGTGGAAAGTACATTGTCGCTGACGCCGTGCGCATAATTGTCGACCGAGCACAATGCAGCATAGGGAAGGCCGATCTCGCAACAGATAACGGCTTCGCCTGCCATGGTCATACCCACGATATCGGCGAAATTCGCCATCATTTGTATTTCCGCCCTGGTTTCATAGCGGGGTCCCGTTGTCTGCCAGTAGACACCCGACGGGACTGTAGCGCTCTGACGGGGCACGGCCGCCGCGATCAACTTCTTTCGCAAGGCTTCATCGAGATTCGGCGGCACGTGGGCGTCACGGTCATGAAATACCGTCTGCATCGGTGACAGGGCGATGAAGTCATGGGGAATGACGATGGTGCCGGGTGCAAGGTCGCACTTAAGGGAACCGGTTGAATTAACGCCGATGACAGCGGCGACACCCAAATCTTTTAAAGCCTGCATGTTCGCGCGATGATTGATCAGGTGAGGCAGAATGTAATGGTTGCGGTCGGTTCCGTGACGCGGCAGAAAGACCGCGTTCCCGGCAAGAAAAACGGTGGCGGTGCCGAAGACCGTTTCCACTGTTTTACGTTCCATGTCCTCGAACAGGGGTTCTTTCAGGAAAATCGTTCCCGCCGCGATACCGAGTTTTTTCATTTTTTTCCCCAGCCGCCGCCGCGGCGAAAAGAAAATAGCAGATCGCCGCCGGCGTGTCAAAATGTGTTCGACGGAACGTCGGCGGAATTCATTCAGGTGGAATGTATAAAGGTGCGATTATGTCCGGCACGGAATATCGAACGCGGCAACAAAGATAGTGTTACAATACAGGAAAATATTGTAAAAAATGTTTTATAATAATTTTTAACGGGCAAAGGCGGTAAGGGAAATGGTTGAGAAAAACCTCTACTCTACCGACGATATTGCCGGAACATACAGGGCGGTCGCCGATCACATCGATACAAGACGCCACATTTTTCGCTATTCCGAGAATCATCGGGATGTCCGGGACGTGGCGCTTCGGGGGATCGATCTCGGGTGGATGAGATCCGCGCTCGATCTGGGATGCGCCTATGGTTTTTTTACGGAAAAAATCGTCCCCCGTCTGCATGTGGACGCCCATATTATCGGCATTGACCTCATCGACGATGGGAACCGCTCTTCATTTCTTTCCATTGTCGAATCGGCCGGGAGACGGGGCTGTTTTATCGCCGGGCACGCCGATTGTATCAGGGAAATGGAAAGCGGGAAGTTTGATCTTGTCATAGCGAGTTATTCACTGTATTTTTTCCCCCATCTTATCAGAGAGATAGCTCGCATACTTCAACCGCGGGGCGTTTTTATCGCCGTCACACACACGGAGCGGTCGCTGAATGAAATTATTCAGCTCATACCGGGCGCCATGAAACAAACCGGAATAGACCCTCCCGGCGAACTTGCCATAAGCAGGCTTCTGCAGGTATTTTCCATGGAAAACGGTGAACAGCGGCTGGCGCCTCACTTCAAAACAGTGGAAATTATCCCCTATCTTAACAAGCTCATCTTCCCCAGGGAAAGAATAGACGACTGCATCGATTATCTTTCAAAAAAGAGAAACCTGCTGTTCAAGGAAGTAATTGAAAGAGACCGCAATCGATTACAGGATGTGATGGAGGTTTTCTTCAGCGGCCTGCGGGAACGGGCGGAACATCGTGCTGTTCTGGAAATAACAAAACATGACTGTATTTTCAGATGCCGTTATCCGAAGGTAGAATAAAACACGCGAAACGGGGTGAACCGTGAAATCGAAACGCATTTTCTGTACCTATTGCTCACGCCGACTGGTCGAGCGGCACGTGGACGGCAAGACGAGGCCCTATTGCCCCCACTGCGATGTCGTGTTTTATGACAATCCGTTGCCGGTGGTGAGTGCCATTGTTGTCAACGGAAAACGGGAAGTGCTGCTGGTAAAGCGCGGGCGGGACCCTCACCGGGGGGAATGGTGTCTGCCCATTGGCTTTGCCGAAACCGGCGAAAGTATAGAAGATGCGGCCCTTCGCGAGCTTCGCGAGGAGACCGGTCTCGAAGCCGACATTGTACGCCTTATCGATGTGGACACGATTCATGATGATTATTACGGAAGCCTTACCGTCATTACCTATGAAGTTCGGAGAACCGGCGGCCGGTTGTCGCCGGGGGACGACGCGTCCGAGGTGAAGTTCGCACCCGTCGGGGATCTTCCGCCCCTGGCATGGGAATCGAACACGAAGGCGGTGAAACGATACGTTGACATCTACCGCGATGCTTGGGCGATGATGGACTCCTTCAGCCATTTGTTTACAGACGCGGAAGTTCCTGAACTGCTTGACTCCGGACCGAAAGTGGGGAAATCTTTTCTCTCGAACGTTCTCGTGCGGTCCATTGAGCGTCGCGGCGATGAAATAACGAAGCTCTGGATGGAAGATATGGACACGGGCATTATCAAAACCGAACGGCACCGGGAGATTTTTCTGGATATTCACCGTGAGGCTCTTCGAGAAGTGGGCAAACTGCTTCGGGGTACAAACGGCGTGTTCGATAGTTTCTTCTTTTTCAATGCGGGACATGAGCTCATGAAAAACGGGGTTCCCATGCCCGTCATACTCACCGCCATGGCCCTCAGCCGGAAGGCCATCTGGACCTACGCCATGAGGAGAAGAGTCGCCCCGTCGCCACTGGAACTGTACGCCACGCTGGAATTGAACAACCGGATCATTTTTCTCTATGATCGAGTGAATTATCACCTGGCTATGGGCTACTCCTCGTCTGTGGCTGATTCCGACCTCGACGGGCATGTATGACAGGAGTAAACGGATCGTCGAATTACCGCGGTGAATAACCGCGGTAATTCCGAAGCATGATACGCCGTAACAACGCGATAAATTGTCGACAAATTGTCGTTGACATCGATCCGGCAGGTATGAAAGAATCCCCTCTGATATATCACGAACAGTTGAAGGAGTATGAGTAATGACGGATTCTGACCTGTTGACTCACGTAACCGACAGTAGTTTTGAAACGGAAGTTCTGAACGCCGACAAGCCGACGATGGTGGATTTCTGGGCGCCCTGGTGTGCCCCGTGCCTGGCCGCCGGTCCAATTATAGAAGAGCTGGCGCAAAGGTATAAGGACAAGCTCAAAGTAGCGAAAGTCAACGTGGATGATAATCCCGGAATAGCTTCCAACCTGGGCATACGAAGTATTCCTACCATCATGATTTTCAAGGACGGAAAAATGCACGACAGTCTGGTGGGCCTGGCGCCGAAGGACCGGCTGGAGGCGTTTGTAAAGAAAGTATTGTAATAATGCGCGTTGCAAAAATAATTTTCCTGGCAGTCTGTATATGCATGATCACCGGATGCTCCCTGTGGTCGTGGTTGGGATTCGGCCCGAGTTCGCCACACGGCCGGGGGACGCCCGCCGATCTGTACCGCAGCGGTATCGAGTATTACCAGGACGGAAAATACAAGGATGCCGTCAGTCAGTTTACGAGGTTGCGGGAAGAGTATCCGCTCAGCCAGTATACCGTGCTGGCTGAAATGGGTATCGCCGATTCTTATTACAGCTCCGGCGATTATCTCATGGCCGAGGCTTTTTACCGGGAATTTATGGCGTTGCGTCCCACCAACGAGAATATTCCCTATGCAATGTTTCAGCTGGGAATGTGTAATTTCAAGCAGATGCTGGGAATCGATCGTGACCAGGAAAAGACACGAACGGCCGTGGCGGCCTTTGAAAGCCTGATCGCCCGTTTCCCCAGCAGCAAATATTCTTTTATGGCGGAGCAACGGCTACGGGAATGCAGAAAACGCCTGGGTGAACATGAATTTTACGTGGGGCGCTTCTATTTCAGGCGCGGAGAATACGAAGCTGCGCTGCGCAGGTTTGAAAATATTCAGCAGAACTATTCGAATCTTGGCCTGGATTACAAGGTCAGTTACTATCTTCACGAGATCAAGCAGCGGCTTGCTGAACAGGCGGAATCTTGAGCAGATCCACGCATGGCGCCGCGATGCCTCTGATTTTTCCTAGTGCTCGGTCCGATCGATTCCCTTGATTTTCTCAAGAACATTGAACAGGCATGCATCAGGATGCAGTGACGTGTCCGCGCGGACATGTTCTCCCGATTCGATTTCCTCTACGGCCTCGAACGATTTTTTCTGCGTTTCGTAAAGCTCCCACCTTCCGTCCGAGGCCTGTCCGGATTGGGTCGTCCGCTTTTCAAGACGTTCCCTGACAGTCGATTCGGGGCAGAGACACTCAACGATAAAGAACCCGGCTCCGGCTCGCCGGGCCGATTCCCGGGCCCGCCCCCGGTCCCGGCGGCTTCTGAACGAAGCGTCCAGAATGACGCTTTCGCCCGCGGCTATGAAAGCTTCAGCCCGTTCCAGGGCCGCTTCATACGTTTTGCGAGTGGTTTCAGCTGAATAGATCCCCTCTTCGAAATTTTCATAGTGCCGTTCGGAAGAGTCGATTCCCAGCATTTCCTTTCGCAGAACATCGGTCTGAATAATACGGGCGTCGAGATAGCGGGCAAGCCGGTCAGCGAGAAAACTTTTGCCCGTGCCCATGAGACCGGCCGTAATCACGAGGACGGGATGTTCCGTTCTCGCCGCGTAACGGGCGGAACGGTCGAAGTAGCGGGTCGCTTCGTCGATCACGGCAGTGCGGTCGGCTTCTTCCATTGACGGGTCATCAAGGCGGAATCCGGTGACCTTGCCTCTCACAAAAGCGAAATATGCACGGTAAAAGTTCAGGAGTTTTTCCGCCCCGGCATCACCGGAATACCGAATGTAGGCGTTAATGAAGGTCCGTGCCAGGCCTGTATAGCCGTTTCCTTCCAGGTCCATGGAAAGAAACGCGATTTCAGCCGCGACGTCGAGACTGCGAAAACGCCGGTTGAATTCGATGCAATCGAAAATGACGATTTCGTCTCCGTCCAGGCAGATATGCTGAAGATGAAGGTCGCCGTGGCAATCCCGAATGCGGTGTTCACTGACGCGCCGCTGGAACAGTTCCTCGTTGTCTTTCATGAATTTGTGGGCGCAGGCCTTCATGAACGCGTGTGCCGGAGCCGAAATCGTCCTGTCGATAAAAGGTTCAGTCTGATCGAAATTTTCATCGTGATTCATCATGATTGTGTCGAGGCTTCCCAGCTGGTCGATTTCACCGCCCGTATCGGCCTTCCGGTGAAATTCATGCAGGAGGCGGGCGATAGCGTCCATGACCGTGTCGTCGACGTGTCCTTCTTGAAGAAGCCGGTAGAGCATGCGTTCTTCGGGAAGGCGACGCATGACCACGGCATATTCGATCACCGGCCCGTCACCGTTTAATACAGGATTTCCCGCTCCGTCGTCGGTGACGGTCGCCACGGATTTATAGACGGACGGTGCGAGACGGCTGTTCAGGCGGATTTCCTCGTCGCAGAAAAACTTCCGCTTTTCCAGGGTGGTAAAGTCAAGAAAGCCGAAATCAACCGGTTTCTTGATCTTGTAAACCTTGTCGCCGGCAATGAACACCGAGGATATGTGCGTCTGAACCAGGTCGACCGAGGGCGGATCATGGGGATAAAATGATGGGGAAAGCATGAAACGGACTAGCTGATCGTGCGATATGGACATAGTAAAGGAATGTCCCCTTTCGTATAACGTTAGTGATGATATGAGACGGTAACCGGTGCCATCGAACGGCTTAATGACGTTTCAGCGCCATCAGTTCGACACGGCGATTCATAGCCCTTCCCTCGGCTGTTTCGTTGGGCTGAAGGGGCCGTGATTCCCCGTAATATCGAATTACAAGGCGGTCGGCCCGGACTCCGCCCTGGAGGGACAGGTACTTTTTGACCGATTCGGCCCGCCGTAAGGACAGGTCGCTGTTGTATTCATCGGATCCGTGATCGTCCGCGTGCCCCGCGATATAGACGACGACGTCGCGAAGTTCGTTTCTGAGAATGAGAGCGATGTCGTCGAGCAGGATTTTTGCTGTTCCGTCAAGATCGGCCTGGTCGTAGGCAAAAAATGCGATCGGCGGGCGCTCCGGTTCGATATAAGAACCAAGGTGAACATACCCGGACTGCTTCGTCGCCGCAGGCTTTTCCAGCCATTCACGGGCGCTTTCGTGTCCGAGCCCTGCCGCCTTGATCATGTCTTCACGACCGTCTTCGTTTTTTAACATGAAAAAGGAAAGACGTCCCCGTTCGTAAAAGGCATCGCCGTTTTCGGGATCCAATTCGACCGCCGTGCTCAGGTCCTGAAAGGCTTCAACGGCCCGGTTCGGCGACAGGCGAAAAAGGAGACTGCCACGCTTCAGGTAAGCCGGTGCGAAAGACTGATTTTCCTTGATCGATTCAGAATAGGCATTGAGTGCGCTTTCGTATCGCCGGGAACTCTCCGCCTTCAGACCTTCTTCGTACCAGTCATGGGGAGCCTGGGCATGAGCAGGCAGCGCCCATACCATGATCATAACGAAAAGGACACACAACGTTTTACCGTTCATGGTTCAGCCTCGCTTCGAATGATTTGTCCCGACGGGAAACATGCCGGAGCATACGAAAAAAGCGGCTGTTCAGCAAGCCGCCTGGAATATTTTTTTAACCTCAGGCGCCGTCGAGCCCGCCGCCGTGTTCTTTGGTCCTGAACCACGCGGCAGGATCCAGCAGGTATTCTTCCGTTTCTTTCAACGACCGGAAATGCTCTTCTTCCATGCTCGCGATCAGATTGAAAAATTTCTTTTCCAGCGGTTCCGATACCATGTCGCTTAACCTGCGGTAAAACGCCGCGCCTTTCGCCTCGAAATCGGTGGCCTTTTTCAACGCGGCGAGGTCATCATCATTACCCCGCGGCATATCGACGGCACTTGCCGGCATCGACGAAAGCACCTTTCTGACGTTGGTTTTTTTTACCGTAAGCGGCACTGTTTCGGGCCAGGTTTTCCCAGCCTTCCATGTTTCGTGAAGCTTTTTGAGACGTTCATAATGTTCCAGTTCATCGTCCGCGATTTCCAGGAACATGGCTTTACCGAGGGCGTTTTCGGTCCGCTCGGCCTGGGCGAGATAAAAGTTCCGTTCATTCATCTCGTTTTCGAGGGCTGTCTCAAGGGCATTCAGCCTGTCGTTGCGTTCCATGGCGGGACGCCTCCTTTTTTGTATTATTATGTGAAGCAACTCTACCTCGTTTATATATCATGTAAAAGAAACATTGAAAAATTAAAAAGGAGACCGATGTTGACGGAAAATCAGGAAGGGAAAAGAAATGACCGAAATCGGCGTTAAGGAAATGTTCCGCGGACACTGAACGGCGATTGCGTTTTCGGCAGATCTGGCGACGGAAGCAACCCGCGGAAAGACAGCCGGGGGTGTTGTTTTTTTCAAGAAGCCCGGCGGAACAGGAGAACCGTTGTTACATTGCGCCGTTTCGCGGCGCCGGGGCGATATCGGCCATTACCGCCAGGTGATCCGACAGGGGTTCGTATATCGTGTGATAGTTCCTGAAAACAAGATCCTTCGACAGAAGAATCCAGTCGAGCCGTCGCTCCGATGTCGGGTAGGTGGCCATATTCATCGCCTCGGGTTTGAAGGTCTTCAGATCCAGTGAACGGGCCAGAAGAGGGAGTGTCGCTTCACCCGTATTCCATTCACAATTAAAATCACCCATGACAATCAGGGGGCGTCGCCTGTTTCTGACTTTCTCGATAAACTCCTCAACCTGGCGGATTCTGACTGACCTGCGGGCAAAATCCAGGTGAAGTGACACCACGTCGACGGGCGTGTTCTCGGCATCGGGAAGATGAATGGTTGAAATCACGGCGCCCTTCGCGAACGTCGGGGGCGCGGGAGAAAACCGGATTGAAAGAGGATCCTCGAGGGGGAACGATGAAAGCAGGGCCGTCCCGTAAATGTTGCGTTTCCCCTTAACATGCCCGCCGAAAACGGAATGGGGAAATCCGGCATGACGTGACAGGTGACGGACGTGATCGAACATGCCGCTCCATGCAGAGGGGCCGTCTGTTTCCTGGAGGGCAACGATATCGGGGTCCACACGGCGCAGCAGGCCCGCTATGTCGTCGAGATTGGAGCGAATCGCCTCCCGGCTTTGAAGCATCCGGTGCGACCCCTCTTTGCGCCCGTGGGCCGTGTTCAGTGACAGGACCCTGATCGACGGTGCCGGCGAAGCGGCCGGCGTTTCGTGAAAGAAACGGTCCGGGTTCGGTTCCCATACCTCGGGACCGATCCTTCGTCCGGTAAAAAGGGGACCTATCTGATAAAACCTGTCGAGAACGGCGATGCCCGTGAAAAGAGCCGCCGCGAAAACCCGAACGGCCCGTACCGTATTACGATCAGGATTCGTGGCACGCCGGCCTGCCGATACTGTACGATTTTTCCATTTCATTGCGCCGTCTGGTTACTCCTCCGAATAAAAAATGCTGATTATCAATTTACAATCAGCGGGGCTTTATACCACAGTTCGTTTGCCGGGTACCAGAATAATAACAATAAAAGAGATAAATAATTAATTTGTCTAGTTATTTCGACAGATGACGGCTTTCATGAAGGGATGATGATGAAAATGACCGCGAAGAAAGCGGGATCAACGCCGCTCACGCCGGGTCATCGTGATCACGTTGCTTGAGATATGCGTGCCGGCGGCCAGTCATCTTTTTTTAATGCTGTTTGTCGTTACGTGATCTTTCTGTTGATGAAACGACGGTAGCGGGTTATACCGGTCGAGATTTCGACACAGTTCACTGATGTATGAGGCAGGAATGCAGATAGCGGGAGCTGTTTTTTTGCCGATTGGTCTTATTCATGGGGTGATACGAATGGTCATGGGGTTTTCAAGGCTGGGACTTGATGACAGCCCGACAAATCAGTGTTGACCTGATGGAAGCTTCAGAAAACGTAACCGACGTATCTACATGACGTCTTGCCGCCTTTTCGCGAGAGATTTTCCAAAACCCGGGACCGGGTTTTAAATTATCAGCGTTGTTCCCTATTTTTCACCGGTTTTTCCGAACTATCCCCGATCTGAATCCGCTTTCCACGAAGAGTAACCCTCAAGAAGTGCGACATAATTGTCGATAAACATATGGCAACCAAGGAGGGACGAAACCATGAAAATAACGTCAGTACCCTTGCCGAAACGGACGACGGGACCGTCCGGGTCTTCGAAGCCCGAACAGGGACCGCGAAGGGCGGAAACTGCCGGGGCGGGAAGGCCGGCAGACAGGGTGACCAGCCGGGAATTGTCTTCCGAGCCCATCACCTATAATCGTACCGCGGCGGCACGAAACGATGCAACCATCGCGCGCCTGATACAGGAAGCCGATGCGGTTCATCAAAAACTGCGCGATCTTGTAACGACACTGATCAGGAAGCAGGGAATTTCTATCGACCGCCTTGCACGACTTGCCGGCCAGGGAGAAACCGACAGAGCTCCCCGCGCCGAACTTGAAGCATTGCTCGGTCGTCACGGCGAACTGGGCGTGGAGGCCGTCAGCGACCGGATCATCGACTTCGCCAAAGCACTTTCCGGCGGCGATCCTTTCAGGATCGAGGAACTCCGCGAAGCGATAATTCAGGGATTTCGAGAAGCGGAGGCCATACTTGGGTACCTTCCCGGCATATCCCGCAATACTTGTGAAAGGGTTATGGAGAAGCTTGATAACTGGTTGGCCGAAACGTAATTCTTTATCATGACAGAGGACAGAGTTAACGTATCAGCGTGTCACCTCCCTCCGCCGCCGACGAAAGCCGGGTTGCCACAACATGCCCTGACGCACGTTTTATGAGTATAAGCGCTATTTCAGAACCTCATCCACCGATGATCATAAAAAGGACGTTCTCAGTGGTTGAGACCTTTGAAAAACCCTCTCTACTTCAATGTTGTCATGCCGGACTTGATCCGGCATCCAGTGTTATCAAGTACTTTCTGGATTCCGGCCTCCGCCGGAATGACGGGAAGGGGCATTATTCAAAGATCTCTGGTTAAGAACGTCCTCTGGGAAAAGTATCTCTTGCAGACTGTGCCCGTTAGAACGGGATGACCTGCTGGAGCTCTTCATCTGTAAAATCAAACGTGGCCCCGGTCATGGGAGATGCTTCTTCGTAGAAAAACCGGGGTAAACGGTCGTCCTGCGGAGTGAATCCCGCTTTCCGGTTGAATGCCTTTTCCAGCATGATCGTCTGAATGCCGATGCCGAATACCCGGTCGGCGTTCCATTCACCGCCGTATTTCCCCGCCATCGCTTCGGCGATGTGCTCGATGGCGTACCGGTGGGTGCTTGCCAGTGGAAGCCCGGCGAAATGACACATGAAATTGTCGACGGTAGCATACAATACCTGTATTTTTTGAGACATCTGTATACGACCGGTTTTGAGAAAGTCGCGAGCCGATCCGCTGGTGGTTCCCACCGTGTGGTCGGCGCCTTGAGGAGACGTCGCGTATCCGACACCGGTGCCCTTGCTGTTCCGCGGGTCGTAGCCGGGCATGGCCTGTCCCTTCACCGTGGGAATTCTCCTGGCGCCGATGTGTTTCCCGGTTACTTCCGTGCCTTGCGCCAATATTTCACCGAACTCGGTACCGTTGATTATGTCATTTACCAGGTTGAGTGCGCCCTTGCCGTCGCCGAAAGGCAGGATCCCCGTGTCCATGCACACGCCGATCGTAGCGCCGAGCTCAATAGTGTCTATGCCGAAATCGTCGCACATGCGCTCGATCCTGGCGATCGTGTCAAGGTCGTCGATATCGCAGTTTGAGCCTATCATGGCCACTGTTTCATATTCGAATGCCGCGGTCAGGTAGTTTCCGTTTGCGTCGTTATAGATATTGGAACATTTGATTGGACATCCCGGCTGGCAGGGGAGGGACGACGAACCGCCGCGTTGCGAAATGTTCTGCTGAAATTTCGTCGCGCCGATCTTGTCGAGAATAATGCATCGTTCGCCGCTAAAGTTCTTTACCGGCAGGGCGCCGGACTTGCCTGTCACCGCCATACCCACCATGGTGCCGAAAAGACGCATGGCGGTGGCGGTAGCCCTGTTTCGTGACAGTACGTTGGTAAAATCCCTGGTTCCCTTGGTGAACTGCGCCCTGTCGGCGTACATTATGTCCGCCTTTTTTTTCGCCCGTTCTACGACGATGGCCTTCAATCCTCTGGATCCCATAACGGCGCCGACACCGCCTCGTCCCAGGGCCCTGTTGGGATGGCCCGTGCTGTAGTCGGTAACCTGGATGGTGGAATTGCTGTATCCCCGTTCGCCGGCGGGACCGATGCAGACCACCGCAATATTGTCGCCGTAGACGGATTTGACTTTTTCATTCAACTCGTAGGCGCCCATACCCGCGTATTCGTCGGCTTTTACAAGCTCAGCGTTTCCGTCAGCGTCGATGTGAAGCAGGGACAACGTTTTTTCGCGCGGCTTTCCTTCCACGATTATGAGCTTGATTCCGTGGCGCGAAAGAAACGTGGCAATATTGCCGCCGGAATTTGATTCCTTGATGCCCTTTGTGAGCGGACTCTTGGTTCCGACCGACAGCCTGTTGGCCGTGGGGAACCCCGTTCCCGCAAGCAATCCCAGGGCGAAAACGAGCTTGTTCTCCTCACCGAGAGGATCGCAGGCGGGATCCACCTCTTCCGTCAGGACCTTGGCGGTCAGTCCCCGGTTGCCGAGCAGCACGTGATCATCCTTGAGCGCTTCCCATGCGACAGTTTCTCCTGTCATATTTATACGCAATACTTTTTTCATGGTTATTCTCCTGTAAAGTTGTGTCCGGGCGTCGTGTTCAGCGCAGGCTTTCGCACGCGGCCTCGAGTATCTCTGTTAACTGTGCTCTGGACGGCCTCTTGGTTGCGGTGATATACGTGTATTCTCCAAGGGCCAGTTCGATGATTCTGTCTATATCGGAGGGATCGGGAATGACTGTGTCGGTTTTCGGGCAGCCGAGGTCCAGATAAAATGTGCGGAGTGCCTGTTTGAAATCTTTGCCCACGTCGGCGATCGGCCGGCCCGCGACTTCCACTCCCAGCATGGCGGCCATTTTTTTTGTCTCATCGGGAATCTCGTCGGCGTACCATTCGCATACTTCGGGCAGTGCGAAAGCGCAGGTAATGCCGTGAGGCACGTGCGTAACGGCCTCGATTGAATGACCGAGGGCGTGCCCCAAATGGAATCCGGCATAGGAGCCGACGAGAATGCCGAAGGTGGCCGCCATGGCCATATGTTCCCTCGCTTCAAGATCGTTTCCATCAGCCATCGCCCTGGGAAGGTAAGTGAATACCAGGTCGCATACCGTCATGCCCCAGGATGTCATCATGGGGTTCCGCCGAACACCGCCGATGCCCTCGATCGCGTGCGCGAGCGCGTCCAGCCCGGTTGAAGCCGTGAGAGACGGGGGCATATTCACGTGCAGGAGCGGATCGATGATCGCCGCCGTCGGCGTAATTTCGGGTTGGGGAAGGGCCTTCTTTACGCCGGCTTCTTCGTCATAGACGACGGCCACGTTTGAAACCTCGCTTCCCGTTCCCGCCGTTGTCGGTATGCATATATACGGTTTCATCACAGTTCCGTCGATGAGACCGGCGTCCAGAATACCCACGTATCTCTCGAATTCACCCGGCTGGGTAAGGGCCACGTTCACCGCCTTGCCCGTATCCATCGCGCTTCCACCGCCGATTGCCACCAATGTGTCTATGTCTTCGTCCGCCGCGATTTTTGAGGCTTCCATAACGGTGGAATAGGGTACCGACACCTGGGCGCCGTCCCATTCGACCACCTGGTAGCCTGCCATGTGCATGGCTTCAACAATGGGATCCACGATGCCGGCTTCCTTAACGCCCTTGTCGTAAATACAGAAGACCTTTTCAGCTTTGTAGCCTTCCAGGACGGCGCCGATGGTAGTCGAGCTTCCGTCGCCGAAAATAATTTTTGTCATTGGATATATGAAATCCATTGCCGCCTCACCTCCTTGCGTGATTTTTCTTTTTCCCGGGCAGTACCTTATAGGGCACGTAAATAATATCTTTTTTTAATAAGAGCGTTCCATGAGCCGTTCCCTGAAAAAGAGGGATGTACCATGTCTGATTGGGCTGGTTGCAGAATGATCGGTCGGAAGTCCGTGAAGGAGGTAGGGGCGTGAGATTCAATGCCTTGTTGCATTGCCTTTAAATGTGTCGGTGATCCTTAT
>JAGYOR010000189.1 GCA_018399535.1 Deltaproteobacteria bacterium | reverse complement strand
TGGAGATCCACTGATGTTACAAGCCCTGGAACAGGACCGGCGGGCGCTTGTCGCGGCAGTTTCCGAACGGGGCCATCCTCACGCGGACGTAAAGGAGCATCTTGTCTTCAGCGACGACAAATCCACGGTTGAAATCGAGTTTCATGCCGACGAAGGTCCCCGGGTGGTCGTGGACAACGTTTATCTTCGAGGTAATTTCAGGACAAAGGACCGGGTCCTGCTTCGGCGGATGAAACTGGGACCGGGAGAACCATTCTCGGCGACCCGTTTCCTGGAAAGTGAACGGAACCTCCGCAACCTGGACATCCTCGAATCGGCCCGGATCCGAGCACCGGGACTCGCCAGGCAGGCTCATGAAGTAACCCTGCTCGTGGACGTCGAGGAGAAAAAACCATATTTTGTCGAGGCGGGGTTCGGATATGAATCGGAACGGGGCGTCTATGCCGACGTAAAAGCCGGAGACCTCAACCTTTTCGGAACCAACCGGAGCGGCTGGATCGGAAGCACCGTGAGTGAAACGGGCTATCGCAACGAGATCGCCGCAACGGATCCTCACTTTCTTGGTTATTCGCTGTCGGCGACACTGGGTCTTTACCGGGAACGGATCGAACTTTTCAACCAGACCTTCGGCACCGATACCTACGGCGCATCTCTCAAGCTCGCCAGGAAACTTACGCCCAACCTGGGAACGACGCTGGGGTTTCGCTTTGAACAGAAAAAATTGTTCCAGCGGGAAGGTCCCATATTTCCAGGTTCGGAAGAGCTCTACCTTTCCCGAAGTATCCTCGTGGCGGGGCCTTCACTGACCTACGACACCCGCGATTTTTTCGTGCAACCCCGAAGCGGTGTTTTCAGCGTTTTTTCCATCGACATATCAAAAGGAATCCGAAACTCCTTTGACGACTTCCTGCGGTATGATCTTGATGTCCGTTACTTTTACACCCCCGTCACCCGGCTTACCCTCGCCCTGGCTGCACGGGGCGCTGTTCTTCAAACTTACGGTCCCTCGGGAACCATACCGAAAGATCAGCTGCTGTTTTTGGGCGGCACCTCGAGCGTCCGTGGTTTCGCGGAAAACACGCTTCGCCATGATACCGCAGGCGCCCCCCTGGGCGGCCGCCTGGCGCTGTCGGGAAGTCTTGAAGCACGAATCGACCTTGGCAAAAACTGGGAACTTGCGACATTTTTCGACACGGGAAGCGTGAACCGGACTTTCGACAACTCCGGTTCAAGTGGATTCCGTTCATCCGCGGGCGGTGGACTTCGGTACATCACCCCCGTCGGCCCTCTCGGAATTCTTTACGGAGCGAAACTGGACCGTCGGGAAGGAGAAAATTCCGGTAGGTGGCATTTTTCCATCGGCTATACGTTCTGAAGCCGCTACAACATCCAACCCTTATGCCTGAAAAACAGAAACATGCCGACCGCTCCCCCGAACATCAGGACAAGCAGACCGGGATAGGCCCAGGACCACGCCAGTTCGGGCATGTGCTCAAAATTCATGCCGTATATGCCGACAATGAAGGTCAGCGGAATAAATATGGAGGCAAACACGGTGAGCACTTTCATGACTTCGTTCATCCGGTTGCTCACGCTCGAAAGATACAGGTCCAGCATGCCCTGCAGCAAATCCTGGTACGTTTCGACAATGTCAATGATCTGTATAGTGTGGTCGTAGAGATCCCGCAGGTAAGGACTCAATGCTTCGCTTACCAGAGTCGATTCGCTCCGTTCAAACCCGTTTGCCACTTCCCGCAGGGGCCAGGTTGACTTTCTCAGGAAAATAATTTCCCGGCGCAGTTCGTGAACTGATTGAAGCGTTTCACGACGGGGGTCAAGGGACAGTTCCTCGTCCAGTTCCTGAATCCGCTCGCCCAGACGCTCCAGCAACACAAAATAATTGTCCACGATGCAATCAAGCAGGACATAGGCCAGATAATCGGCGCCCATTTTTCGAATTCGTCCTCTGCCGCTGCGAAGACGGTCCCTGAGAGGACCAAACACGTCGCCACGCGACTCCTGAATTGAAAGGACGAACCTCTCCCCCAGAACAATGCTGACTTGTTCCGCCCTGATCCTCCCGCTTTCTTCATCAAACGTCAGCATCCTGGCGATCACGAGAAGATAATTTCCGTAATCCTCCAGCTTCGGCCGCTGTGCCGGTGTAAGAATATCTTCCTGGCTCAACGGATCCAGCCCGAAACGGGCGCCAAGTTTTTCAATGACCGAGATGTCGTGCAGACCATCGATGTTTATCCAGGTTACAGCCGCATCCTCCGCTTGTTCCAGGCACTCATCAATCGTGGGCGGCGTTGATTCGGCGAAGAACTCCGGCCCGTAATCAAAACGCGTAACGTAGACTCGTTCTTCTTTTTGTTCGCCAACCTGCATGAGTGTTCCCGGCGCCAGTCCGGCTTTCCTGGTTCGCGCCTTGAGAAATGTTCCTGGATCGATCATTTTTTACCCCCTTTCGCTTACC
>JAGYOR010000188.1 GCA_018399535.1 Deltaproteobacteria bacterium | reverse complement strand
GGATCACGGAATCTTTCGCCGCAGGCGGAGACGACGAGGAGAAGGGCATGATTTGCCTGAACTGGCTGCTCGATGAAACCACCGATCTCGAAAGCAATATTGTTTTCAATATTCTTTCCTCCGTTTTGCTGGGCATGCCGGGCGCGCCGCTCAGAAAGGCGCTCATCGAGTCGGGGCTGGGCGAGGATATTGTCGGAGGAGGTTTGGAAGACGAGCTGCGGCAGATGTTTTTTTCCGTGGGAATGAAGGGTGTCGCCGTGGATTCCCTTGAGAAGGTTGAGGCGCTGATCATGGAAACGCTGGCCGATCTCTCGCGGGACGGCATCGACGCCGACGCCGTCGAAGCGTCGGTCAACACGCTGGAATTCGCCCTTCGGGAAAACAATACCGGGAGTTACCCCCGGGGACTTGTGCTCATGCTGCGGGTGCTTCCGTTCTGGCTCTACGGGGCGGATCCTATGATACCCCTCGCCTACGAGGCCCCCCTGTCGGCCCTGAAAAAACGCATCGCCGATGAACCGCGTCTCTTCACAAACCTGATCGAACAGCGCCTGTTGAAGAATCCTCACCGGACAACTGTAATATTCAGGCCCGACCGTGATCTGGCGAAACAGCGGGAACGGCGTGATCGGGAGCTGATGGACAAGAAAAAGAGCGCCATGAACGAGCGGGTACTGCGGGAAACGGTTGAGAACACGAAAAAACTTCGCAAACTGCAGGGAAAACCCGATTCGCCGGCGGCTCTGAGAACCATTCCCTCTCTCTCGCTTGAGGACCTGGAAAAACACAACGCCGTTATACCCATTTCCGTTCTCGAACACCGAGGCGTTCCGCTTCTCTATCACGATATTTTTACCAGCGGCATTGTCTACGTAGACGCCGGATTCGACCTGCACGGGATTCCCCGGGCATACCTGCCCTACCTGCCCCTGTTCGGCAGGGCGCTCCTGGAAATGGGAACCCAGCGCGAAGATTACGTAACGCTGCTTCGTCATATCGGCCGGAAAACCGGCGGTATTCAGACGTCCTTTCTGCTTTCCGCGGCACGCGGCAGAAGAAAGTCCACGGCAAAGCTTTTTCTTCGGGGAAAGAGCATGATCGACCAGACGGGCGAATTGCTCTCGATCATGACGGATATGCTGAACACGGTTCGCCTGGACAACCGGGAACGGTTCCGCCAGATGGTCCTCGAGGAAAAGTCCCGTCTCGAACAGCGGCTGGTGCCGGCGGGCCACCAGATCGTCGACCTGAGGATTCGTTCCCGGTACAACCGGGCCGACAGGGTCGCCGAAGAAATGGGAGGCGTTTCCTACCTGTTTTTCATCCGTAACCTGCTTCGCCGGGTGGAACGGGACTGGGACAAGGTCCTCGCGGTCCTGCAGGACCTGTCCCGGCTGGTGGTGCGCCGACGGGGCCTGCTTTTGAACGTGACCGTCGACGAAGCGGGGTGGAATCGTATCGAACCGGAGATTCGCCGGTTCGCGGAGGGAATGCCCGACAGGGACAATCCGCGAGGACGCTGGCGGTTTCCGGCGGTTTCCGGCGACGAAGGCCTCGTCGTTCCCTCGCAGGTGAATTATGTCGGCAAGGGAGCCGATCTCTACCGCCTGGGCTACCGGTACCACGGTTCGGCGGGCGTCATAACGCGCTACCTGAGAAATTCCTGGCTCTGGGACCGCGTCCGGGTTCAGGGCGGCGCCTACGGCGCGTTTTGTTCCTTTGACCGTCTTTCCGGGGTCCTGACCTTCGTTTCGTACCGGGATCCTCATGTACTTGAGACCTTGGCGATTTTCGACGAAACGGCCCATTTCCTTCGAAGGAAAAAAATGACCCGCCAGGAAGTGATGAAGGCCGTCATCGGGGCCGTGGGGGACATGGACGCCTACCAGTTTCCCGACGCAAAGGGATATGCCTCGATGGCCCGTTATATCGCGGGGATAAGCGAGGAGGAACGGCAACGGATACGCGACGAGGTGCTGGCCACGACGGCGGATGATTTTCGGGCCTTCGCGGATGTGCTGGACGGGGTGGTCAAAGACGGCGGGGTAACGATTCTCGGCTCGGAGGAGGCCTTGTCGAGCGCCCGGGACAGGGGGGCTCCAGGCCTCGACCTGGTGAAACTGCTGTAGCTCATTCCATTTGAACCCGGCCGCGGGAGGCGCGCTGACCGGCGTCTGGAATCGCCGAAAGATGCGTGTCCCCGGGTCGTCTCTGTATTTGTTTTTTGGAAGAATTGGTGATAGTTCCTTGTTCGCATCGGCGGAATGCGGTCGCGACGGCGGCATAACGTCCTGTTGATAGTGCGACATATTATGATTCCGGGAGGTTTCTGCATGAAAACATACCAGTATATCGAGGTGACCACGGAGGATCACGTGGCCGTGGTTGCGCTCAACCGAACGAAGGCCCTGAATGCGCTGAGCTACGAACTTGCGACGGAAATGACGGATGTGTTTCACGAATTGTCGAACCAGGACGACGTATGGG
>JAGYOR010000187.1 GCA_018399535.1 Deltaproteobacteria bacterium | reverse complement strand
AAATATAGACGAGAGGCGCTGCTCTGTCAAGGCGCGTTTTCCTCTTGATATTTCGCGGGCTCAATGTTACTTGCAACAATTACAAACTGTTGGAGATAACCAGTGATTCAATGCCGTCCTGTTTCGCGCTACATACGCCTGGACAGAAAGGATATATCTTACATACGTTACGTGTTTGAAGGGTATGACGGCGTGGCTAACGTGACTACCGTCGACGGCCGAAAGGCCGTCGTAAGAGTGACGGCGGTCCCGGATTTTGTTGATGTGGCCGACGAAATCATCGAGGCGCTGAGCCGCGAGATCCGGTGCGAACTTCTGTCATAAGGAAAGGTTAAGAGAATGAAAAAACTGTTGTTGCTCGCGGCGGTCTTGCTGGCTGTTCCATTTATATCCGCGATGGGAACGATGCCCGAAACGACGGTTACGGAATCAATTCCAAAACCGGTGAAAAATATTGAGGCGGTCTTTCTCGATCAGATGGACGTGGCGACCGAATGTTCGTACATAAGTATCGAGGGCAAAGTGTATCTCGATGGAACACGGGGGAAGGGCGCCTTCGTACTTCCTCTTGAAAACGTTGACACGGTGAGTTTTTACCTGAAAGAAGGCGTGCTGACGGCACAGGTCAGCATGAAGCAATCCGGAGAAAAAATTTCTCTGACGGTGAATCCTGACAGGCGCGTATTCGGTAAAACACGCTGGGGCACCTTTCAGATAAAACTGGGTGATTTGAAATCGATCACCATAACCGGTTCTTCCCCCGCGTCGTCCGGTCCTTCAGAAAGGGTGAGCGGTGGGAAGGAGAACGGTTGAATTCGAAAAAGCCGTTGTGATCTGTGGCGGGCGGAAAGCGTTTCGCATCGTACGTTTCGAATCTCACGGATAAGAGCGACGGCATGTATCCGGTGCATGGAATAAAAAAAGCGACGGCATGAAACCGTCGCTCTGTAATTTAAAAATTTTTTGTACTATTACTGTGTTGCTTTTTTTACGTAACCTGAACGGATACAGCGCGTGCAGACCCTGGCACGTTTCACGGCGCCGGTTTTCTCATCCACGATCCTGATCTTCTGAATGTTGGGGTACCAGGTCTTCTTGGTTTTATTGTTCGCGTGGCTCACATTGTTCCCAACGGACGGCCTCTTTCCACACACATCACACACTCTCGACATTTCCTTCACCCCGCGCCGCCGCCCGGCCGTGTTACCAGATACTCCGATCGTTCAACCGCCCGGCGGGCTTCCTTTCTCTTTCGTCACAGGCGTCCTTCAATAAATCATCAGGAATGTTTTTGCAAGGTTTTTTTACGCCGTCACACCGCTGAGCAGATATTCATTGGCCGCCCCCCGGTGTTTCAGGATTCGTTTCTCATGACGGCGGGTTGTCCCGTCGCCGCCAGCGTCGCGCGCCAGAGCGTGCCGTCGGTGTCCACTTTTTTCCGGGACGTAACAGCCGAGAGAGGCAGGTGAACGTAATCGCCACCGTAAAGCCCTACAACCATGGCAGTCCTGCCGGCCATGGCGGCGTGAACGGCGTACTGGCCGAGCAGCATGCAGTAAATGCTGTCACCGGCGTTGGCGGGAACGCTTCTGATAATATAGCTGGGATCGATGTATTTGAGATTCAGCTCCATTGTTTTTTCTTTAAAATAACGTTCAATTTCTTCTTTCAGAAAAACGCCGATATCGAAAAGTCTGACGTTTCCCGACGGATCGGTCCCGGCGGCGTCATCCGACGGCCGATGTTCCTGGCCGGCCCCTTCGGCTGCGATGATAACGGCGTGATTGCTCGCCTTCAGGCGACGTTCCAGCACGGCGAGGAATCCCTTTTCACCGTGAAGGTCGAAGGGCGATTCCGGTATGAGCACAAAATTGACGTCATTATTCGCCAGTGCCGCGCTCACCGCGATGTGTCCCGAGGTCCGGCCCATGATCTTGACCAGTCCGACGCCGTTCGGTGCGCCCTTCGATTCCACGTGGGCGCATTCAATCACGGCGGCTGCTTCAGCAATGGCCGTGTCGAAGCCGAACGTTTTGTCGATTGTGCTCAAATCATTGTCAATGGTTTTTGGAATGCCTACAACACTGATATCGAGATTTCTTCGCTCGATTTCCTCTGCGATAAGCTGAATGGCCTTCATAGTTCCATCGCCGCCGATGCAGAAAAAAAGATTGATATTCAGTCTTCGAAGACTGTCCACCATTTCGCCGATATCCTGACTGCCCCTGGAAGAGGCGAGCTTGCTGCCGCCGGCCAGGTGAAAATCCTTGACGACGTCGGGAGTAAGCTCCATGAGGGGATGTCCGTACGATGGAATGAGTCCCTGGAACCCATAGCGGATGCCGCTGATGTTTTCTACGCCGTACCCGTAATACAGTTCCATGACGACGGCTCGGATCACGTCGTTGATACCGGGACTCAGGCCGCCGCAGGTCACTATCGCCGCCTTGGTCTTCGAAGGATCGAAGTAGATAAATTTTCGGGGACCGGCAATCT
>JAGYOR010000186.1 GCA_018399535.1 Deltaproteobacteria bacterium | reverse complement strand
TAGATCCCCGGGACACGCGGTCGTTGTTGTGCGACTGGGTTGAAACCGTTTTTTCGACTGAAAAAACCCGACTGGGGGTAAAGACGCGGGGCATAAGGTGTTAATGCTCCCTTACAAGGAGGTGCGTTTATGAAATTCGAAGAACTTCTCGAAGAACTTGCCCTGAAGAAAGAAAAGGCGCGTCAACAGGGAGGGCCGGAAAAGGTAAAGCGACACCACGAACGCGGCAGTCTTACCGCCAGGGAACGGGTGGCGAAAATTCTGGATGACGGTTCCTTCCTGGAACTGGGTCTCCTGGCGACTTCGGACAGGCCCGGAATGGAAGAAAAAACCCCCGCCGATGGAATTGTTCTCGGATTCGGCACCATCAACAACCGACGCGTGGGCGTGGTTGCCAATGATTTTACGGTACTCGCATCCACCAACGCGAGGATCAACCTGAAGAAAGGCATCCAGTTCAAGACACTGGTAAACAAGAACAATGTTCCACTCATCTGGTTCGGAGAAGCCGGCGGGGCCCGTATGCCCGACGTGCAGGGTTCAAGGGGAATATGTTCAATAAGCGGGGGGGGTACCGACACCCTGCGGGTGGAATACGGGCATATCAGGATCCATCCATTCGTCATGGCCGCCATGGGGGAATGCTACGGAATACCTGATTTCCAGGCCTGCCTTGCTGATTTCGTCGTGCAGGTCAAGGGAAGCGCCATTTCAATTTCCGGACCGCGGGCCCTTTCGAAGGCGATTGGCCAGTCATTTTCCGGGGAAGAACTCGGCGGCTGGGAGGTCCACGACAAGATCACGGGCATGGCCGACCGGATTGCTGAAGACGAGGAGGAATGCTTCGCGATCATCAAGGAATTCCTTGACTACCTGCCTTCCAACAATACGGAGTTGCCCCCGGTTCGTCCGGTTCCCGAGGGTTCCGGGGAGAAAATGCCTGACATTCTTGAATTTCTTCCTGAGAAACGCACCCGCACCTACGATATGCACAAGATTCTCGAATGTATTGTGGACGGCGGAAAACTTTTCGAGTTGAAGCCGAACTTTGGCAAGATGCTCATCACGAGTCTTTGCAGGGTGAACGGCGAGACCATAGGGATAATTGCCAGCAATCCCGCACATAACATGGGCGCCATGAATACGGACGGCCTGGAGAAGCTTACCAGCTTCCTCTGTCTGTGTGATTCCTTCAATATCCCCCTGGTGTTTTTCCACGACACCCCCGGTCACTGGGTGGGAAAAGAAGCTGAAGAAAAGAGGGTCGGCGCGAAGGTCATGAATGCCCTGCAGGCCCTGTACCAGGTGACGGTTCCGAAAATAGCGATCGTGATACGAAAATCGTACGGCCAGGCCGCGGCAAACATGTGCGGGCCGGGTTCCGGTCCCG
This sequence comes from Deltaproteobacteria bacterium, assembly GCA_018399535.1. GTDB lineage: Bacteria > Desulfobacterota > Syntrophia > Syntrophales > UBA2210 > MLS-D. The sequence goes on along the minus strand of JAGYOR010000186.1, from coordinate 1,160 downwards.
ATTATTTCGTGGCGTGGCCTACAGCGGAAATAGGTTTCATGGATCCCACGATAGCCGCGGACGTAGTGTTCGGCAAGTTGTCCGAAGAAGAAAGAACAAAAATGACCGAGGTCATGGTGAGCGACTGCTCGCCGTACCCCGTGGCCCAGGAATTCTATGTCCAGGACATTATTGATCCGCGTGAAACCAGGAAGTATCTGGTTGATGTTTTGAAGATTATACGCGATTCCGCCGACAAGGGAATGGGACAGCATCTTCTGGCCGGCTGGCCCAACAAGTTCTGACGAACGGAGGATTTCCCGGGCTGATCGGGGATCCGGGAAGATCTGTTCGTGAGGCGGCATGACAGGTCTCATCCGGCCCGGCTTTGCATTAAACGCCGGGCCGGCGCGTTTCGGGGAAGACAGGATCGTCAATACGGTGTGCCGGGTGAATGGAAAGCACATGCATGGTTCCGGTTCAGGCTTTCCCCGGGGTGTCTTCCCGGAAGACGGGGAAAAATGATTCAGGAGTGCCGCACGGGTATATCACCGATATTGAGGGGCTGATAATGAACAATCTTGAACATTTATTGAAACCTGTCACTGTTCGTTCACTCGAGATACCGAACAGGGTGGTAATGCCCCCGATGGGAACGTGCCTTGGCAACACAGACGGTACGGTAAGCGATGCGAATCTCGCTTATCTGAAAAGAAGGGCACAGGGGGGCGCGGGGCTTATTATTTCCGAGATCATTTCAGTCCACCCCGACGGCCATGAAAGTCCCACGTCTTTGGCGGGTTACGATGACCGCTTCCTCCCGGGTTTGGCCAAAATGGCGGAAACAGTGCATACGTACGGGCATAAAACAGCCATGCAGATCCATCACGCGGGACGAGAGAGCTTGTACCAGCTGGAACGGGGCGCCGCGATGGCGCCGTCGCCCGTGGCGAGTTATGTGTTCGGCAAAAAACCGCGCGAGATGTCAAAGTCCGACATTCAGGAAGTTATAACGTCATTCGGGGCGGCGGCCGAACGTGCTGTCAGGGCCGGTTTCGATGCCGTCGAGATTCACGGCGCTCACGGGTACCTGCTCACGCAGTTTCTGTCGGGTCATTCCAATCGCCGCACCGACCAATACGGCGGTTCACCACAAAACCGCATGCGATTCGTGCTCGAAG
>JAGYOR010000185.1 GCA_018399535.1 Deltaproteobacteria bacterium | reverse complement strand
TCTCGCCGAATTAACGGGATGTTGAACTGTCTGTACCGTAAACAGGCTGCATCAATCGCGGATTTCTGGTTTGCCGGGATACGTCTTTTTGACGGTCCTGTCTCGGCATGATGTTCATGGTGTTTTGTCGTCTTCGAGATACAGCCGCTTGGCGTAGCGGTAAAAGGTGTGCTCGGCGACATAGAGCGCGACGAAAAATCCTTCCCTGCCGTCAAGGAAACCGCCCCGCCCCACGTAACTGTATACGAAGCTCCACAGGCCGTGGGAGACGGCCCGCCACAGCGACGAAGATTCACCTCTTCGCTGCATCATGAGCGCCCCGGCGGTCGTGTAACGGTTCATGGTTTCTATGGCGTCTTCCAGCGATTCGAAGGCTTCGTGCGCTATGGGATGTGCGAGGCGTCCCGTGGTCCCGTCAATAATAAGCCTTTCGTGAACGAGATCGTCGCTGAAACGGGCCTTGCCGTTCCGTACCAGGCGGGTGATGTAATCGGGCCACCAGCCGGCGTGGCGTATCGGGCGGCCGCAGAAAATGGAAAGCCGGGGCATTTCAAATGCGTCGGGGGCGTCTGGATCCGCAAGTGCCTGTTGAATTTCCTCTTTCAACTCGGGCGGGATTCTCTCGTCGGCGTCCAGCGACAGTATCCAGTCTCCCGTCGCCTTCGCCATGGCACGGTTCTTCTGGGGACCGAAGCCGGGCCAGTCTGTTTCATAGACCTTTTCGGTGTAGCGACGGCAGATTTCCACTGTCCTGTCCGTGCTTCCCGAATCGAAGACGATAATCTCGTCCGCCCAGTCGACGGAATCAAGACACGCCTCAATAGCCGCCTCTTCATTTTTCGTTATGATGACTACGGAAAGAGACATGTCCGGTTGCCTCCGCGGGGACATTGACGTTTCCGGCAGCTGAGCGGTCGTTCATTCCCGGAAAAGGACACGTGCCGGCGCTGTGTCTAAGTCCTTTTCAGGTACTCGTCAATAGCGCGGGCCGCCTTCTTTGCCGCGCCCATCGCGAGAATCACCGTGGCCGACCCCGTGACGATGTCGCCGCCGGCGAATACGCCGGGACGGCTCGTTGCCCCTGTTTCTTCGTCGGCCGTGATGTACCCCCGGCGGTGGGTTTCGAGTCCCGGCGTGGTCGCCGGGATAACCGGGTTCGCCCCCGTGCCGATCGCGACCACGACCATATCCGTCTCGATGATAAACTCCGACCCTTCAACGGGGATGGGTCGCCGCCTGCCCGACTCGTCCGGTTCCCCGAGTTCCATGCGGATGCATTTCATGGCGCGCACCCAGCCCTTGTCGTTGCCGAGGTATTCCACGGGATTGGTGAGAAACCGGAATTCCACGCCCTCTTCTTCGGCATGGTGAATTTCTTCGTCACGGGCCGGCATTTCCGCCCTGGTTCGCCGGTACACGATGGTGGCTTTCTCCGCGCCCAGTCGCAACGCCGTCCGAACCGAGTCCATTGAAACATTGCCGCCTCCCAGCACGGTTACCTGCTTGCCCCGGGCGATCGGAGTGTCGTACTCGGGGAAACGATAGGCCTTCATGAGGTTCGAGCGGGTCAGGTATTCATTGGCGGAATAAATGCCGCTGAGGTTCTCTCCGGGAATGTTCATGAAAACGGGCGCCCCCGCTCCAACGCCGAGAAAAACGGCGTCATAACCCTCGTCCAGGAGGTCGTCAACGGTTTTCCCCCGGCCGATGACCATGTTGGTTTTGATCTCCACGCCAAGCCTGACCAGGTAGTCCACTTCCGCGTCGACGATGGCCTTGGGCAGGCGAAACTCGGGAATGCCGTAAATCAGGACGCCGCCCGGCTTGTGGAGTCCCTCGAATACGGTGACAGCATGACCGAGCCTGGTCAGGTCGCCGGCAATGGTGAGTCCCGCCGGCCCGGCGCCCACGATGGCCACACGCCTGCCCGTGGAAGAGGGCAGCGGCGGCAGGGAAACGTCGCCGGCAGCTCGCTCGTAATCAGCGACGAATCGTTCCAGGCGGCCAATCGCCACCGGCTTGTCTTTTTTACCGAGCACACAGAACTTTTCGCACTGGCTCTCCTGCGGGCAGACCCGCCCGCAGATAGACGGAAGGCTGTTGGTTCCCTTGATCAGGCGGGCGGCGTCGGTGTACTTCTTTTCCGACACCAGTGCTATAAACCCCGGTATATCCACCTCGACGGGGCACCCGTCCACGCAGAAGGGTCTCTTGCAGCGGAGACAACGTGACGCCTCCACGAGCGCCTGGTCCTCCGTATACCCCAGGGGGACTTCGTCGAAGTTGGTTCTCCGGACGGCCGGTTCCTGTTCCGGCATCGGCTGGCGGGGTGTCTTTTCTCGTTTCGGTTTATTTTCCATCACAGTGACACCTGAATTGTTCCATTGCTTCCTTTTCTTCGCGGTAATACATGCGCAGTCGCGTGGTAAGCAGTTCAAAATCCACCTGGTGCCCGTCAAATTCGGGACCATCAACGCAGGCCAGTTTCGTTTCGTTTCCCACGGACACGCGGCAGGCGCCGCACATTCCCGTGGCATCCACCATGATGGGGTTGAGACTTACTACTGTTGCGATG
>JAGYOR010000184.1 GCA_018399535.1 Deltaproteobacteria bacterium | reverse complement strand
CTCGAGTCGCTCATCGGACAGCATCAGGGGGTCTCCCCCTGAGATGAGAATATCCCGAATACGGGGGTTTGACGCGATGTATTCGATGCCGGCGTTCCACCGGTCCATGATCCGTCCGGCGCCGTCGGGGCGTCGCCTGACCAGTCGGGAGCGGGTGCAGTAGCGGCAGTATCCAGCGCAGATATCGGACACAAGAAAAAGGACTCTGTCCGGATAACGGTGAACGAGTCCGGGAACGGGGGTGTAGGGCTCTTCCGACAGGGGGTCGTCCTGCTCTCCCGGCGACCGGATCAATTCGGCCGTCACGGGAACCATGGTTTTCCGTATCGGCTGCAAGGGGTCGTCGGGGTCCATGAGGCTCGCGTAATAAGGCGTGATCAGCAGGGGAAGCCGATTCTTCGCGGGCTCAAGAGCGTTTTTCTCGTCGTCGCTTAAATGGAGTATACGCGTGAGCTCGTCGCAGCTTCTAATGCCGTTTCGGACCTGCCAGTGCCAGTCGTTCCACAGGGCTTCCGGCACGCCGGGAAAATGGTGTTTTCGAAACGCCGCGGACCGGGCGCTTACAAAAAAATCCGGAACAGTCCGTGTTTTCGGAACGGCATGAATTCCGTCAGGCGACGAATCTTCGGATCCGGTCCGAAACGTAGCATGTGACTGCCCCGGTTGCGTTGCGTGCTGTGCCGGCCCGGATCGGGCAGGAGGCTCCTCCACGATTTCCAAGGTTTCCTGTTTTGTCATGATACGTTCTCCCTCGTATAGAGTCATCGGCACCGGCGTATCGCCGGGTATCCATTACCACGTTGGCATGAGCAATCACCGTGCCAACACGTAATCCATCGATTTTACGGTGCTATTCGCAGGCGGCCGGAAAAGGGGGCAGGAACTCCGGGTTCCTGTTTGACTGGATTTGCCCTAGACGTACAACCGGCATGAATTCAACCATTTGAAATATATAATAAAAAATAACCGGAACTTCAAGTTCCGCTTGTCTTTTCGTCGGAACCGGCGATTCCGATAAAGAAGACGGCCGGGTCCTGTCGTTATCCCGTCAGTGTTTTATTTCCGCAGGAACGGTACGTCTGCCGGAGTCTCTGAAGGTTTCCTTCCTGAGTCCGTGCCGTCTCATAAGCTTTGAAAGTTGCCGGGTTGTGATGCCGGCCCGTGCCGCGGTTGTCGCGATACGTCCGTTTTCTTCGGCCAGCAGTTCTCTCAGATAGCTCTGCTCAACTTTCTCCACGGCCTCGCGGCGGGTTTCGGCGAGCGTTGCGTCGGTGTTCACTGTAAAGGATGGTTGGGGTGTGTCGGCTTCGAACAGTTCCCCGGGAAAGCTTTCCGGCGTCAATACCGGCGACGTTTCGATAATATGGGCCCGCTCGATGAGATTCTGTAATTCCCGTATGTTGCCCGGCCAGGAATATTTCCGGAATGCCCTGATCACGTCGGGATGCACGTCATGAACAATCTTCGTTGAGAATTTGTTGAGCTTGTCGAGAAAGACCGTTATGAACAACGGAATGTCCTCGGGCCGTTCCCTGAGCGGTGGAATTTCGATGGGAAAGACGTTGAGACGGTAATAGAGATCGCTCCTGAAGGATCCCCTGTCGATAAGTTGCCGCAGATCGATGTTGGTGGCAGCGATTACCCTGACGTCTGCTTCGATTACTTCTTCACCGCCCAGGCGGCTGAAAATGCCGTCCTGGAGTACCTGGAGCAGCCGGATCTGGGCCGAAAGGCTCACCGTCCCGATTTCATCCAGTAATAGGGTGCCTCCCCGCGCGATCTCGAATTTTCCCATTTGACGCCGCACCGCGCCGGTGAAGGAGCCCCGCTCATGTCCGAAGAGCTCACTCTCGAGCAGTGTTTCGGGGATTGCCCCGCAGTGAACGCTGATGAACTGTCCCTTGCGGCGATTACTGTGACGGTGGATCAACTTGGCCAGCACGCCTTTGCCCGTGCCCGTTTCGCCGTTTATCAGCACAGTGCTTTTCGTCGCCGCCACGGAGCGGACCTGGTCGAATACTTTCATCATTGTGGAACTTCTGGTCTGAACGATTTCCAGCGCGTCTTCCTCCCAGAACTGGCCGCGCAGGTAGTCCAGTGCCGACTGTGCGATGATCGATTCGTAGAGACTTTCGGCGACGTATTTCAGCTCGTCGGGATTAAGCGGGTACGTCAGGTAGTTGCCGGCGCCCGCCTTGACGGCGCGCACCGCCTCCCGGATCATGTCGGGACTTGTCATGACGATGATTTCCACATCGGGATAGGCCGTCCAGTAGAGTTGCATGGCGTTTTTGTACCCGCCGTCGGTCGACAACCTCCTCATCAGGTCGAGGTCGATGAACACGAAATCGTATCGCCGCCGGCGCAGCATGTCCAGGGCGCCGTCCTGGTCTCGTGCGCGGTCGACACGGTTCCGGGACCGAAATGTCGACGAGATCTGTTCGTAGATCTCCGCATCTTCTGATACAACAAGAAAGGATTTCATCATTCCGTCACCGCGATGTATTTCCCCCGTTCAGGGGCGCATGGGCGGATTTGTAGTCTTCTTTCGAACGGAAGACAAGCAAAATCCGGCGCCGTTCACGAAAGGATCCGGATGGCAGGCGGCCGTCGT
>JAGYOR010000183.1 GCA_018399535.1 Deltaproteobacteria bacterium | reverse complement strand
CGGCGTTACGGTGACCCTTGTCGAGTCGGACAGCCTCGCCGCGCTGCGTGAAAAAATCAACAACGCCGGCGCCGATGTCACGGCGAGTGTCGTCAGCTACGAAACCGATGACCACCGGCTCAGCCTGACCAGCGCCGAAACCGGCGCGGAGGGCATCAGCCTGGACGGAGCATCCGATATTCTTACCACTCTCGGGTTCACCGAGATTTCAGCCGGCCGCGACGCCTCCCTGGTCATCGACGGCGTCACCATCACCAGATCCTCGAACATCATCGAAGACGTCATCGAGGGCGTGACCATCGACTTGCTCAAGGCGGACCTTGCAACGGAAATCACCCTTACGGTGGAACGCGACATCACCGCCGTTTCGACAAAAATAAATAATTTTGTTTCCGCCTATAACGCTGTTTCTTCCTATATCAACGGACAGCAGAACTTCGACGCCGAAACGGGCGAAACGGGAGGCGTCCTCTTCGGCGACGGCACGCTGGCATCGGTAAAAAGCGACCTCGTCAACACGGTCCTCGACCAGGTTGACGGCGTGGATGCCGGTTTTTCACTTCTGAACTTCGTCGGCGTCACCCTGGACGAAACGGGCATGCTCACCGTTGATGAAGAAGTTCTTGACGAATACCTGCAGGACAATTTCAATGATATTGTCGGGCTTTTTGCCGCCCAGGGCACAACCGAGGGCGAGAACCTGGAATTCGTCTACGCCGGATCAGCCGTAGAGCCGGGTACGTACGAGATCAGTATTGACCAGCCGGCTTCTCAAGGAACTGTCGCGGGGACCGTCGACCTGACGGGCGGACTCGGCGCCGACGTGACGCTCACCGTCGCCGTGTCGGGCTACCACGCCGTCGTGGATCTTGAGACGGGCATGGCCATCAGCGACATCGTCGAGGCCGTCAACACCGAGTTGGAAGCGGCGCAATCGGAAATCCGTGTCGGAAGCGAGTTCCTGTACGCCGGGGCGGGCGAGCTGACGCCCATGACGGCCGAAACCGCCTGGGACCAGGTATATGTGGGCGGAACGGCGGCAAACCTCGAAAACGGCGATACCATTTCATTTTCGGGCGCCGACCACCAGGGAGGAGCCGTTTCGGGAAGTTACGAAATTAACGATGTCTCCACCGATACCGTGCAGGGACTGCTTTCAGCCGTTGAAGCTGCTTACGGAGGCGGCGCAACGGCCTCCATCGACAGCGAAGGGCGCATCGTCATCGAAGACAACGAGGAAGGCCGCAGCAAACTGACGCTGTCCTTCGACACCTCCGGAGCGGGCGGGCTGACCTTCGGCGACATCGACGTAAGCTCCGACGGGTCCGACGGAAGCCGCGCGGGACGAACCGCGTTGGCCGTTTCCGCTTCAGACGACGGTTCGGGCAATCTTGTCCTCACGAACGACAATTACGGCAGCAGCGCGGCCTTTACCGTTGAACAGTTCGGCGCCGGATCGCTGGGACTGGTCGACGGCGAATACTGTGGAGAGGACGTGTCGGGAACCATCAACGGCGATGAAGCAACGGGTTCGGGCCAGGTCCTGACCGGCGCGTCCGGCGCCGACATGACGGCCGGGCTTTCCATCAAGTATACCGGCGACGCGCCGCTTGAAACGGCGGGCACGGTAACGTTCATCGAGGGGGTGGCCGAGAAGTTCAGCAGGGCGCTCTCGGCGATCACCGACCCCGTTGACGGGTATGTGGCTTTCAAGCGCCAGTCATTGACCAGCACGATCGATTCCTACGATGATCGGATCGAAAGAATCAACGAACTCCTTGACAGGAAAGCGCAACGCATGATCGACCGTTTCGTTGCCATGGAACTGGCCCTGAGCAAGATTCAGAGCCAGAGCGACTGGCTTGCCGGCCAGATCAACGCCGCTTCCTCCGGATGGGCGTTCAACAGCTGACGGAACGCGCCGCCCGTCCTCACGCGGGCGTCGATACGCATGATGAACCCGTCAGGAAACAGTAACAAGGAAACCGACGTAACAAAGGAGGATGTCAACATGCAGGGATACGGTCAGGGAATCAACGCGTACCGGAAAACCCAGGTGGGAACCGCTGATCCCCGCGAGCTGGTGATTATGTGCTATGAAGCGGCGATCAGGCAGCTCGGGACGGCCCGCGAAGCTTACGAGGCCGGCGACTACGAAGCGAAGGCGCGTGCCGTCGCGAAGGTCCATGACACGGTGGAGCTTCTCATGCAGTCGCTCGATTTCGAAAAAGGCGGAACCGTCGCCCGCAATCTGCAGGCCCTGTACTCATATGTTATTCGTCGCCTCACCGACGGAGACCTGCGCAGGGACACCGCCGCGTTCGATGAGGCGGCCAGAATTTTCGAAGATCTTCTCACGTCCTGGAGAAAATTGCCGAAACACCCGGATTCCGGTTATTCAACGCCATCCTCCGTTCCGGGCGAAACCGGCGGCCAGGCCAGGGCCGCGGGGGGATTGGCGCCATGAACCGGACCGTACCGTCACACACGGCAACATCGGCGATCGACCCGCAGCGCCTTCTTTTCCTGGCGGAGCGGAAGAAACGCCTCGTTGATGATTTCCTCGATGCCACGCAAATCGCGGTCGGAGTCGACATCGAACGTGACGACGAAAAGAACACCGCGGAATTTCTGCGCCTGGTGGAAGTGCGCGAGTCCTGTATCACCGA
>JAGYOR010000182.1 GCA_018399535.1 Deltaproteobacteria bacterium | reverse complement strand
GCGATCACCCTTTCGAGCGCAGTTTTTTGGATTTTTCCTCCAGCTTGCGGCGCGTTTTTTCCCGGAACGCTTCCAGGTTTTCGGCGATATGGGGATACTTTATCGACAGTATGGAACAGGCGAGATAGGCCGCGTTTTTCGCGCCGTCGATCGAAACCGTCGCCACGGGGACGCCGGACGGCATCTGGACAGTTGAATAGAGGGCGTCCACGCCGCCGAGCGGACCCGACTTCAGGGGCACGCCGATAACGGGAAGGGTGGTATGCGCCGCAACGGCCCCCGCGAGGTGGGCCGCCATGCCGGCGCCCGCTATGATGACCTCGATGCCCCTTGACCGCGCCGTTTTCGCGTATTCGGCGGTTTTTTCCGGAAGACGGTGGGCCGAACTGATGTCCATTTCGCAGGAGACACCCATGTCTTTCAGCACCTCCACCGCTTTTTCCATGACCGGAAGATCGCTGTCGCTTCCGACCAGAATCCCCACTGACGGTCTGTCCATGTGTCCCTCCTGTTGTTGCCTCGCCGGGCCTTACGCCCGTACGAATGTTGTTAAGCTTTTCCCGTGATAAAATTTTATGTGTTTATCATGGCCGTTCGCCTGTCCTTCAGGACAACCCGGCGGCTGATTCGCCGCCTTCGACCACACTGTCAACAATTTTTTGCAGCCAGTCCGTCCCCAGCGCTACGGTCGAATCATCCAGCGAACGCATCACATCAAGATAATCAGGGAAACCGGCGGCTGCGTGTGCCGCTTGAAAGCGTCCGAGAAAGGCATCCCGTTTTTCGCTTGTTTCGTCATCCGCGTTGAATGAACGAACGAAATCTTCCAGCATCGGCCAGTTTTCGCTGAAAGTTTTTTCAAGTTCCATCTTCTTTACAGAGTTATCGCCTGCCACATCGCTCATTCCGGCAGACATGCCCATGTTCTGCGCCAGGCTTCCCAGCCGTTTCAACCGTTCGTCCAGGGCTGTTTCGAGAATTTCCAGCGCCCCGCGGTACAGCATCGTTCCCCTTTCCGTCGCCTCGAAAAAAGGTTTTCGGCAGTGGCGGTACCAGGCCTTGAGGGCGACGAGGTTCGCGATATACATAATATTATTTGTCAGTATGCGCCGCGGCTCGCCGTACCAGCCGCGCAGAAAATCCCGTTCCACCGGGTCCCGCGGGCGTTCCGCCCGCACCAGGCGTCCTTCTTCCACGTCTTCCCTGAGAATAATTCCGGCGGCGACAACCGCCCCGTACCCGATTCTCGACGGTCCCACCAGTCCACCCTGCCCTCCCAGGAAAATCGGCCGTTTCCTGAGCATGACCCCCCGCGGCACGTCGCCGATGAGAGACGCCGTCGCCTTGTCCTGGTTGGGTGTGTAGTTGAAGTGAATGTAGGAACTCCCCACCTCGCTGTGATCTTTCCGGCTGGTGCCGCCGGCCATGAGACAGTCGCAGAAATTAATCAGGCTCCCCAGGGTGACGAACGGAAAGAGGATAGTCTGTTTCAGGCCGACCGTGTGCGCTCCTCCCGCCTCTTCTTCTATGAGACAGCCTTCGCGAACATGGGCGCCGGGACCGAACTCGGCCCGGTCAAGAAAGAGAGACTCCCTGAAAGACCCGCCCTTCAGCCGCACATTTCTTCCAAGTCGGCAATTTATCAGCGTGACCGGGCCTTCTTCGCCCAACCGGGCTCCGGAGCACAGGGTTGTGTCTGTCCCCGAGATACGCACCCGCCCGTAAAACACCACGTCGTCGCCCGAAATCCTCTCGAGAACCACGTCGTCATCAATATCCACCATCAGGGGGTTACGAATATCAACTCCCCGCTCCATGAGCTTCTTTATTTTTGCCGGTATGCAGTCGTCCATTTTCCCCTTTTCCCGGTTCGCGCAATTAAGGTCCCGACTCTCCGTGCGTTGACGCGGCATCTTCCGTTATCTTCCCCGGAAATCCCGCCGTTTTTACTTCGGCCTCGCGTTTTTTCGCGTAAATCAGAACAGCCGACAGCGCGGCCTGCGTCATGCCGGGAATCCGCTTCGCCTGTCCCACGGAGACGGGCTGAACGTCGGCGAGCTTTTTGACCAGTTCGCGGGAAAGGCCGGGAATCACGCCGTAATCCATTCCCGCCGGGATGGTCTTCGCTTCCAGGCTCTTGAAACGCTGTACTTCTTCCTGCTGCCGCTGAATGTATCCTTCGTACTTTGCCCCGATTTCTATCTGCCGTTTCACGTCTTCGCCCGGATCATCGGCCAGGACGCCGAAAACCTTCAGATTGTCGCAATGGACTTCGGGACGTTTCAAAAGGTGGTAGAGTGTGGTGGAGTTCTTTACGGGTTGCGTGTTCATCCCTTCCAATATTTTTTTTGTTTCCGGATCAGGTTGAATTTTAACCGACGACAGTTCGGCGATTCCCTCCCTGACGCGCCGTTCCCGTTCTTCCAGTCCCTCATACTGCTCGCGCGTAATGAGCCCCAGATCCAGCCCTTTTCTCATGAGACGGAAACCCGCGTTGTCTTCCCGGAGCATGAGACGGTATTCCGCGCGGGACGTGAACATGCGGTACGGTTCATCGACTCCCCGCGTGACGAGATCGTCGACCATGACGCCGAGATACGCGTCGGCCCGGTCCAGAACAAAAGGTTCTCTTTTTTGAACAGCCAGGGCCGCGTTGATTCCCGCCCACAGGCCCTGCCCGGCCACTGGGGTTTGAGGTA
>JAGYOR010000181.1 GCA_018399535.1 Deltaproteobacteria bacterium | reverse complement strand
GGCACACGGGCCGGTATCCAGATTCAAAGACTTCACTGCAACGTTTCATACTGATGACTGAATATCTTGCTCTACAGAAAATCAGTCGCGTATTTTGGGAACCCCTTGCAATCCTTGCCGCGATTATCTATAAGTCACTCTGTTTTTTCTCTTCGCGAAGGAGTCCATTTGACATGAACGAAACAATGAATGCCCTGGAAAAAATGTTTCACCCGAAAGCGGTTGCCGTCGTCGGAGCGCCGCGCACTCGACCTTCGGGATGGCCTGGAATATTCGGCTGCATCAAAGATTACGGTTTCCCGGGACGCTTGTATCCCGTCAACCCCGGAGCGGATGAAGTGGAAGGAGTGCGGGCCTGGCCGAACCTCCAATCCCTTCCCGAGCCGGTTGATCTCGTCGTCATTTCCCTTCCCGCCCCGGCGGTTCCCGAAGCACTGCGCGACTGCGCCGCCTCGGGAAACAAAAATATTCACATCTTCTCAGCGGGGTTCAAGGAAACAGGTGAAGAGGAGGGACTTCGGCTGCACGGAGAAATAGAAAACATCGCGCGCCGGGAGGGCCTTCGCGTCATCGGTCCCAACTGCATGGGCATTCACGTTCCCTCGGAAGGCTTCGTAACCTGGGTGGGAGCGTCAAAAAAGAGCGGTCCCGTGGCCTTCGTCAGCCAGAGCGGAGGACACTCACAGGATTTCACGAGCATCGCCAACCGCCTTGAACTGTATTTCAGCAAGGTCATCAGTTACGGGAACGCCCTCACGATCGACAGCACGGACCTGCTCGAATACCTCGCCAGCGATCCCGAAACGGAAATTATCACCATGTACCTGGAAGGCGTGAAAAACGGACGGCGGCTTCTTGAACTGGTATCTGACATAACCCGCACCAAGCCGGTCATCATCCTGAAGGCGGGTCTTACCGAGGCGGGAACCCGCGCGGTGGCGTCTCACACGGGCTCCCTCGCGGGCGGTGAAAAAATATGGAGGGCGTTTTTCCGGGCCACCGGGGCTGCCAGCGCCGTCAACCTTGACGACATGGCCTGTCTCGCCATGGCGTTCAGGTGCCTGGAAGGAACCGAGGGCCTTCGCACGGCTGTTATCGGTCACGGCGGAGGCATTGCCGTCGCCGCCGCGGACGCCTGCAGCGCCGCGGGACTGGAAATGCCTCAGCTGAACAGGGATACGCAGCGAAAATTGCGCGGATGGATACCGTCGGGCGGCAACATCATCAGGAATCCCGTCGACGCCGTTCCCGTTTTCAGAAACATGGACTTGTTCCAGGAAGTGCTTCGAACCGTGACGGCGGATCCAGCCATCGACATGATGATCATTTCACTGTCGCTCGACTGGCTTTTCGATATAGACGAAGGCATCCAGATCGAGAAAGTCGCGGAATACCTGGCCGGGCCAGCCCGGCAATGCATGAACGGCAAGCCGTTTGTTGTCTCGTGGCGGTCCTACCGGAACGATCCCCGCATTTTCAAGGTTGGTGAAAAAATGGAATCGCGGCTTCTCAAGGCGAAGATTCCCGTCTACCGGAACTTCGAGCAGGCCGCCGGTTCTCTCTCCCGCTGGGCGAATTTTCATCTCTTTCAAAACAGTCGAACGGAACAGGACGAATCCCAGGAGAAGCCGCTTCATCGCGCCTGCTCGGGATGCCGGTGAAACCCCGAAAATTCAGTCCTTCCGCAACCGCTGCCGTTCCAGGATTCTGCAGGCGATCCGGTGAGCTCCCTTGCCCGTGTAGTTGAAACAGCCGCCGCAGGAGATACAGTCCGCCGGGCGCGTGTCCCCCGCCTTCCATCGGCGGACAAGGTGGGGTTCCCGAATAAAGGGACGGCAGAGAGACACACAGTCCGCAACCCCCGATTCAACCACCGACTCCATCACGGGCAGGCTGCGCATGCCGCCCACAAGCCAGAGCGGACCCGATGTCCTGCCGCGTACCACGCGGGCCTCCGACAGGTAACAGGCCTCCTTTTCGGGCTTGCTGATGCCTTGCGGTATTGTTCGTTCGAAGGGAAGCCCGTTACTGATCTCGACAGCCGAGACACCTTCGCTCTCAAGGGCGGCCGCCACCTCGGCCCCTTCCTCGATGGCAAGTCCCGGTTCACCTTCCAGGAAATCACGGCAACCGAGTTTGATCATCACGGGGAAATCGTCGCCGGCACGGTTTTTCACGGCCCGCACGACTTCGAGGACAAAGCGCATCCTGTTTTCCAGGCTTCCTCCCCAGCGATCCTTACGACGGTTGGTCGCGGGAGACAGGAACTGAGACACCAGGTATCCGTGGGCGCCGTGAATCTGCACGCCGTCGAATCCCGCCTCCCTGGACCGCCGGCCGGCCTCGCCGAAAGAAATAATAATTTTTTCTATGTCTTCCCCGGTCATTTCACGGGCCGGTTTCCGGTACCGGGGCATGTCGTCGAGAACGGAAACGGCCAGGTAATCATTTTCGAAAAACGAAGCCGCGTAGGCGGCCGACCCGCCGTGAGCGATCTGCAGGACGACAAGCCCGCCGCGTTCATGCACGGCCCGCGTCATCTCCTGGTACCCCGGAATATGCTCGTCCGTCTGGATGCCGTTCATATCGGGAACCACCTGGCCGCTTTCGTGCACAAACGCGTAGCCGGTCACGATGAGTCCCGCACCGCCTTCCGCGAGAGTGCGCATCAACGCAACGCTCGCTTCGCCCACGTAACCGTTCCTGTCGGCGAGGGCG
>JAGYOR010000180.1 GCA_018399535.1 Deltaproteobacteria bacterium | reverse complement strand
GCTCAGAATGACCGGATTTGACCGCACCGTTCGGCCTGAGCTTTGTCGAAGGCCAGCCTCGCGTATCTTCCTATTTTCCCGTTCGGCCTCGTGTGCCCCCTTCAGGGGGTAGAGTCCTTCGGCATAGCTCAGGACAGGCCCTGTCGAAGTCCGGCGCCTGCTCCCGTTGGTCCTTCGATTTTTCGTACTGAAGATCCAAAAACCCGCTCTATGTAAAACCGATCGCGGATTGTGGGGCCGTGCCTTTTCTGGACATGGTGCGTACGAAAGTGTACTATCTTTTGAGTAAAAACCTGTAAACAGCCAGGCGAAGGGGACGAACGATGACGACGGAAAAAGCGGCGCCGGGCGGCGAGTGGATCGCCGGGCTTCGACGGCTTATATTTCTGCGTCTGTTCATCCTGTCCTTTCTTCTTGGTATCGCCGCGCTCATCCAGTCCAGCGGCGACGAAGCGATTTCCGACAGTTCCATGTACCTGGTGTTCGCCCTCATCGGCGTCACCTACTTCCTGTCAATTTTTTACATCGTGCTGCCCCGGTTTCTTGCCGGCGCCGCGTTGAACGTATCATTCCAGGCGATCATCGACGTGACGCTCATAACGGCGCTGGTATACGTGACGGGAGGCGTGGGAAGCATCTATTCGATTCTCTATCCCCTCGTCATCATCTACGGGGCGCTTTTCATGGGCCGCCGGGGCGCCCTCCTCGTCGCCTCTCTCGCCGCTATCTGCTACGGCGGACTTCTGGACCTGGAGTATTTCGGGTACATTAATCCCATGTACGGCGACGCGAACCATTACAGCTTCACCGCGGGGTATGTCTTTTCGCGGCTGTTCATACACATTGTCTTCTTTTATATCATCGCGGTCCTGGCGGCGTTCGTGGTTGAACGCGAACGCAAGGTTACATCGCTTCTCACGGAACGTGAAGATTCGTTCCGGCGGTTGGACCTGCTTCACAAAAGCATTATCGAGTCGGTCAACGTGGGGATCGTTACCATCGACCGGGAAGGCGCGATACGTTCATTCAACAGGGCCGCCGAGGAAATGACGGGATGGCGGCGGTTCCGGGTAATGAAGAGAAACATCGGGGAAGTGGCGCCCGGCATCGCGCGTATTCTGTCCGGGGACGACACGGGGAGACAGATGGTGGAAACGACGGAAACATCGGCCGAGGGGCGGAAGATGATCGTTGGCTGTTCGCTTTCACCGCTTCTGGATTCTTCCATGCAGCAAGTGGGTAATATTATTATTTTCCGCGACCTGACTGAGATGAAAGCCATGGAACGTGAAGTCGAGCGCAATAAAAAAATGGCCTTTCTCGGAGAAATGTCGGCTGTGCTGGCCCATGAACTGCGGAACCCCCTGGCGTCGATCAGCGGGTCGATTCAATTGCTTCGCCGTGATCTGACCCTCGATAACGAAGACAGAAAACTGATGGACATTATCGAGCGTGGAAGGAACCAGCTCGAAACGCTGGCCGGCGATTTTCTGCTCCTGGCCAGGTCGCGGGCGGAGGTTCCCGACGACGATATCGACGCGGCCGCCCTCGTCGATGATGTGCTGGATTCGGCCCGGATGGGAAACGACTGGAGCGGTGATGTCAACCTCGTGCGACGATATGATGGGAGGCGCCGAATACGGGGAAACCGGACCGAAGTGCGTCAGGCCGTCATGAATATTATCAGCAACGCCCTTCAGGCCATGCCGGAGGGAGGAGAACTGGCCGTCGAGACACGTTCGGCTGAAGATGTCCCGTCCCGGGACGGAGGCTTTATTGAAATCGAAATCCGTGATACGGGGAATGGCATTGATCCGGGTATTCTGAAGAACGTGCGGGAACCCTTTTTTACCACCCGGGAATCAGGTACGGGACTGGGGCTTGCCATTGTGGAACGGGTCATGGAACATCACGGCGGCTATTTTCGCATCGAAAGCGCGACAGGGCGGGGAACGCGAGCAGTGCTGGGATTCCCCGCTCATGACGACGCGGTCGATTCCGGGGAGTAAACAGATGGCACGTATAATGGTCGTGGACGACGACCGGAGCATGAGAGATTTTCTGGAAATTATGCTCGACCGGGAGGGGCACGATGTCACCGCCGTCAAAAACGGTCGCGAGGCGCTCGCGTGGTGCGAAAAACAGGCCTTCGACCTGGTTATCACCGATCTTCGCATGCCCGGCATGGACGGCATCGGCCTTCTCAGGGCCGTCAAGGAGCGGTCGCCGGAAACGATGGTTATTCTCGTAACCGCCTTTGCCTCGGGGGAAACGGCGCTTGCCGCCATGAAAGAAGGCGCCTACGACTACCTGGAAAAAAATTTCGATATCGATCGCCTGGGAAAGCTCATCAACGACGCGCTGAAAAAAAAGGGCGCCGGCGATGATGAAGCGCGTTTCATGAAGGAACTGAAGCAGGCCTCCGGGTTCGGCCCCATGGTGGGCGGGAGCAAGGGCATGCTCAAGGTCTATTCACTGATATACAAGGTGGCCGGCACGGGGGCCAATATCCTTGTGCTCGGGGAAAGCGGCACGGGCAAGGAACTGGTTGCCCGGTCCATTCACGAGAACAGCCAGCGGCGGGACAAGCCCTTCGTGGTCATCAACTGCGGCGGCATACCGGAGACGCTTCTGGAGAGCGAACTCTTCGGCTACATGAAGGGATCATTCAGCGGCGCCTACGCCGACAAACCGGGCCTGTTCGAGCAGGCTCATCGGGGGACCATCTTTCTCGACGAGATCGTCAGAAAAA
>JAGYOR010000018.1 GCA_018399535.1 Deltaproteobacteria bacterium | reverse complement strand
ATCCTCCAGCGACAGCTTCCATGGAGAGGCCATCTTTGACTGAAATACCGAAACACTTCAGTATCATCCGGTATTAGCCCACCTTTCGGTGGGTTATTCCTGTCTGGAAGGTAGATTATCCACGCGTTACTCACCCGTGCGCCACTGTACTCATTCCCCGAAGGAAACTTTCTCGTACGACTTGCATGTGTTAGGCACGCCGCTAGCGTTAGTTCTGAGCCAGGATCAAACTCTCAAGTTTAAATCCTTCGGGATTTTTGCAATCCCTTATAATTCAAAGAAACTGGGCCCGTAAGCTAGCTATCCCACTATTCAATTTTGAAAGAACCGATTGTATGAAAAACGAACTTAATATCTACTGCAAAAGAATGATTCTGTCAAGAACCATCTCAAATCCGCGGGGCGTGTAACTGGTATTTTCCGGCTCGTCATCCCACGAAGGACGGCTTTATACGCCGGATCATCGGGAGTGTCAAGACTATTTTCAAAAAAAATTATGTCCTGTGAATGCGGGCCTCCCGGCACGGTAACAGACCGGGCGGGTATTTTTCGCTTTACTTGGCATCCTGTTTTACTTACACTTCCGGCGGTTTGCGCGCGGTGTGGCCGATGGTGAAGGATCCGCCCCGTCGGGAATTATTGGTTCCGGAAAGGAACGCGGGTACATGCAGCAGGGTATCAACGAAATCAAGGATGAGATCGCGGATGTAACAGGCGATGTGTTGCACGCGATTGAAAAGGCCCTGTCTCTGAAGGGTCTTTCAGGCGGTTCGCTCGAAGAATGGAGGCGAATAGTCAGCGGTTTGTCCCGCGGTCTGGATGAAGGAATGCTGAAAATAGCCGTCGTGGGCGCCATTAAATCGGGGAAAAGCACATTCGTTAATGCTCTGCTGGGGCAGGATTATCTGAAACGCGGAGCCGGCGTGATGACGTCGATTATCACGCGGGTTCGCGCAAGTTCCCGGCTGGAGGCGGTTCTGGATCTCAAGGGATGGGATGAGGTGAATCAAGAAATCAGGCCCGCCCTGGTGCTTTTCCCTTTTTTCGACGGGGCTTCGGACGTGTCGTCTTTTGATATACGAAATGAGAACGACCGTAAAAAACTCGTGCAATCGCTCGAGTCTCTTGAACGTTCGCAGGTAATCGGTAAGGAAACACTCGATTCGAAGATCGCCTTGCTCGATGCCTACATGAAAGGCTACGACAGGATCAGGGCCCTTCCAGCGGCGGAAAGTGGTTTTCCGTACAGACTGGAAGGCCTGAAGCGGTTCGCCGGACACCGGGATTTCGCCGGCGACGATTCACTTGCCGTCTATCTCAGGGATCTTCTTATCCGGGTGCCCGTTACTGGCTTTCTCGACGACACCACGGAAATAGCTGACTGCCAGGGAGTCGATTCCATCAACCCGCGTCATTTGGCCATGATACAGCAGTATCTCCTTGAAACAAACCTTATTATTTATGTTATCAGCAGCAGGACGGGCATACGCCGTGCCGACGTGAGCTTTCTCACGCTGATACGGCAGATGGGCTTTGCCGACACGGTTCTTTTCGTGTTGAACGTCGACATGCAGGAACACGACGGCATGACTGACCTGCTCAAGATCCGTGAACGCGTGAGAGAAGAGCTGACGCTTATAACAGGCGAGCCGAAGCTTTTCGCTTTTTCGTCATTGTACGCCCTTTACGCCCGGCTCGAGGGGTCGCTTCCCGAGAAAGAGCACCGACGCTTCAACCTGTGGCAAATGGACGAGGGAATGACATCGTTTTGCGGTGAGGAAGAAAAACGGTTTCTCGATCTGCTGGAACAGCGGCTTTATCGCGACCGTTGGACTTTTCTGTTGAGGAATCACCTGGCACGGCTGACAGGCGCCGCGGCCGATCTGCGGGAATGGACTGCTTTCAATGAAAAAATTCTTTCCGGGAATACCGAGGAGGCGCGCCGCACGCTGGAATCGGTCAAAACGTTACGGGAAAAGCTGGACATGCGGAAACAGGCCATCAAAGATTCCCTGGACGGGCGCGCCGACAAAGTAAAACGTATACTGGCCGACGACACGGATCGGCTGCTCGACGGACGGTTCGGAGAAATCTCCCGCGATATTCATGAGTTTGTTGATCGATACGCCGTTGATCTTCGGACCATGATCGGCGATATGGAAGGGGCCGGGTTTTCGGCACTTCTGTACACACTCTTTCAGGAATTCAGAGAATCGCTTGAACGGTTTATCGTGGAAAAAATCACGCCGCGCCTGGCTGTCTTCATCCGCGAAGAAGAGGAAAAGGTCGAGGACATGTTCCTGTCGATAGCCGAAGTGTATGATGCAATGGTGCAAGACGCCCACGCCCACCACATCGCAATTCTCGAGAAGGCGGGTATCGAACCGACTGAGGATTCGAATCAGGAACCTTTTTCACTCCGGTCCTTTCAGAGGAAAACGCGGCCGCCCGCGCCGTCTTTTCTGTCGGCGCTTCAATTCGGCGCCGAGGTCAGAGCCGGGGCGATTCTGAAACTTGGCATGTACCGGGGAATGCGTTTTGTCCGGAAATTGCTCAAACGACCGGGTGCGAATGACGACGTCGGGCGGGATACCCTGGCGGCGCTTGACGACGCCCTGCGGCGGATTAAAAGGGAAACACGGGGTTCTCTCGTCTCGGCGATCAGCGGCTACAAGGAAAATCTTAAATATCAGCATCTGTACCGTTTCGTCGACGAGACGACCGCTGAAATTCTGGACGTTATGGGCGACCGCTTCAGGGTATTTTCATCCGATATGTCGGGCCTGGCGGCATTGATCGACAGTGCCCGGGATGAAAAAGAAGAGGCGCTCGAGCTTCTGAAGACACTGGAGCAGAAGGCATCCGACATCCTGGAGCGGATCCGCCGCGTGGAGCAGCGAATGAATTCGGACGGCGGCGTTTTCCGGCCGCTTTAGGTTATATACAGATTCGAGGTGGAAAAATTAGGGTCGCTGGTGAGATTGACGCCCAGGCGCCGCAGGCCGGCCTCGTCACCCGGCGTCGGAATATGGGTGATATGGACTTCGCAGCTTTCCAGTTCCTTGAGCTTGTCCATGGCCAGCTGGGCGGCCGAGTTCGCCGATGCCCCTATGCTCAGGGCGATCAAGACTTCGTTGACGTCGAGACTCACAGATTCCTCGTGAAGTACCTGCGTTTTGAGCCGCCTGACCGAATCGGTGATGGCGGGTGTGAGCAGTTTGATTTTCGGCGGTATTTCGGCGAGCTGCTTGATGGCGTGAAGTACAAGACTGGATGCGGCGTGAAGAAGGGGTGAATTGTTCCCCGTAACGATGGTTCCGTCGGGCAGTTCCATGGATGCTCCGCAGAAAATACCCTTGTTCCCCTTGTTTTTCTTCTGGGCCTTGATGGCCGCGCTCCTTGCCGGTTCGACCACCCGCCGGTATTCCGGCTCAATGCCGAAGTCTTTCATGAAAAGTTCCACCCGCTGCACGGCGTCCTTTTCGATAAAACCCATGACATATTCGCACCGATAACGGAAAAAGCGCCTGATGAGTTCCTGCTTCGCCGCCTCAAGTGTCACCGCGTCGTTGGTGATGGCGAAGCCGACCCGGTTCACGCCCATATCCGTGGGGGACTGGTAAAATGACTTTCCACCGGTGATCTTTTCCAGGATTCTCTTGAGTACCGGGAACACATCCACATCGCGGTTGTAGTTCACGGCCCTGAGGTTGTAAGTGTCAAGGTGAAAGGGATCGATCAGGTTGAAATCTTTCAGGTCCGCCGTCGCCGCCTCGTAGGCCACATTGACGGGATGCTTCAGGGGAAGGTTCCACACGGGAAAGGTCTCGAACTTGGCATAGCCCGATTGAATGCCCCGCCGATAATCGTGGTACAACTGCGACAGGCAGGTAGCCAGCTTGCCGCTGCCGGGTCCCGGCCCGGTCACGATGACGAGCGGTTTCGTTGTCTCGATATAGCTGTTCGCTCCATAGCCCCTGTCGCTGACAATCAGGTCCAGGTCCGTGGGGTATCCAGCCGTGTATCGGTGCGTGTAGACACGGATCCCCCTGCGTTCAAGCTTGTTCTTGAACATCGTCGCGGCGGGCTGGTTTTCAAACCGGGTGATGACGACGCCGCTGACGTCGAGGCCCCAGGAACGGATACTGTCGATAAGCTTGAGCGAGTCCGAATCGTACGTTATACCGAAATCGGCCCGGATTTTCTTTCGTTCAATGTCGCCCGCATAGATGCACAGAATTATGTCGGCCTTGTCTTTCAGCTGTTGCAACAGACGCATTTTCACGTTGGGATCATAGCCGGGCAGCACCCTGGCGGCATGAAAATCGTAGAGGAGCTTCCCGCCGAATTCAAGATAGAGCTTGTTATTGAAGCGCTCGACCCTGCGTATGATCTCGGCGCTTTGTTCCTGTATATATTTTTCGTTGTCGAAGCCGATTTTTTTATTCATATTCCTCCGTCGTTCAATGCTTCTTCGACCGGTTTATTCTTCCGGTTTCCATGGTATGGAACGCGGCAATTATACGGACCCCCGCTCGTAAAAGCAACTTTGATCCGGTACGCGACCTTTACGCTACATGAAATTGAGCGGATCCACGTCGATTCTCACCTCCGAGGTTCGCCGTCCGGCCGCTTTCAGAACGTGTTCAGCCGTTTCATGAAGAAAGACGGTATCGGGGCCCTTGAGCAATATCTGCCGACGGTAGCTTCCCTTTATCCTGGCCAGCGGCGGCTCGGCAGGTCCCAGCACGGAGGCCCCCGGCTTACCCTTGACCGCAGCGATGAAGCGCCGTGCCGCGTCGGCGAGCAGGCGGGCCAGTTCCGCCGCCTTTTCCTCGCTCGGCGACGATACACGGATGTTGATAAGCCTTTGAAAAGGAGGGAATCCGAGTTCTCTGCGCGCGGAGATTTCATCATGATAGAAACCATCGTAGTCGTGGTTGCGGGCTCGCTGTATGGAGGGGTTATCCGGATTGATCGTCTGAATAAAGACTATTCCGGGATCGCGTCCCCTGCCTCCGCGTCCGGAGACCTGCGTCAGTATCTGGAAGGTCCGCTCGGCGGCCCTGAAATCCGGTATGTTAAGGGCTCCGTCGGCTGAAACCACACCTACCAGGGTAACATGGGGAACATCGTGCCCCTTCGCTATCATCTGCGTACCGACCAGGATGTCGATTTCCCGTCGGTACAGGGCGGACAGTATCGTTTCGTAACTGCCCCGTTTCGACGTGACATCGCTGTCGAGCCGCGCCGTCCGCGCGCTGGGGAACAGGGCCGTTACTTCCCCGAAGAGTTTCTCCGTTCCGGCGCCGAAGCTTAAAATTTTTCCGCTCTTGCAAATGGGACAGAGTGGAGGCGCCTTGATCGAATAATCGCAGTAATGGCATTTCAGGAGATTCTGACTCATGTGGTGCGTCATCGTGACGGAACAGTTTGCGCAGGTGAAGATATGGCCGCATTCACCGCAGTACAGAAACGTAGTGAACCCCCGCCTGTTGAGAAGCAGAAGCGACTGGTCGCCCCGACTAAGCGTTTCTTCGATCGCTGTTGCCAGAGGGGCCGACAGGAGCAGGTCTTTTCCCCGCCGGGCGCCGGGTTGTTTCATGTCCACGATGGTAACGGCGGGCAGGGGACGGTTTTCGACCCGATTCGGAAGTTTCAGGCACGTGAAACCCCGGTGGCGGGTATTGTGATACGTCTGAAGATCGGGCGTGGCCGAACCGAGGACCACGGGCGCATCATGGAGACGGCCCCGAACAAGCGCGAGATCGCGTGCATTATATGGAAGCCGGTCATCCTGCTTGTAGGAGGCGTCGTGTTCCTCGTCGACGATAATAAGTCTGAGGTCCCGGATCGGAACAAAGACGGCCGAACGGGTTCCTATGAGAATGCGCGCAGCGCCGCGCTGCATTTTACGCCACTGGTCGTAACGTTCACCCTCCGAAAGGCCGCTGTGATACAGGGCGATAAGCCGGTCATCAAAACGGCGCCGCACCCGGTCGATCAACTGTCCTGTAAGCGCGATCTCGGGGACCATGAGCAGGGCGTCGCCTCCCGAGTCGAGGACCGAGGCGATCGCCCGCAGGTAGACCTCGGTCTTGCCGCTTCCCGTGACACCGTGCAGCAGGAAGGGGGCGTAGCCGCGTCTGTCGACCGCCCGAAGAATCGCGTCGAGCGCTTTTGCCTGGTCCTCGTTCAACTGCAGCGGGCCCGGTTCCCGTCCAAATGAAGGCGGCGCCGCCGGTTCGCGATAGATTTCGCGTTTTTCCGACAGGACCAAACCTTTTTTTTCCAGCCGTTTAACGGTGTCGGCGGCGTTCTTGATGCGGCCCGACAGCAGGGAAAGAGTGCACCGCGGAATCGACTCGATCAGGTCCAGCACGGCGCGCTGCTTTTCCGTCAAGCTCGGTTCCGATGACGCGGAGGGAGCGGCGAGGCGGATGATACGTTCGCTTTTCCGCCGGACCTTGGGTGGCTGGAGCCGTTCTTCCAGGGTAAGAAGCCCCCGGCCAGCGAGATGCTTCAGATCTTTTTCAAGAGACGAGCGACCGCAGGCCTTTTTGAGAGTCTGCAGGGCGCACCCGGCGGGAAAATCAATGAGCGCTTCGAGAAGCCGGCGTTGTTCCCCGGTGAGATGATCCGACGCGGCCGGTTCGCAGCCAGCCGATGTCACCCACTTCGTACTCCGCACGTCGATGCCGGACGGCAGAATGACGCCCAGTGTTTTGCCGGGAGGATACAGGTAGTAACGGGATGTCCAGCGGAAGAAAGACAGGTCCCGCTCATCGAAGAGCGGTTCCTCGTCGAGAACACTTATGATGTCCCTGAGTTTTTCACGGGAAGTCTGTTCCGTGATTCCGACGATGCAGCCCGTGTGACGGCGACTGCCGAGCGGCACGAGTACCCGCTTGCCCGGGCACACGGAGGAGCTTAGTTCACGAGGGACAGAATACGTAAAGATACCCCCCGATCCCTTGCTGATAGCCACATCTGCAAACACAGCCGTGCCTGTCTCCTGGCGAGAAAAAACCGTCTTCACGTGTCCGGTGCAAGGAAAGGGAAGCGAAGAAATTCTTCGCCCCGGCGGCAAATTCCCCGGGACGGGAAATGAAGATCCTTGGTGATCACGATGGGATGAACGTGCCGCCGGCAATCCACCCCGGAATGTAACCTTGAGTTCGTACGAATTTCAGGACCGGCCCGACGGAGCAGCAATCGTCAGTCTCCGCGTTGCTTTTCGAGCTCCTCCTGCTTTTTCTTGCAGTCAATGCACAGCAATGTCACGGGCCGGGCCATAAGTCTCTTTTCAGAGATCTTTTTGCCGCAGGAAACACAGATTCCGAACGTGCCGTTGTCGATCCGTTCGAGTGCCTCCCGCATTTTTTTTATAAGTTTCCGTTCGCGGTCCCGAATCCTCAGTTCGAAATCCCTGTCCGATTCCTGTGAGGCACGATCGGTAAGATCGGGAAAACTTTCCGTCGTCCCGGTCATGCCCGATACCGTTTTCCCGGCTTCCCGCAATAATTCATCAATTTTTTGATTGAACAGCGTCCTGAAATATTCCAGTTGCTCGGGCGTCATGGCAGAGGCATTCCCATCCTGTTCAGCGAGTTCAAAAATTGTGTGTCCCATATATACAATAGAAAATCGTTTGTAAAGTAAAATTATCTTTTACTTCGAAGCCTTTCCTCGATGCGGGCGATGATGTCCGTGGTGGAGACGCCGGCCACCGACGGCACGATGACGACGTCTTCGACGATGTCCGAGCCGGCTATGTCCGACTTCTTCCAGTCTCCTCCCTTCACCAGGACGTGGGGTTGCAGGTAAGCGATCAGGTCCTGCGGCGTGTCTTCTTCAAAGAGCGTAACGAAATCGACCGGCTCGAGAGCAGCCACGATTGCCGCTCGTTCAGCCTCCGGTACAATCGGTCTTGAGGGACCCTTGATCGACGCAACGGAGGTGTCGCTGTTGAGACCGACCACCAGTATATCGCCGCGACGTTTCGCTTCTCGCAGACAGGCGATATGGCCGAAGTGAAGCAGGTCGAAACAGCCGTTGGTGAATACGATCCGTTTCCCCCGCGACCGCTCCTGGTCGAGGATTTCCTTCAGTTCCCGGCGTGACAGAATTTTATTCATCTGTACCGTCTCCTTCAGCCTGTCGACCGTGTCCGTCGCTTCGCGTTCGCGCGAGGGCTACAACGGCGACGTCGGTCGCGCCGCTTTGTTTTAAAACCCGGGCGCATTCGCGTACAGTGCTTCCCGTGGTGTACACATCATCCACGAGGAGAACCCGCGTTTTCTGTAATCGACCTCCGTCCGCGACGGCGAAGGTTCCCCTGATGTTGCGTTCCCGACGCTTCCTGCCGAGACCTACCTGCGGGGGGCCTTCGGCGATTTTTTTCAGGGACGTGAAGTTGATCGGACGATCGAACCGCCGCGCTATTTTCCCCGCCAGAACAAGCGCCTGGTTGAATCCCCGTTTTCTAAGCTTTGCAGGATGAAGTGGAACGGGAACAACCACGTCGTAATCAGCGGGATTCAGCAAATCGTAATTGCGGCGCGCCATCATGTATCCCAGGCGTTCTCCCGCCGCCATGTTTTTCCTGTACTTGAAACTGTGAATCGCCTCGAGAAGCGGCCCTTCATATATTCCGAGAGTCCTGACGCGGGAAAAGGGAGGAGGATGAATAATACAGTCTCCGCACACGTGCCCGCCGTCGGAGGACGGTGCTTCCAACGGTTTCCCGCAAATGGAACAGAACGATCCCTCCGCCCTGTTTATTCGTGACAGGCAGGCGGGACAGAAAGGTTCCTCCCGTTCTTCCTCGAGAAGTGCGCCGCAGGCGATGCACAGCGGCGGAAAGCACAGGGTCGCCAGGGCAGGTAAAATGCTCGTTTTTTTAAAGTTTATCATCGAGCGCGGTCAGTGTTTGAACGGATTCCTCTACTTCCATAAGCGGGGCCTCCGACCAGAGTCCCTCTATATCGTAGAATTCGCGGATCGGTTCATAAAAAATATGGACGACCAGATCGCCGTAATCCATCAGGATCCATTGCCCCGTCCGTTCGCCCTCGGTGCCGACGGGAAGGATTTTTTCTTTTTTAAGACCTTCCCGAATAGCCTCGGCGATCGCCTGGACCTGCCGGTCGGAACCGCCGCTGCAGATCACGAAATAGTCGGTGAAAGACGTAAGCTCGGCCACCCTGAGAATGGAGAGCTTCCGGGGTTTTCTTTTCAGCGCCGCGTTAACGCAAAGCAGGACCCGCTCTTTTGTCGTTTTCGCCGAATGGTGTTGTGTTCCGATGTTTTTTCTCCTGTCTTTCGTGGTCTGCATCGTTCACCGAAATGGGTTGCCGACGAGGATTGTCTCATTGCGGCCCGGTCCGACAGAAACAAGCACCACCCGGCGGTCGGCGATTTCCTCGATGCGGTCGATGAACCGCCGTGCTGCCCGGGGCAAGTCTTCCAGGCTGCGGGCGGTCGTAATGTCTTCCGACCAGCCCGGCAATTCCTCGTAGATGGGGGTGCATTGCTCCAGAACCTCCAGGTCGCCGGGAACGTGATCGGTAATTTCTTTTTTCCCTATGCGGTATCCGGTACAGATTTTTATGGTGTCGAATCCCGTCAGCACGTCGACCTTCGTCAGCGCGATGCCCGTGACGCCGGAAAGCCTCACCGACTGACGAATCATGACCATGTCAAGCCATCCGCAGCGGCGTTTCCTTCCGGTCGTTGCTCCGAATTCACCACCCTGTTGCTGGAGACGTTCGCCGGTGTCGTCCGATAGCTCAGTTACGAATGGTCCGCTTCCGACCCGCGTGGTGTAGGCTTTACAGATGCCAATGACTTCCGATATGGCGGTAGGTCCCACGCCGGCGCTTGCACAGGCGTTTCCCGCCACCGTGCTCGACGAGGTGACATAGGGATACGTCCCGTGATCGATGTCGAGGTAGGTTCCCTGCGCTCCCTCGAAAAGAATATGTTTCCCCGCCTTCATGGCCCGTTCGATGCGGAGCGGCGTGTTGTCGCAGTAAGGCTGCAGGCGTTCTGCGTATGCGCGGTATTCCTCGAATATGTCGTCGTAATCAACCGGGTCCTCACCGCAGAATCCGGTCAGGTAGTGGTTTTTCTCATCCACGTTGTATCGCAGTTTCCGGGCGAAAATATCGGGATGCATGAGATCGCAGATTCGAATTCCGACCCGGGATGCCCTGTCTTCATAGGCGGGTCCGATGCCCCTTCCCGTTGTGCCGATCTTGCAGTTTCCCATCCCGGCCTCGCGGGCTCCGTCCAGGCGGGCATGATACGGCATGATGACATGGGCGGATTCGCTCACGTGAAGCGTTGTTCCGGGGCGAGGGAGGCCGTGTGACGCCAGCTCGTCCAGTTCCTCGAGCAGGATCTTCGGGTTGATGACCATACCGCTTGCCAGGATGCAACACTTGTGATCGTGCAGAATCCCCGAGGGGACGAGATGGAGAATCGTCTGCCTGCCGTTGGCCACGAGCGTGTGCCCGGCGTTGTTCCCGCCCTGAAATCGAACGATGACGTCCGCTTCCTGGGCATAGAGATCGACAATCTTGCCTTTGCCTTCATCGCCCCACTGAGTTCCGATGATAATCACATTTGCCATGCCAGTCTCCACCATGGTCACATTTCGATTCGGGTTGCCGACAGTACGTTGGGCAGGTTCTTCAGCTGCGACAGTACGTCATCGGAAGCTGCGCTGTCCGTACTGATGACCACCAGGGCTTTGCCGTCGATCAGTTCACGACTCAGGTGGAGCCGCGCGATGTTGATGCCGTTGTTGCCGAGAGTAACGCCGACATTGCCGATAACGCCCGGCCTGTCCTGGTTGTAAAGAAGGATCATGTGTCCCTCGGGCATGACGTCGAGCGTGAAATCATTGATGCGAACGATGCGGGGATCCTGCCTGCCGAAGATCGTGCCTTCCACGACGGACGTTTCTTCAGACGTGGTGATCCGCGCCGAGATCATGGTCGTATAGTCTTTTATTTCCGTACTCCGCGACTCGATCACCCGGATACCCCTTTCGCGGGCGATGATGGGCGCATTGATGAAATTTACGTTTTCCTGAAGGATCGGCGTAAGAAACCCCTTCACGAAGGCTATGGTCACCGGAGCGACGTCGTAATCGAGAATTTCGCCGCTGTATTCTATCTCGATTTCCTCTGTGCCGCCTGAAAGAATCTGTGCCTGGAGATGCCCCATCTTTTCGGCGAGGGTCAGGTGCGGTCTCACCAGTTTGAGAACTTCGGCGCTGACTGACGGGAAGTTCACGGCGTTCCTGATTTCTCCCTTGGTGAGATAATCGACGATCTGCTGGGCGACGGCGATAGCCACGTTTCGCTGGGCTTCGTCCGTCGAGGCCCCCAGGTGGGGGGTACAAATGACATTGTCAAGCTTCATGAGCTTGTGGTTCCCGGAGGGTTCTTCTTCAAAAACGTCCAGCGCGGCTCCCGCCACCTTTCCGGACACCAGGGCGTCGTAGAGGTCGTCTTCCACAATGATGCCGCCCCGGGCGCAGTTGATGACATAAACGCCGGTCTTCATTTTTTTGAACGCCTCGGCGTTAATAATTCTTCTGGTTTCGTCCGTCAGCGGTGTGTGCAGGGAAATAAAATCCGATGCGGCGAGCACCTCGTCCAGAGGCATCAATTTCACGCCCGATTTTTCGGCGGCGTCCCGGGAAATAAATGGATCATAGGCTATGACGTTCATCTTCAGTCCCTGGGCCCTGTTGGCCACGATGGAACCGACACGCCCGATGCCGATGATTCCCAGAGTCTTGTTATAAACCTCCGATCCCATGAACTTGTTTTTTTCCCATTTTTCAGCTTTCATCGAGATGGTCGCCTGGGGAATCTTTCGCGCCAGGGAAAGCATCATGGCGATGGCGTGTTCCGCTGTGGTGATGGTGTTGCCTCCCGGTGTGTTCATAACGACGATGCCCCGCTTGCTTGCTGCCGGGGCGTCGATGTTGTCCAGCCCGATACCGGCCCTGCCGATCACCTTCAGTTTTTCCGCATTGTCAATGATGTCCGCGGTTATTTTCGAAGCGCTTCGAACCGCGAGACCGTCGTAATTTTTAATGACTCCCTTCAGTTCCTCCGGCGTCAGGTTTGTTGTGACGTCAACTTCGATGCCGGGGGCATTTATAAATATTTCTACTCCTTCCGGGGCCAGCTTGTCGCTCACGAGAACTTTTTTCATGTATACATCCTTCCTAATCGCTCAGAAACGAGATCTTTTCCAGGCAGGTCTTTTCCAACTCGCCGAGGGCCCGCCGCAGGTCGTGTGTTTCGATAGTGGGTCCGCACCAGAATCGGAATCCGGGCGGCGCGTCCTTGTAGGACGCTATGTCGTGGGCCAGGGACGCGTCACTGAGAGTCCCGGCGATCTTCTTAATGTGTGAACGCTGCTCGTCTTCCTGAAGTTCCTGAAACCGCGGGTGAACGATCATGAGGCAGACCGACGTGCAGGAACGGATATCCTTCGACCGGGCCAGGAAGTCGATCCAGTCGATGCCGGCGACCCACTCTTCCACGGCCTCGAGGTTTTTCCTGGTTCGCTCGAAAAGGCCGTCGAGGCCTGTTTCGGAAGCCCAGGCCAGCGCGTCAAGGTAATCTTCGACGCAGATCATCGACGGGGTATTTATGGTATTGCCCTCGAAAATACTTCGGTCCACGGATCCCTTTTTCTTCATTCTGAATATTTTCGGCAGCGGCCGGGGCGGATCGTAGGATTCGATCCGTTCCACGGCGCGTGGCGACAGAACGAGAACGCCGTGGGCCGCTTCGCCGCCGAGGCATTTCTGCCAGGAATAGGTGAGCACGTCCACCTTCGACCAGTCCACGGGCATGGCAAAGACAGCGCTGGTAGCGTCACAGATCGACAGTCCCGCCCGGTCGGCGGGTATCCAGTTCCAGTCGGGGATCTTGACGCCGCTGGTCGTTCCGTTGGCCGCGAAAACCACGTCTCCCGACCAGTCGACGGCGTGCAGGTCGGGTATGTCTCCGTAGTCAGCCCTCAAGACAACGGGATCGAGCTTCAGCTGTTTCGAAACATCCGTGGCCCATCCTTCGCTGAAACTTTCCCAGACCAGAACGGTGACCTGCCGTGGGCCCAGCAGGGACCACAGCGCGGCTTCGAATGCACCCGTGTCGGATCCCGGGAAAATGCCGAGAAGATAATCGTCAGGTATTCCCAGAAGACGCTTGCTTTCGGTTATCGCGAGAGCCAGTTTTTTCTTCCCCAGGACGCTGCGGTGCGACCGCCCGACAGCCGCGTCGTTCAAAGATGACAATGACCAGCCGGGACGCTTGCTGCAGGGGCCGGAGCTGAAATTAGGGTTGTGATCCATATGAACTCCTTCCCACGGTTAAATCGCGAAACATGAATTCTTACCAGAATCGGATTTCTTACTCAAGATATTTGACGATTCCGCGCCGATGGGCGGCAGGGCTTCTCCGGTGAGAAGACCGGCCGGTCGCCGGGGGCGCTGTTTCACCGTACAGGCGTTATTCGGTCTTTCGCATTGACGACGTGGGGGGAATGGACCTATAGTAGCGGGCACCTGACGCCGGGTATGGTGCATCAGGCTCGTGTCGCTCGAGGAGTTGTCGCCATGAAAAATGCCAAGACAGTTTTTTTCTGCCAGGAATGCGGTTACCGGTCACCAAAGTGGCTGGGGCGCTGTCCTGCCTGCGGTTCGTGGAATCGTTTCGTCGAAGAAGAAGTGGGAGGACGGGAGTCAGCGGAGTCAGCCGGAGAACGCGGATACGGATCAGACCCTGTTCCCATTGACGCCATTGACGCCGCGGACGCGGACCGGTTCAAAACAGGAATCGGTGAATTCGACCGCGTATTGGGCGGCGGGCTGGTGGCGGGGGCGACCATACTGATCGGCGGTGATCCCGGAATCGGGAAATCAACGCTTCTCATGCAGGTACTCCATCGCATCGCAGACGCAGGCCTGAAAACACTGTATATATCCGGCGAGGAATCGTCACGGCAGATCAAGATCAGGGGGGACCGCATCGGGGCGTTGTCCTCGAATCTGGTTGTCCTGGTGGAAGTTTCGCTTGATGCGATTATCAAGCGTATCGATGAACTGAAGCCGGCCGTCGTCGTCGTCGATTCGATACAGACAATGTACTCCGATGTTTACACGTCGGCTCCCGGAAGCGTCACCCAGGTAAGGGAGGCCTCCGAGAAGTTGATCGTCCTGGCGAAGAAGACCGGTGTTCCGCTGTTTTTGATTGGCCACGTCACCAAGGACGGGTCCATAGCAGGTCCGAGGGTCCTGGAACACATGGTCGACACCGTTCTTTATTTCGAGGGTGATTCGGGTCATGATTTCCGCATCATCAGGGCCGTTAAAAACCGTTTCGGCCCCACCAATGAAATCGGCGTTTTTGAAATGGGCGAAAAGGGCCTGGCCGAAGTGGAAAATCCTTCGGCCCTGTTCCTGTCGGAACGGCCCGGGGGTGCGGCCGGGTCGGTGGTAACGGCTAGCATGGAAGGAACACGGCCGGTCCTCGTCGAGGTGCAGTCGTTGGTCAGCGAGACGAACTTCGGTATTCCCAGAAGAACGACCATCGGTGTCGAACATAACAGGGTGTCTCTTCTGGCCGCTGTTCTTGACCGCGTGTGCGGTTTCAATCTTTCCGGGTTTGATATTTTCGTCAACGTGGCGGGAGGCGTACGCCTCGGAGAACCGGCAGTCGATCTTGCCGTCGTGTCGTCCCTTGCCTCCAGTTTTCTCAAGCGCCCCGTGGATTCGGGGACCCTGGTTTTCGGTGAAGTAGGCCTGACCGGCGAGGTACGCGGCGTGGGACAGGTGCACGCGCGGGTACGGGAAGCGGGCAGGATGGGTTTCAGCCGGTGTGTGACGCCGGAAAGCGCGGCGGAAAGTGCCGCGTTGATCGACGGGGTGACCGTCGTCGGCGTGTCAACGGTCGGGGAATTGATCGAGCGATTGTTCTGAAAAAATATCCACCTTCCGATAATAAACATCTTGACAGAGAACGGTGCCGGGTATATGTCTACTGTTTGTCGTAGCGAAAGCTGGGCAAGTCACACAGGGGGCCCATAGCTCAATTGGCAGAGCCACCGGCTCATAACCGGTAGGTCCCTGGTTCGAACCCAGGTGGGCCCACCACTAGGAAGTCATATATATGGGAAGGCGAGAACAAAAGGTACCGGATACACGGAGCGGTCATTGCGCCCTCCACTGTTGAAAAATGCACCAGTTTCTGGTGCATTTTTTTATGGTGCGTCCGGCGGATAAAAAAGAGAAGGAGGACATTTTTGAAAGAGCAACTCCAACTGCTGGTAAAACTTCAAAAGACAGAAACGGAAGTGGCGGCCCTGAGGGCGAAAAAAGACGAACTTCCGCGAAAGAAGGAAATGCTCGTCGCTGACATGGAGGGCCGGGAGCAGGAGCTCCAGGCTGAAAAGGATCGCCTTGAATCGTTACGAGAGGATCATCGGCGGAAAGAAGCGGAGCTTGCCGACGGGGCGGAACGCATCAAGAAAGCAAAGAACCGGCTCCTGGACGTGAAAACGAACAAGGAATACGAAGCGACCCTGAAAGAGATCGATTCAATTGTCGACGCGAACGGCATAATAGAGGACGGAATTATAACGCTCCTCGACGAAATAGATCGTACTCGGAGTACCGTGGCCGCCAGTTCATCTGAAATTGAAGAATATCGAAGACAGTATGAGAAAGAAGCGGCAGGTATTGAAGCGGAACTCGGGTCAATCGACGACAGCCTGGAAGAAAAAGTTCGCGAACAGAAAGGATTGAGATCGAAAATTGATGAGGGTCTCATAAAAAAATTCGATTTGATACGGGGACGGCGGAACGGCCAGGCGGTGGTCAAAGTCGAAAACGAAGTGTGCAGCGGTTGCCACATGAACATACCGCCCCAGCTGTATAATGAGCTCCTTCGTTCTGAAGAACTGATACTGTGCCCGCACTGCAACAGGATCATCTATTGCGAGGATGATCAGAAGCAATAAAAATGCCGCGGTGAGACCCGCGGAAACGTCCGGTCGGAATTTACCGGTTCCGACATCCGGCGCGCGACGGATTCGGTTGCTCCGCGTTGATTCCGACGTTTACAATTGTTATAGTAATAGCGTATCAGAGTGGATCGGGTGGTCGCCGGTTCGTGCGAGCGGGCCGGAGGAAAGTCCGAGCTCCACAGGGCAGGATGGTCGCTAACGGCGACTGGGGGCGACCCTAAGGAAAGTGCCACAGAAAATATACCGCCCCGTCGCAGGACGGGGTAAGGGTGAAAAGGCGAGGTAAGAGCTCACCGCTTTCCCGGTGACGGGAAAGGCATGGTAAACCCCATCCGGAGCAAGACCGAATAGGAGAGCGTTTGAGGGCGGCCCGCCCAAAGCTCTCGGGTAGTGTCGCTTGAGGCGGCGGGCAACCGTCGTTCCAGATGAATGATCACCGTTTCCCGGAACATTCCGGGAGAAACAGAACTCGGCTTACAGATCCACTCTGATACCTTTTTCGACTCGCGTGCCGGAAACTGTTTTTATTGTTGCCCGGAGACTTCCTCGAAAAATTCTTTCCTGATCGCGCGACACGCTTCGTTATCGTCACTGATGACGAAATCCGCGTTCCATCCGAATCAGCCTTGACAATAAGAAGGCTCTTTATGTAGAGTCCTTCAGCATCAAGGATTACGACGCGAGGGGGGATTCCGAAGATACCTGTTAATTCGGTACCACCGTTTACGGACTGGAAAGATCCGGCGGTCCCGCGGGATTTGAGAGCGCCGGCTGAAATAAGGGAGGAAAGTGACATGAGATTTGCTGGCAGGAAGGTCGTACCATTACTGGGAGTGCTCATTATTTGTGGTCTCGCCGTTCTGATGAGCCATCCCGCCTCTGTCCTGGGCGCGCCCGGGCCCGACCGCGGGCTTGATATGTACTTCACGTATCCCCAGATCATTATTCCCGAGGGAACGACCTCGGTTGATGTCGAACTGTCTTTCAAAAATACCGGGAAACGGGGCGAAACGGTCCTGCTGGATTTGAGTGATGTTCCCGAGGGATGGAAGGCGCGGATCAAGTCCTACGCTTTTGATGTCACTGCAACGCGTATTCCCGCGGAAGAAGAACGGCTCACGACGCTGACGCTGGAGCCCGATGCCGATATGAAACCGGGCGTTTACAAGGTTGGCGTAACGGTCCGAACCAGGGACGGAGCCTTTAAAAAATCCGAAACGCTTCAGGTAACTGTGCGCGCGAAGGAAGAGATAAAGGGTACCGTCGAGCTGGTTTCTTCCTATCCGGTTCTTCAGGGTTCTACCGACGTGAGTTTTGAATTCGCCCTGAATATCACCAACCGCACCCGCAAGGAGCAGGCATTCAATCTCCTGGCGGATCCGCCCCGGGACTGGCAAGTGAACTTCAAGCCGCCCTTCAAGGAAAAGTATGTCTCGAGCATCATCATGAAAGCCGATGAAAACCAGAGCGTCAACGTGGAAGTGGTTCCCAATCGTTTCGCCGAGGCCGGTGAATATAACATTCCGGTCAAGGTGGCGGCCGGTGATATAACGGCGGAAACGAACCTGAAGGTTATTATCACCGGGACCTACAGTCTGAACCTGGGAACGCAGTCGGATCTCCTGTCACTGGAAGTGGAAAAGGGCAAACCGGTCAAATTTTCCATATACGTAAGAAATACCGGCTCGGCGACCATTCAGGACATCGGGTTCCTTTCCATGAAACCTGAAAACTGGGAAGTGAAATTCGAACCGGAAACAATCGATTCTCTGGATCATGGAAGCACGAGACAGGTTGAAATGACGATTATTCCAGCCGAGGAGTCCCTCGTCGGCGACTACGCCCTTGGCGTCAGCGCGGACAGTAAAAAAAGCAGCGATGACATTGATCTGCGGGTTACTGTGAAGGCGTCGGCGGCGTGGGGCTGGATCGGTATCGCTATCATAATGCTCGTTATCGTCGGTCTCCTGGGACTTTTCATGACCCTGGGAAGGAGGTAGCATGGGCGATGAAGCGATCATTGAGACCCGGGGGTTGACCAAGGTATACGGCAAACAGGCGGCCGTGCAGGATCTTTACCTCACGGTGCAGGCCGGGGAAATTTTCGGGTTTCTGGGACCAAACGGATCGGGAAAAACAACAACACTCCTGATGCTTCTCGGTCTGACCGAGCCGTCCGGCGGCAAGGCCCGGGTTGCCGGGTTCGACCCTCGCAGGGAATCAATCAAGGTCAAGCGCGTCGTCGGATATATTCCCGAACGTGTCGGCTTTTACGACGACATGACCGGACCGGAAAATCTTCATTTCATCGCGCAGCTCAACGGAATGCCCGATTCGGTCAGTAAGAAGCGAATCGACGAAGCCATCGAAAGCGTGGGTCTCGGGGAAGAGGCGCAGAAAAAAATCGCCGCCTATTCCCGGGGCATGCGGCAGAGGCTGGGCATTGCCCAGATTCTCGTCAGGGAGCCGAAGATAGCGTTTCTCGATGAACCGACACTCGGTCTCGATCCCGAGGGGACCATGCGCATCGTCGGTTACATTCAATCGCTCAGCCGCGACAAGAACATGACCGTTATTATTTCTTCACACGATCTCAAACAGGTCCAGAAAATCGCCGATCGAATCGGTATAATGCTGGGCGGGCGTATGATAGCCACGGGCACGATGGACCAGCTGGCAGAGGAACAGTTCGGCGTGGGCGACAGCAAGATATCGCTGGATGATCTTTACATGAAATATTTTCAGGAGATTGAGCTATGACCGGTATCGGAACCATTTTCAGAAAAGAACTGTCCGACCATTTCAGCAGCTACCGGTTTACCATCCTGTTCGCCCTCATTGCCATGACAAGCCTGATCACCACCTACATGGTGGGCATCAGCCTTCGTGAAGAGCTCAGCGGCGTGGCAAAACCTAATTTCGTTTTCCTGATGCTTTTCACATCGACGGGACCCATTTTTTCACTGGTGCAGTTTGTGGCGTTTTTCGGTCCCCTGATCGGTTTGTTTCTCGGTTTCGACGCCGTCAACCGCGAGCGAAGCAGCGGAACGCTGAGCATGCTTGTTTCCCAGCCGATCTATCGTGATGCCATCATCAACGGGAAATTTCTCGGAGGCGTCGCCACCATCAGTATCATGCTGGTCTCCATCGTGCTGGTGGTTTCGGGACTCGGTCTGAAGTTGATCGGCGTCGTTCCCGGCGCGGAAGAAGTGTGGCGGATCGCCCTGTACCTGGTCATCAGTATTTTCTACATTTCGTTCTGGCTTGCCATGAGTATTCTCTTCTCCATTCTTTTCCGGGGAGTGGCCACATCGGCACTGGCGACGCTTGCCGCCTGGATATTTTTTTCATTCTTCATTTCCATCGGCGCTTCCGTTGTCGCCGGCACCGTGGCGCCCATGGACACGCAGGCGAAGAAAAATCCCGACATCATTGTCAAACACGTGAAAATTAGGGAAA
Source organism: Deltaproteobacteria bacterium (assembly GCA_018399535.1). GTDB lineage: Bacteria > Desulfobacterota > Syntrophia > Syntrophales > UBA2210 > MLS-D. Next base: position 3,918 of record JAGYOR010000018.1, on the reverse strand, counting down.
ATATTTCACTGGCGTCGCCCATGAAACTCTACAACGACGCCACGTCAATCATCATCGATCCCACGAGAAAAACGACCCAGGCCTTTGTCATGATGGGGCCCATGGAGCGACACCTGGTGGAACGGTTCCAGCGTCCCCTGACGCTTACGCAGAGTTTTCAGGTCGTTCTTCCCCACATAATTTCATTGATTGCCATAACACTCATCTGTTTCGGCATTTCCTACGCGGTGTTCATGCGGCAGGAGATCCGTTCGATGTAACCCCCGCTCCGTTCATTTTATCGCCCGATTTCCACCCGCCGGAATTCTTCCCCGGGAGCGAAGGTGATGCACGGGCAACATCCTGAGGTCCTTAAACAGGATCTGGGATAAGCCCATGTAAACTCAAAAAAACTTGACAAGACGGGCATAGTGCCGATAATAAAATTTAGCACTTGTCAATGCCTGTACTCCGCAGAATCGAAAGATTCACGTTTGTTCATTGACTCCGGGCGCCAAGGGACGCTGGTAAATCAGCACATAACCCGGGAAGCCCTTTCCTCCGAGCTCATGTTGTTGAGCATTCTCAATAACTCATTTCGCTGCCGGGTTTCTTTGACGGTCACAATGCAATCGAAAAAATGTCTTGAGTGATGACGATATTGTGAACACATGGCAGGGATAGTAATAGTTTACTGTAACCTGTTTGCCGTTGGAGGAGGGTGGCACGTCTTTTTAACAGGACCCGAGGTTTGTTCAAATGACCGTTGAGGGTGACGTGCATTTTTTGCAGAACATGCCACGGGTGAGCGGCGGTCCATATGACAGGAATCCATCGTCTGAACGGGTGCTGTTGCTCACTATTGCGAAGAAGCATCGAGTGACCGTGGTGTGAAGAGAATCTCACAATGAATGGTTTTCAAAAAGCCAAGTATAACATATAGTAAAATATACCGGTTGCTGGGCTCGTTGGAAAATGGAGTTCTCTTTTTTTCGAGATGCTGGATTGTATCTCGTCATCCTGCCGGTGAACGGCCCCCGGCTGTTCGATCAATGACTAATGGAAAGCCGGAATAAAGAAAGTTGGACCCGATGTTCCGAAAGGATCGAAAAGCATTTCTGTGCCTTTCAGTGCATTGATTACCGGGCCGGGGTATTTTAAGGGTGTTGCCGGTTCTCTGGAGAAGAAAAACGTTGAAATACCACGTGAGGTGCTTTGTGATAATGAAAAAAACCATTTCAATTAGCACATTGTTTCTGCTGATCATGCTCCTGTTGCCGACAGGTTTTTACGGTTTTTTTCTTTCCGAGGCAGAGGCGCGGGAAAACGATCTGCAGCAAACCCCCGTTTTGCAGGGACTTTCCGGGACAAAAGAAGTGTCTGACATGCGGTTGAAGCCTGTCACCCGGATAAGGATACCCACTTCCGTGATCCAAAAGAAACTTCCGCAACTGAGACCGGTCGCAGTCTCGGACCAGCCTGAACCGGAAGGACCGGATCCCGGAACAGCCCTTGACCTTGCCGACATCATTGAAGATCCGGCATTGCTTTATGATTTGAGCCAGGCCTGCGGATGGGAAAGTCACCTGATTTTCCAGGATAAGGCCGCCGGCCATGTATTTTATTATCTTCCCCGGGAGATTCTTCTGGTACACAATGAAGCCGGGTATGGTCTCAGTGTTCAGTATAACCACCTTGCCGAACCCGGCCAGCCCTCGGTGATGGTCACTGCCGAACTTGCGGCTCCCCATCGTGAAGGAGACGTCCTGCTTCTCAGGGCTATTTTAAAGGAAGCTCTGGGTCTTGGACCTTCCGACCCTCTTGATCTGCGGTCTATAAAGGGCCTGGGAGCAACGGTCGATTTCGAAGCAGTCGCAGCAGGACTCTCCCTGCTGCCCGATTGTATCCATGTTTACCCACCCGCAAGTCTCAGGCAACCATTCAGGCTCACTCTTTCCCTGACACAGGATGAAGTGGAAGAAGTGCTCGCTCAAATTTCCCGGGAAGGATTAAGTGGCAGACTCTGGGTCCAGGTAGATTCAGAGTCAGTACCGGTACCCATTCGAATCCGGTACGGCAGCTTCAGCGGCAGCCAGGTGAAGGGATTCGACGAGTGGAGCAGGGGAAAACCTTCGGGTAAGCTTGTGAATCTGACCAGCTTTCCTTTAATTCCTGAAGAAATCAACGCCTATCGAATGCGAGGGAGCAAACTGGAACGGGTTACCAAGGAACTCAAGGAAATCAAACCTATCCCGCCAAAAGCTGAACGAATCTTCAGGCTTCCGGAAGTAAGCGCCGTGCTGGGTCATGACGTTCTCGTGGCATGGCTGGGCACGTCGCTGGATACGACGTACGAAGCAGGTCTGAAAGCCATCGACCAGGAAGTGCGAAGGGGCGTCGCCCTGGCGCCTGCAAGTCCTGTCAATCTTGAAGCCATACCCGCTATCTTTTCTGAATTCGGCATATACAAGCTGGTGATCCGTCTCCGCTCTCCTTACTTTACGGCGGGAGGTTCAGGCGTCGCAGAACGTGAACTGGCCTTGACGGAAAGTGAAAACACATCCTCCGGTCTTGTCCTGTATGTTCCGGGTGATCGGGGTGCTGATCCATTGATGTACCAGTATCGGTTGCTGCTGGTAAAAGAGTCCGGAGAAACCATTGAAGAAAGTGAATGGAACGACGGCCGCAGCCTGAACCTTTTTATCGGGTCTTCCCGAATAGAGTCGCTCCTGGCTGAGACGGAGAAGGAGTAATCAACGTGAGACTGATGGTTCTGCTGATTATTCTGCTGTTTCCGCTGTCCGTCCAGGCGGCGCCGGACCTGGGAACCTATCGGGATATTGATGGAGTAAGGGTGTTTCAGGATCATCAGGATACAGGCACCTGGTATCTCGCGCCGGCCCGTCCCGCCCTGGGATCAATTACTGACCATGAGCCGGACTATGGGTTCGATGTTTACCGATACGGCGGACGTTCAGGCACCGGGGACAGTGAGCTGTTCTGGGTCAAGGGCATTCTCAACATGGGAATCGAGCGGGATCGTGACGGCGGGACCCCGGCCCGGATTCGAAGCGCTCTGCGCGACCACGGCATTTCCAATCCCCGGCTGAGAAGCATGCCGGTAGCTGAAACAATGGTGAAACTTCTTTTTGCTGATCAAGGCAGGGAATGGAAACAGGGAAGCCGCTGGGCCGGCGAGCATCTGGTTCTTCTTCTGGATAGATATCTCGCAGAAATCCTCTGGGAATCTGTAAATGCAGGTCAAACCCAGGTGAGCATTACCCTTGAAGAGTATCTCTCGGGACTGCGGCGGGAAGGAGACGAGTGGAACGAGTCGGAAACCGTTGTCGTATCCACCCTCCCCATTGACCTGGATATGGAGGCGTTTCCCCATAAGTTCAGACGCACCGATCTGGGGGGGCGCATGGTTCGCGGGTATACCGGGATGGATGTTTTTTGTTTTGATTTCCTGGAAGAACTGGATCCGGATCTGTACGCGAAAATAGTAGAAGTGGCCATTCCTACGCCGGGACGGGACCTGGTGGAAGAAGTAACCTTCAGACCGGGCAGCGAATACCGTACCCGTATTGATTTCAAGCTGTCCCGGGATCTTGATGAACCCTATCGTTTCCGTGTTACCCGTATTCTTAATGACGGAAGCCGCGACGTTGGACCCTGGACCGCGAAAAAAGGGGAAACCCTGCTGGATGTGACGGATTATCGCGACCTGAACGAACCGGATCACATAGAAGAAAGCGTTCTGGATTAAAAAAGAAAAAGCGAAAAGGAACTTCAAAGATCCCGACGAATAAAGGAGGCGTGAAATGAAAACAATACTGGCTGGTTGTATCGCCGCGTTAATGCTGTTCGCAGGTCTTCCTGCGGCAGCGCAGGAAGCAGAAAGTAACGATGCGGAGAAGGGAGGTTTTCTGCAGACCC
>JAGYOR010000179.1 GCA_018399535.1 Deltaproteobacteria bacterium | reverse complement strand
AAATTCAGTGTCAAGCTCATGGAAGGATACGGCCTTACTGAAGCTTCACCCGTCTGTTCCTTCAATCTTCCCCGAATAAAACAGAAAATCGGATCGATCGGTGTTCCCGTGGGAGATGTGGAAACGAAGATATTCAATGACGAAGACCGCGAGCTTCCGCGGGGCGAGGAAGGCGAACTGGTTATTCGGGGATCGAACGTCATGAAGGGGTATTACAAGGAACCGCAACGGACGGCGGAAGTCCTGCGGAACGGCTGGCTTCACACGGGAGACCTTGCGCGGATCGATGAGGAGGGATACATATTCCTGACGGGGCGCAAAAAGCGAATGATAATAACCAGCGGCTTCAACGTGTACCCGAGAGAGGTGGAGACGGTGCTCCGAATGCACGAGTCCGTACAGGACGTTTTGGTCGTCGGCAAAGAAGATCTGATGCGGGGTGAAATTATCAAGGCGCTGGTTATCCTCAAAAACGGCCATGAACTGAATGACAAGGAGCTCATGAAACATTGCCGACAGTACCTGTCGTCATATAAAGTCCCCCGGGAAATCGAATTCGTCGAGACACTTCAGCAGGCATCGAATTGACAGGACCTCGTTTCCCGATATCCGCTTATTGAAAATCACAATCCGGAAGGAGATTCACTATGAAAGAAGTTGTTATCGTAAACGGCGCCAGAACCGCCGTGGGAAGCTTCGGCGGTTCACTGAAGGACGTGGAATGCGTCGACATGGGCGCCCTGGTAATCAGGGAAGCGCTCAAGCGTGCGGGCTTACGGCCGGCCATAAACGAATTTCTGAAATCAAGCCGCCCCGACGCCTTTGGTGATTTTGACAAAACCGAACTGAACGGGAAATATTATGACTACGACGATTCCCTGACCCCTGTCGTCATCGACGAGTGCATCATGGGAAACACACTGACCGCCGGGCTTGGTCAGAACCCGGGGCGTCAGGCCGCCATCTACGCGGGTCTGCCGGAAGAAACCAACGTCATCACCGTGAACAAAGTCTGCGCGTCGGGCATGAAAGCCATCGCGCTGGCCGCCCAGGCCATAAAGGCTGGCGACGCCGACATCATCGTGGCCGGCGGCATGGAAAACATGAGCCGGGCTCCCTACGGGCTTCCCGGCGCCCGGTGGGGATACCGCATGAACATGCCCTATGGTGAAATAGCCGATCTCATGGTCCACGACGGCCTGTACGAGATATTCTACAAGTACCACATGGGGTTCACCGCGGAAAACATCGCCGAGAAATACGGCATCACGCGGGAAGAGCAGGACGAGCTGGGGCTCCTCAGCCACCAGCGCGCCCGGGCGGCCATTGCCGACGGTTCACTGGCGCCCGAGATCGTCCCCGTTGTAATTCCTCAGCGCAAGGGTGATCCAAAGGTGTTCGAGATTGATGAACGGCCCATGGATACGACCCTCGAAAAGATGGCCCGGCTCTCGCCGGCCTTCAAGAAGGACGGCACGGTAACCGCGGGAAACGCCTCGGGCGTCAACGACGCCGCCTGCGCCGTGGTTGTCATGAGCGCCGAACGGGCGAAGGAACTGGGCCTGGAACCCCTGGCGAAAATAAAGGGCTACGCGTCGGGCGGCGTCGACCCGGCTTACATGGGTCTCGGCCCCATACCGGCCACGAGAAAACTGTTCAAGAAACTCAACCTGAGCATGAACGACATGGACCTGGTTGAGCTGAACGAGGCCTTTGCCTGCCAGGCGATCGCCTGTATGCGTGAACTCGACGTCGGCCTGGACAACTGCAATCTCAAGGGAAGCGGAATTTCCATCGGTCATCCCATCGGTTGCACCGGCGCCCGCATCACTTACAGCCTGGCGATGCAGATGAAGGAACGGGGCGACACACTCGGCCTGGCGACTTTGTGCATCGGCGGCGGCCAGGGCATGGCACTCGTTCTGGAAAGAAGCTGATCAACGATATAATAGGTAAACACGCCGGCCGCAACAGCATGACGGCGGGTCACGGCCGCCGCGAGGTAAACCGCCGCAATGTTCTGTTTCGTTATTTTGAAACACACAACCATGTCTTACTGACACCGAGAGGAAAGCGTTATGAATTTTGCACCCACCGAAGAACAGGCAATGGTTAAGGAAATGATTAAACGGTTTGCGGATGAAGAAATCAAACCGAAGGCCGAGGAGCTTGACCGGACACACCGTCACCCGCAGGAAATCTGCCGGAAGCTGGGAGAAATGGGACTCATGGGCGTGGCCGTTCCCACCGAATACGGCGGCGCAGGTATGGATAACGTAACCTATGTTATGGCCCTTATCGAAATTGCCCGCGGCTGCGCCAGTTGCGGCGTCATCACGTCGGTCAACAATTCTCTCTACGGCCACCCCGTGAGAACTTTCGGGACCGATGAGCAAAAGAAGGAATTCCTGGAGCCGGTGGCGAGCGGCCAGGTGGAAGGCTGCTACGCCCTGACCGAATCCGGCGCGGGCTCCGACGCGGCGGCCCTCCGGTGCCGGGCGGTCCTCAAGGGCGACACCTACATCGTCAACGGCGTCAAAAAGTTCATTACCAGCGGCAATGTGGCAAAATACTGCGTCCTGGCAGCCACGGAAGATCCTTCCAAGGGATACAAGGGCATTTTGAACCTGGTTGTCGATCTCGAAAACACACCCGGTTTCTCTCTTGGAACGATTGAAGAAAAGATGGGAATTCTCGCCTCGGGGACGGCGGAACTGGTCTTCGAAGACGCGGAAGTCCCGGCGAAAAATCTCCTGG
>JAGYOR010000178.1 GCA_018399535.1 Deltaproteobacteria bacterium | reverse complement strand
GGGCGTCACCGGAAAAACCTTGAGCGTAAAGCGAGAACCCGGCGTCTTCATTCGCGTTTATAAAGAAACCATCGCACATTGTGTTCGCCACATCCGGCACGAAAAGTTCGATGCCCTCGTCACCGGCGGTTCCCGTCAGCAGTGTCACGAGATCGGCGGCGCCTTCACCTTCGAAGTCAAAACTGCCGAGTGTCCCCGTCCCCTCGGGAACAGCGCCCAGGAAATACCCCAGGTCGCCGCCGGCATTCATGTAAAAGGAAGGAATGAACCCCCACCACAGGTTCTCATCCGCCTCGACGGAACCGGCAAAGAGCCCCGTCATTACACCTGTTTCCGTTCCGATAAACAGCGGAACCGTCCAGGAATAAAAATCAAGAATAGCAGGTGTTTCACTGTGCAGAATATTAATTGTCCCGTCGACGGCCAGAACGCCTGTCTCACTGGAAAAGGAAAAATTGGTCGTGCTCCACTCGTCGCTCCAGGTGCCTTCGATCACCGGTTCGCCGCCCGGCGATTCCGGTGTAAACGGTTCCGGAGGCGGTTCGGTGAACAACGGATCCGTGGGCGTGGGATCAGAGCCCGGATCGAACCCGAATGCCGACCCGCCGGAAGCAGAACCGTCGTCAGACCCGGATCCGCTTTCCAGGTCTTCGCCCACGGTTCCTCCCGTTCCGCCGTCGCCGTCGTCCCCGTTGCCGTCCTCTTCCCCGGTCGCGGTATCGTCGAAATGTTTCTGCATTTCTTCATCCGTGGCGATCCTGATGATGGGAACCTCGTCTATGCCCCGCACCAGGAAGCCCTGGCCGGGACCCACGTTTCGCGGCTCGCCGGGACGACCCTTGCTGTACACGTAAAAGGTGCCTTCACTGCCTGCTCCTCCGGTCACGCCTTCCTGGAACCAGACGAAATAGGTGGTCCCCCGGACGCCGCACACCGCTGTGGGTGTCTCCACGTCGAAGGAGCTGCCCGGCGTGGCGCCGGCCACGACGCTCTGCACCTTTCCACGGAACAGTTCGATCTTCCCTTTTCTTTCACCCGCGTCAAAGAGAAACTCGGTTACCCGCAGACGCGACTTCGAAGACATGCGGGAAACGCTGCCGTCTATAAAAGTGACCTCGAGACGGGCGTTACTCTTGGTTCGAAGAAAATCGCCGATAACTACCTCGTCGCCGAGCGCGACGGGACGAGCCGGATCGTCGCCCCTGGTCAGGTCGGCCCGCCCCTGGACGGCGGTGACGGTACCTACTGAGGCCGCACTTGCCACGGCGGAAGTAATGAACATGGCGCACAGCACGCTGATAAAAAACAGCACCCGGAGTCGATTCATAATGACCACCTCTTTCAGGCTCGTTCAACACGTCAATCGAGGCTTGCCGGTTTCGGTTCGGTTCGACGGTTCACCGCGCCTTGTTGCGTGTTGTTATACCTTAATTATCAAACAGCATGAGTTCCCACAACGAAAAACTTCGAGAACAAAAAAAAATCCTCTTTTTATTGAAGTAAAAGAGGATTTTCCAAGCAATGGAAAATTTTTATTAAAAAACGATGCCGTCGATCACTTCGGTACCGGAGATGATACTATGGAATCCCGATGTTTATTTCACGGTGGCCGCGAGGGCGTCAAACAGGAAAATTCCGCGGCTTCCCCTGCTTTTTTACTCCGTCTCAGCGGGTGTTTCCGGGGGTGCGTCGGCGGCTTGAGGAACAGCCATCTGCTGAATGGCTTCAAGCCGGGCCTTCAGGTCTTCCACCTTTGCTTCCAGCTTCCGAATACTGTTTTCATCGTTTGCGCTCGAACTGAAACGTTCGTTTTCTTCTTTGAGCATATCCCTTTCTTTCAGGGCCTCCTGAAGCTCTGACCGCATCTGTTCTTTTTCCTTCACGAGGTCCGCGAGCTCCGATTTCAGTCTTTCGTTTTCTTTCACAAGGTCGTTCTGTTCATCTGCGGCTGACTGAAGTGATTCATTTTTATTCCTGAGTTCCTCGATTTTTACTGTAAGCTCCCGAATTTCGGCCGTGAGAGCCTCTTCCTTTTCGGCGGCGGCCTTCATGGCTTCGTCAAGGGATGCCTGAAGTTTTTCTTTATCCGCGGTCAGTGACGCAATTTGCTGTTTAAAATTGTTTATCTGCTCGTTCAGCTTGTCCGGTTCTTCTTTCATTTTACCGGCGAGCCCGGCGATTTCTTTCTGGAGATCTGCCTTTTCCTTCTTCAACGCCTTGTTCTGCTGTTCAACCGTGCCGAGATAATCCGCGGCCTTGGTAAGAGTGGTCTTATAGTCCGGCTGTTCACCCTTTTCCACTCCCCATATATAATAACCGAGAACAATTCCGACGACCAACACGAGGATCCCCATGACAAGATACGCTGTCAATTCTTTCGTTACTTTCGTCATAATTTTTTCTCCATTCGGTCTTTACTGTACAGGGAACGGGTCGCCTACGGTAACATGAGGAAACGATGCCTCTTTTTCTCCGGCTCTTCCGCAGCGGGCAAAACCCGGAGCACCTGCACCGGAAATCTTGTACTTTGATTCTCCCACGCTCATTCAAAAAAGATCGGGTGTATCTCCATGACTCCGGTATCGTTATGTCTTTGTTACTATTTTATATTCTTTCGCCACCGAGAAGTCAAGGCAAGACTATCTACCGAAATCCGCGATTGATTCAGCCTGTTCACGGTACAGACAGTTCAACATCCCGTTAATTCGGCGAGATATGTGCTGCCCGATGCACATTCAGACCGAACCATCACGGTTGCTGTAATGACAGAACAAGCTGAA
>JAGYOR010000177.1 GCA_018399535.1 Deltaproteobacteria bacterium | reverse complement strand
GCGTTTCTGGTAGGCGAGGCATTGTCCCGGTCGAATGATCCCGGGAAGGTGCTGGAACGCCTGCTGAGCGGAAAGGACGTGAGCGAATGCAGGTGAAAGTATGCGGCATAACGCGGCTGGAAGACGCGCTGACGGCTTCGGACATGGGAGTGGACGCCCTGGGGTTTATTTTTTTTCGTACAAGCCCGCGGTGCATATCCATGGAAAAGGCGGAAAGCATTATCGCGCGGCTGCCGTCGAATGTGGTAAGAGTCGGAGTTTTCGTGAATGAAGACCCGGCTGTCGTCACGGACGTCATCGAAAATTGCAGCATCGACATGGTGCAGCTTCACGGAGACGAGTCTCCGGAATACGCCCGTTCGCTTTCAGAATCCATCGTCATCAAGGCCGTGGACATTCGTGACGACGCGGTACTCGAGGACGCCCTTGACTATCCAGCCGCCGCCATTCTCGTGGACGCGAGAACCGGCGATTCTTACGGCGGAACGGGCAGGCGATCAAACTGGACGGCGGCGCGAACAATCGGGGCGCGAAGGCCGGTCATTCTCGCCGGGGGGCTCGGCCCCGGCACTATCGATGACGCGCTGATGAAGGTCCGCCCGGCGGCCGTTGATTTCAACAGCGGCGTCGAATCGGCGCCCGGCGTCAAGGACCGCAAAAAGATGGCCCTGGCTATCGACAGATCACGGAAAAGCTGTGCCGGACTTCCGGTTGCCGGCCCGTTCAGGCGGCGGAGAATCGGCCGGACTGATTGAAATCTTCAGGCGTCTCCGCCTATGCATGTCTGTCTGCTCTGTGGTATAGAAAACTGTCGGTCCGCGAAGGGGCCGTTCAAAAAACTGTTTCCGGGGGTAGGCGGCGTGAAGAAAGGGAGTTTTGAAATAGGCATCATCGGCGGCACCGGGGGAATGGGGAACTGGTGCTCCGAAACACTGCGCGGGCAGGGTTACCGTGTTCACGCGGCGGGTCGAAACACCGGCATGTCCATGGAGGAAATGGCCCGCCGTTGTGCCGTGGTGATCGTAAGCGTGCCCATCGAGGCGACAGTCTCCGTCATCGGCCGGATAGGCCCGCTCCTTTCGAAGGATTCGCTCCTCATGGATCTTACCTCGATCAAGGAAACGCCTGTTCGCGCTATGCTTTCATCGACCGGGGCGGAAGTGATGGGTTGTCATCCGCTTTTCGGTCCCCAACCAAATACCGTGGACAATCTCAGCGTCGTCCTGTGTCCGGCAAGGGTCGACCGGTGGGCGTCCTGGCCGTCAGGTGTTTTCGCGGCTGTCGGGATCGAGGTCATCGAAACGACGCCCGAGGAACATGACCGCATGATGGCGGTTGTGCAAGGTCTGAACCACCTGGATACGATTCTTCTGGCTCTCACGCTCGGGCATTGCGGCATCGAACGTTCAGATCTGGAACGCTTCGCGACGCCGCTGTTCCGATCCAGGCTCGCCGCCGTTGACAAGGTCATGGAAGGCAATCACCGAATGTATGCCGAAATAATCTGTTCCAATCCCCGGGTTGCCCCTCTGATAGAGGAATTTGAAAAAATTCTCGAAGAATTAAAGGGATACGTGAGGCAAGGGAACGGAGCGGCGTTCGCGGCACGCGCGGCGTCAGCCCGGTTTGCAAAAGTAATACCACCTGTTGAAGATTAATCAAAAAAATCAAACGATCGTCGATCATTTCTATATATTTTTATAACTACTTGAAATGATTAGTACTATTATATGATTAAACTTTAATCAAGGGGCAAAAAACACTTGATTTACAGCCTCTTTACAATTTTCATCAACAGGCTTTTCCACAGGGTTATAAACAGAACTGTTGATTAAAACGAAAAACACAACGCCGGGCTGCTTTTTCTCCTGCCCGCCGGGTTCATCCCCGCTACTTGTTTTTATGGCTGAACTTGAGAAAATGTACCAGGGAATTGCCTGAAGGCGGAAATATTCCTTCACGGGCGGTGCGGACATCTTCGACGGAGAAGAAGGCTTTCGGGTTAAACTGTTTCACCAGGGTGATGACCTTTTCCATTTCTTTCCGCTCGACGATGGTGAAAATCAGGCGAACGGGGCCGGTTGACCCTTCAGCATTCGCCACCGTAACGCCGTAGCCTGATTTCCTTAGCTTTTCCACGAGGACCGTGGCGTCTATCTGTGTAATGATGCGGATAACGACACGGCCCATGGCAAGACGCTCCTCGATGATGATTCCCACGAAGTTTCCCGCGGAAAACCCGAGCGCGTAGGCAAAGTAATACACGATGTTGGTGAGATTCTGCATAATCTGGCCGATGGCGAGAAGCCAGATCATGATTTCGAAAAATCCGAAAATCGGGGAAAGTACTTTCATTCCCCTGGATATATAGATGATCCGGACAGTCCCCAGGGAAACGTCAATGATTCTGGCGCCAAAAATCAAAAGGGGTACAATAACCCAGCCGAAAAAAGCCGAATCCAGAAATGACATCTCACTCATTGCGTCACGTTGTTCTCCCTGCGGATATTAACTGTAAAAACAGCGGTTTTTTACGCAGACCGTCGTTCTTCATAGTTACGTCCGGACTATCCCGAAAGATGCCTCTTGTCAAATGATTTAACCATGCCCCGTAACTCTTCTTCGAGCCCCGGAATTACGGGGCGGTCACCGATGAAAAACCCGCCTCCCGGGCTGGAGGCGGGTCCACGCCATGTCTGTCGGTCGAAACAAAGCTGTCATGCTGTTTTGACCGAGATTTTTTTAGGCCGTGCCCGTTCGCCCTTGGGAAGAACCAGTTTCAGAACACCGTTTTTCATGGTTG
>JAGYOR010000176.1 GCA_018399535.1 Deltaproteobacteria bacterium | reverse complement strand
TTGATCCTGTTCATGATTGTATCGTTCGACAGGTACCGAAAATCGTGTTCCATGTTTTCACCGATGGGCATGTATTCGATGAATCTCACCTGGTAGTCGTTTTCCGAGGCAAGCCTGACAAGATCGTCGATTTCGTCGTCATTGAATCCCTTAATAACGACCACGTTGATCTTGATTGGATCGAATCCTGCTTCCCGGGCTTTTGCGATGCCCCGGAGGACCCGTTCCAGGTCGCCGCCCCTCGTTATGGACCGGTATTTCTCGGGAACCAGGGAGTCCAGGCTGACATTGATCCGCCTGATGCCTGCTTCATACAGGGGTTCCGCGAAACGTTCCAGGAGAATCCCGTTTGTGGTGAGGCTGATATCCCGCAGACCCTCGACCTTTCCGAGAGCAGCCAGAAAATCAACCACACCCTTTCGTACCAGTGGTTCTCCTCCGGTGACACGGATCTTGGTAATGCCCTGCCGGACGGCGATTCTGACCACCCGCAGCATTTCCTCGTAGCGGAGAATGTCGTTATGCCCGAGGCAGGAAATGCCCTCTTTCGGCATACAATAGACGCATCGGAGATTGCAGCGATCTGTGACGGATATTCTCAGGTAGTTGATTTCTCTTTTGAAGGTGTCGATCATCGGAAAGCGCCCTTTCCCGGCCGATATTTGCCGAAAAATTTATCACATTGACACAGTGATGGCAAGAAAGAGGAGCTTACGGCCGAAGGCGTCGGAACAGGGAAATCACGCCTTGTCGGCCGAATAATTTCGCTGGTTGATCCGGTAACAGCTGCCCTCATGTTTCTTGGCGAAAGCTTTCAATTCGGCGGCGATTTCGGTGATTTCTCCGTAGTGGGAAAAGGAAGAACCTTCCGAGAAGACGACCCCTATGGAAATGGCCAGCAGAGGAAATTTCCGGGCCTGCCCGGAGCGGTCGTGTCCCTGAATGAACCCCTTGTCGCGGTCTTCGGGATCGTAAAAAGTGGGGATGATTCGATCGAAGGCCAGAATAAGGTCCCGGCAGATATCCTCCATGACCTGTGTGTCGGCTATGCTCACAAAGTCGTCGCCGCCGATGTGACCGACGAAGCTGCCTTCGTTTTGTCTGCCCTTCGTGATGGTGAAAAGCAATCGTCCCGTGATTCTCAGTACATCATCTCCCCGGCTGAAGCCGTAGGTGTCGTTATAGGGTTTGAAATTATCGAGATCCGCGTAGGCGAGGGCGAAGGTTTGTTTCTCTTCGATCCGGTTCTGAATCTGCCGGTTGATGGAAATGTTTCCCGGCAGACGGGTCAGGGGATTCATTTCCACGACCCGCCTGGCGCGCAGAAGGCAAAGCTGGACTCTCGTTCGCAACTCCCGCTTTATATCTTTTTTCCATATATAATCGTCCACTTGCAGAACATTCCATTCGGGAACGCCTTTCGCGTCATCGAACAGGCCGATTACCGGCAGTCCGGAAAACAGCGGATCATCCTTCAGGAGGGCGACCAGTTCCTTCGCGTCCTCTTCGGCCGCCATGTCGGCGATGAGCAGAAGGGGCATCTCGTTGCAGATACAATCGTAAGCTGAAGAAACCCTGTCAAAAACGAGCAGGCTGCCTTCGCCCGACAGTTCACGTTGTATGACTGATGTCACGGCGGGGTCGCCGGACAGAATCAGGATCGTGCCGGTCATCAGAGGTCCTCCGCTTCGGAGGCGGCGGTTTCCAGTTCGGCGAGAATATCCCGCACGTCGTCATCGGTAAGCTGCAGGAGCGTCCACGATTCGGGATGAATATCGGGAACCAGCATGTCTCCGTTGATGCCTATTCCACGGGCGCGTACCAGTATGTCGGATACGTGAACGATGGCCGTTTCCAGCTTTGCCTGCCGCGAGAGATGAGGTGTGTGGTGATATTCGATGGCTTCGGCGAGATTGACGGGGAACCGCCATTTCCGCGCCAGCCATGATCCCACGTCGGCGTGAGTTGCTTCGAACCGGCTTTGCTCCGCTTCGAAAAGACTTATTCCCTCGTCACGGGCCTTGGCGAGTACCGTCTCGTATTCCCGGGGGTAGTGAAGGATAAGTATGACCTTGCCTATGTCGTGAAGAAGTCCGCATATGGATACCTCTTCAGGTTCCTGCAGGTTTTTCTTTTGAGCGATGCACCGGGCGGCGACGGCGCATCCCACGGAATGTTCCCAGAGGCCCGCGATGTTTTTCTGCATAAGGTCGAAAACCGAGACGCCGAGAAGCAGTCCCCTGACCACGTTGAACCCGAGGAGCATGATGGCGTGGGAAATGGATGAAATCCTGTTGGGGAAACCGTAAGCAGCGGAGTTTACCATCTTGAGAATTTTGCTGGTAAGCGCCGGATCACCGGATATAAAACTGCTCAGCTCGTCGATCGAAAGCCGGGGCTTTTCGAACATCGCTGAAATTTGTTTGAGGGCGGAGGGAACCGTCGGCAGGGCGTTGATCGCCTCGGTCCTGGTCCGCATGTTTCTGATATCGATACGCTCAGTCATAGAGGCCCGCGATGTGTTCACGAACGAGGTTTTTTATATGGTTCAGCAACGGATCGTCTTCCTTGTTGCGGAATCTTTCGTCCAGAAGCGTCATGGCCTCGTCGCGGGAAATCGGTTGTTCCTCCGAACCTTCGACGAAAGCATGCTCGATCTCCATGGAGCGCAGTCGCGATATGGAAGTTTCACCGAGGATAACGCCTTTGCCGAGGAATACGGTCGATCCCCGCAGGATTGGTCTCTCCAGGACCATGCCCGGTTCGAGTTGTTCAATTGATACCTTTCGCATGCTTTCGTTCCCTGTTTTTAAA
>JAGYOR010000175.1 GCA_018399535.1 Deltaproteobacteria bacterium | reverse complement strand
AATCAACGATTAAATGTCGAGAAAGGATGCCAATGAAATCGTTTTTTCTGCCTTCATCGGTCGCCGTCATAGGCGCCAGCGACCGGGACAATTCACTGGGTTCGCAGATGATAACGAACCTGCTCTACGGATACAAGGGCGACCTTTATCCCGTTAATCCGAACTACAAAGAAATCAGGGGGCTTCCCTGTTTTCCGTCGGTGGACGCCGTTCCGGGGGCGGTGGATCTTGCGATCATCATCGTTCCCGCCCCGGCGGTGCCGGAGGCCCTGGAAGATTGCGTCCGCAAGGGCGTGCGCCGCGTCATGATTCAAAGCGCCGGCTTCGCCGAAGTGGGACCCGCCGGGGCCGCGCTGCAGGAACGATGCGGCTCCATAGCACGGGCCGGCGGCATTCGCGTATGGGGCCCCAACTGCATGGGACTCGTTGATATTCCGCGACGCCACCTGTTTACCTTTATGCATCCCAAGGTTTACGAGGACGGGTTGATTCCGGGGCGGATATCGATCATTGTTCAAAGCGGCATGTTGTCGGCGGGATTCCTGGCCGATCTCATGAGCGAGCGGTCAATCGGCGTCGGGAAAGCCTGTTCCATCGGGAACAAGAGCGACGTGGATGAATGCGATGTTCTGGAATACCTGCTCGGTGACGATGAGACCGACGCCGTCGCCATGTACCTGGAATCGATTCCGCGGGGACGGCGCTTTGTCGAATTAGCCCGGTCGTCGACCAAACCCCTCGTGGTGCTCAAGGGAGGGAAAAGCGGCGCCGGGGCGAAGGCCGCGCTCAGCCACACTTCGAGCCTGGCCGGTGACGCCCGCCTGCAGAACAGCCTGCTGGAAGGCGCCGGCGTTACACTCGCTCACGACTTTCAGCAGATGATGGAACTGGCACGTGATCTCTCACTGATTCCCCACACGCCGACGGAATGCCGCACGGCGATTGTGACTTTCAGCGGCGGAGCGGGCATTTTGTCCTGCGACCTCCTGGAAGAAGCGGGCCTCAAAGTAGCCGAGTTTTCGAAGGAAACGAAAGCGAACCTGGGAAAGGTATTCCCTGACTGGCTGCCGGCGTCGAACCCGGTTGATCTTTTTCCCGCCTTCGCGTTGCGGGGTCCCCTCGCGGCTTACCTGTCGGCCGTTAAGGAGGTCATGGAAGATCCCGGCGTGGACGTGATTTTCATGCACTATTTCGCCGGGCTGTACCGTAATTTCGACGGTATGAAAGAGATGAAAAAAGCCGCCGACCGCGCGGGCAAAGTGCTCATCATGTGGGTTATCGGACGGCGTGAAGGAACCAGGATGTTCAGAGAGGAAGCGCGGAAAAGCGGGATTCCCGTCCACGGCGAGTTGTCCCGCGCCGTGGAGTGTCTCGCCGCGGCGTCCCGAAGAGAACCGAAAGCCGCCGTTACGGGCGGTCCGGAACCCGCCGCGCCGGCTGCCGCCGTCGACAAGGCCGCCCGGTTCCTGGAAGCCGTGAACCCCGTGCGGGTCTGGGACGAGTATGAAAGCAAGAGATTGCTCGAATGCTTCGATATTCCCGTAGTGGAGGAACGAACAGCCGAAACGGCCGACGAGGCGAGAGTCGCGGTTGAAACCCTTGGTTACCCGCTTGCGCTCAAGGGCCTGGTGCCGGGCATGGTTCACAAGACGGAGTCGGGGCTGGTTCACCTGAACATCGG
The DNA here is from genome assembly GCA_018399535.1 of Deltaproteobacteria bacterium. Classification (GTDB taxonomy): domain Bacteria; phylum Desulfobacterota; class Syntrophia; order Syntrophales; family UBA2210; genus MLS-D. The sequence continues at coordinate 1,253 of JAGYOR010000175.1, read as the reverse complement.
TTCGGTAAAGACGTTCAACGAGGCGATGGAGGCGGTCGCGGAACGGATGAATGGAAAGGGACGGTTCCTGGTCCAGCGCCACCGGGCGGGCGACTACGAGTTGATCGCCGGGTTTCTTCGCGACGACCAGTTCGGACCCTGCGTCATGTTCGGCATCGGGGGGATTTTCTCCGAGTTGCAGCAGGATGCTGTTTTTGCCTGCGCGCCCCTGTCGATTGAAGAAGCCCGGTCGATGATCGGACGTGTCAGGAATGTAAAACTGCTTCAGGGATTCAGGGGCATGGCCCCACTCGACGAAGAGGCAACAGCCCGTATCCTGGTCGCGCTCGGCGACCTGGGAACGTCTTTTCCGGAAATAGAACAGATCGATATCAATCCCCTGGTGGTGAAAGAAGGGGCTCCGGTCGCCGTGGACGCCTCGGTGATCCTGGAGTCATGATTCCGTGTTTTACCCGGTGAAGTGTCGTTACGTTGCGACACAATCGGCCGCCGTGGTATAAGAATAAAATAACCGTTGCGCGGCGTTGCGTGAATGATTCGACAGGATCCGTTTCCGAATAACTCGACGGGGACGGTTCCTGCCGGTGTGTGAAAAGATCGCGCCGCGCCGTTCGGCTGGGCGGCGGTGAAAAATGATGCGGTATATAGAAATGGAGAGTCCGGGAGGACCTGAAGTCTTGGTAATGCGGGAAGGGGAAAAACCGGTTCCCGGTCCGGGCGAGGTGCTCATCAGGGTGATCGCCGCCGGTGTGAACCGTCCCGACATCGTGCAGCGCCAGGGTCATTATCCTCCGCCCCCGGGGGCGTCTCCGGTCCTCGGGCTTGAAGTTGCCGGGTACGTGGAGACGACCGGAGCCGGGAAGCACCGGTGGCATGCCGGGGACCCGGTATGCGCCCTTGCCAACGGCGGCGGATACGCCGAGTACGCTGTCGTGCCGGAAACGCAGTGCCTTCCAGTGCCGCGGGGAATATCCATGGAAGAAGCGGCCGCCCTTCCCGAGGCCTGTTTCACCGTCTGGAGCAATATATTCGACCGGGGACGCCTGAAGGAAGGGGAAAGCTTCCTCGTCCATGGCGGCGCCGGAGGTATCGGCACCACGGCGATCCAGGCGGCGTGGATCTTCGGCGCCCGTGTTTTCGCCACGGCGGGCAGCGACGAAAAGTGCCGTTCCTGCGAACGGCTCGGCGCGGAGATCGCCGTCAATTATCGGGAAGAGGACTTCGTTGAAGTACTGCGTGATGCCACCGGCAGG
>JAGYOR010000174.1 GCA_018399535.1 Deltaproteobacteria bacterium | reverse complement strand
TGACCGGCTTCACTATTTTTCCCGGTGGATAACGCCGGAACAGTCACCGTTGCGTTACGACACGCGGTTTTTCGTCGCTGCGGTGCCGCCGGGCCAGGAAGCACGCCATGAAGGTGAGGAGATGACGGGACTCAGGTGGATAACACCCGGGCGGGCACTCGAGGAATACCGTCAGAGCCGGTTTCACATGGTGGTTCCCACGATCGTCACGCTGGAGGAACTGTGTCGTTTCCGGACGGTGGACGAGGTGATCGCGTCCACCAGGGGCAAGGTTATAGCGGACAGGTTAAACCGGTTCGTCGACGAGGATGGGGAGATCACCGAACACACGCCGGACGGCCGCGTTTTCAGGAATCTTGTTCCGCGCCGGTAGGCGGTCATTTCTGAATTTTTCCGGACCGCCGGTTCGATACGGGGTTGCTTTTGTTTGCGTCCCGGTGACTTCATAAGGTAAGAAAAAGGCGTCCATGATGAAATTGACCGGGCGGGACAGGTATTAATTGCAATCATTCTACGAGAAGGAGGATAATTATATGAAACTGCAGGATCTGTTCAGACTTGACGGCAAGATAGCCCTGGTGACGGGCGGAGGCAGGGGGCTCGGAAAATTTATCGCCACCGGCCTGGCCGAAGCGGGCGCGAACATTGTTATTACCTCGCGCAAGATGAAAAATCTCGAAGCCACGGCGAAAGAGCTGGAAGAAAAATTCGGCGTAACGGTTCTTCCCATCGCCTGCGACATGAGCAAGCCCGAGGCAATCGACGAAATGCTCGCGACGGTCAGGGAAAAATTCGGTCGCATCGATGTCCTGGTCAACAACGCCGGCGCCACCTGGGGAGCGCCCACACTGGAATTTCCGCTCGAGAAGTGGGATTACCTGTTCGATGTCAACGTGCGGGGCGTCTGGATCCTGACACAGAAAACGGCGCTTGTCATGAAGGAGCAGGGAGGCGGAAACATTATTAATATTTCTTCCATCATGGGATTCCGCGGTTCCACCGAGGAAGGGCATCCGGCGGTTCCCTACAATTCGACCAAGGCGGCCATCAACCTGCTTACCATGAACCTGGCCGTCAAGCTTGCTCCCTATAATATTCGCGTCAACGCGATAGCGCCGGGGTTTTTCGGCACCGACATGATGGCCTATATCGAGAAACCCGAGTTCAAGGAGATTCGCGACGCCATTATCGCCGAGATCCCCCTGCGACGGGTCGGCGGCGAGGATGACGTCAAGGGCGCCGCCGTGTTTCTGGCTTCCGAGGCGTCGGGTTTCATGACCGGTCACATCATGGTTATCGACGGCGGGACCATCGCGAAATAAAGTCTGCCTGGAAGCGGATGAGGACACAATCAGGAAAGCCCCGGTCGTGTGACCGGGGCTTTTTACAAGGTTCTTCGCGGCATCGATTGTGTGTTTCGGCAGCGTCTATATCGATACTACTTCATCCAGAATCGTCAACTCCGGTTTTCCTTCCAGGTACGGACCCAGGTTCTTCGAAAATTCCTTGAAATACGGGGTTGCCCCGTGGGCCTGGAGGGCCGAACCGTCCCGGTAGCGCTCGACGACGACCAGCGAATTCGGGGCGGCCTTGTCGCGGCAGACCGCGTAGGCGAGGGTTCCCTCTTCTTCCCGAACCTTCGGCGCCAATTCCCTGAAGAGTGCTATCACGTTCTCAATTTCGCCTTCCTTGATGTTCATCCTGGCTATCAATGCGATCATTTTGTTTTCCTTTCACGGCGGCGCCATAAAAAACCACCCCGGGAGGTGGTGGGCGTTTGACGAGACGCTCGGCCCGGCGCGTCGAACGACAACGCCGGGCCGATCTCTTCAGGCTTGTTTAAAAGAAGCAACAAGCCTATTTCTGCGTGTAATCGTACCAGCCCTTTCCGGTCTTCTGTCCGAAGTGACCCTGGGCCACGCGTTTGACAAGTTCGGGATTAGGCAGCATCGCCATATCGCCGGTGTCCCTGAAGCGTTCCATGCCGATATCGTACGCCAGGTCCAGACCGGTCAGGTCGTTGAGGCGGAACGGACCCATGGGATGACCGGCGCCGTACACGCACGCCTTGTCGATATCCTCATGCGACGCGACGCCCATTTCAAGCATCCACATGGCCTCTCTCTGAATCGACGAGAAAATCCTGTTGAGAACGAAACCCCAGACTTCCTTCTTGATGTGAACGGGGACCTTGCCGATTTTCTCGCAGAACTGCATGGATACCTGGGCCGTTTCGTCGGAAACGTGGGGACCCTGGACGACTTCCACGAGCTTCATGACCAGTGCGGGGTTGAAGAAGTGCAGGTTGCAAACCTGTGAGGGACGCTTGGTCGCGTCGGCGATCTTGGAGCTGACGATCATGGAGCTGTTGGTGGCGAGAATCGCGTGCTTGGGAGCGAATTTATCCAGATCGGCGAAAACCTGGCGTTTGAGAGACAGGCGTTCGAGTATGGCCTCGATGACGTAATCCGCATCCTTGGCGGCTTCTTCGAGGTTGCCGGTAAAGGAGATCCGGCTCCTGATGGCTTTCGCTTCGTCTTCGGTCATTTTGCCCTTCTTGACTCGTCCCGCCAGGTAGCTGTCGGCAAAATCTTCAGCTTTTTTAAGAACTTCCGGAATAACATCGGTACATTTTACGGTGAATCCCTCGATGGCGCACTGAAGCGCGATCTGGTGTCCCATGTTTCCGGCGCCGACTACACAAACATTCTTGATGTCTTCGATTTTCATGGTCGCATTCTCCCTTCCTGTATTGTGATTATACGATGCACATGAACCGGGTGGTTCATGTATTTCCCGGCTTCACACTGTTTGAAGAAGGAGGAGGGCGCTGCCGATACATGCGGCGGACGCCCGTCCTTCCTTGACTTTCCTGTAACGTGAGATTCTTACCGCTTCAGGTTTTCGATCACCGTGGCAACGCCGAGACCGCCGCCGCAGCAGGAGCCAAACAGGCCGTACCGTCCGCCCCGGCGGATCAGTTCGCGCATGGTG
>JAGYOR010000173.1 GCA_018399535.1 Deltaproteobacteria bacterium | reverse complement strand
TTGGTAATTTCCTCCACGGCACGGCCCATTTCTTCCATGTGTGAACTGACTTTTTCGATCGTGCGGCGGGTGTCGTCCATCATGGCCTTTGCCTGCCCCGCGTTGTCGGCGTTCTGTTTGGTCATGGAGTCCATTTCCTCCATGGACGACGATGTTTCCTCGAGAGAAGACGCCTGCTCCGAAGTACCCTCGGCGAGGTTCTGGCTTGATGAGGCAACCTGCATCGAGGCGTCCCCGATTTGTTCCGACACGTCGTTGAGGTTCACAATAATTTTCTGAATTGAATGCGTTGTGGTCCGCGTGATTACAAACCCGAGTATCATGGCGAGCGCCACGCCCGCCAGCATGGAAATCAGGGAAAATATTTTCAGAAAACCTGCCTGTCCGGTGGATTGCCTGACCTCCTCGTCGGCAATGTGATCGCTGATGCTGATCAGGGAATCCAGGTGATCGAAAGACCGTTCCTGCAGCTTGGCGGCTTGTACCATGGCAAGTTCGTTAATGCGCTTCTGCAGCTCTTCGGCCGCGCGGATTTCACTGATGAGTTCATCGATGAAACCGTGAAACGACCGGGCGGCGGGCAGCATGCCCTCGCGGAAATGGCGTTCCGCTTCAAACGTGTTGAGTGACTGAACGGCCTCCTTAACCGGGTCTACTGATTCGAACAGTTGCCTGTTGGCACGTTCCAGATTTTCCACGATGTCCTGTATCCGTTCGTTGCTGGTTGAAAAATCGTCCAGCCACTGACTGAAGGCGTTGTCGTCGGCATCGGCGAGTTCCTGGTTTGCATCAGAAAGGCCCACCATCTGCAGGGTCTTGGTCAGGAAATCATTTGTGTCGGCCCGGAAGCGCTGAAGATCGGAGAGCAGCAGGGTGGGATTCAGAATGTCGAGGGAATCAAATTCCCTGCAGAGTCCGAGAAATTCGCTATTTATTTTTTCCCACTCGTCGGAGACCGCGAGGAACGCGCGCCACTCCTGCGCCTCTTTATCACTTCGGGGCAGCGAGGCGTAAACATCGGCCGCCGTTTCGTAATGTTTCCTGGCCCTGTCGATCCGTTCGTATTGTTCCAGGCGGTTTTCAAGCGGAATGGCGGTGTTGAGTAGAGTCCGCTGGGCGCTGACCATTTCTTCAACGCCCGCCTTGATTTCGAGTACGCTTTTGACCGCGGGCAGTCGGACTGTGCCGATATCGTTGATTGCCTTGTCGCTCCGGTAGGCTCCGTAATATGCCACGATCCCCAGCAACAGCGTTATCAGCGCCACGGCCGAAAAACCGAGGAGCAGTTTCGTTCCCAGCTTCATGCCTTTAATCATGTTGTTCCCCTTCCTTGACGCTTTTTTCATCGACGCCGTCCCTGAGCATTTCCATTGTTTCGGCCGTCAGTATACGATCGATGTCGAGAAGAATTTTCACGCTTTTTTCGTCTTTTGCCATTCCCAGGATGTAACCGGTTCGCAGGCGTGTTCCGAAAGAGGGGGGGGGATCGACCTGCTCGTCTCTCACGTTGAGCACTTCCGATACTGAGTCCACCACAAGTCCGATCGGTACGGTCTTGTCGCCTTCCCTGATTTCGACGACGATGATGCAGGTTCTCTCTGAATATTCAGCGGCTTCCATACCGAATTTGAGGCGTAGATCGATGACGGGAATCACTTTTCCGCGAAGATTGATAACGCCTTTTACGAAAGCAGGAAGCCGCGGTATCGGCGTTACGGTCATCATGCCGATTATTTCTTTCACCTTGAGAATTCCTATGCCGTATTCCTCTCCGGCCAGGCTGAAAGTAAGATACTTGCCGGACAGTACGGCTTTTCCAGTCGGTTTCTTCACTGATTCATCGAGGTTTTTCATGGTGACTGACGCATTTACCCTTCCGTATATTTCGTGAGTCGTCCCTCAGCCGGACTAAATTGATCGCATAAAATGTGCCATTTCCCTGAAACGGAATGACCGATCAGGTAAGGGCGGAAACGAAGAAAGAAAAATGCCGGAATCCCTCACTTTTAAAAGTTATTCGGCAGGATGAAAAAAAACTTTAATGACCGTGAACAAACCGTCACTGCCTACCGTCAGATTCGCGCAGGGGGCGGCAGCCGAAGGGCGGTTGCCCCATACGTCTTTGCCGATGGTCCATAGATTTTGTCGGCCTGCCGTCAATTCTTTGGCTCTTTTCATCACAGATTGTGATCGATCCGCCGGCGGACATCATCGTCGAGTCCCTGTGGCCGTCAAACGATCCTGTCGACGGCGAAACAGCGATAATGGTATGCAATTTGCTCATTGGAAACATCGAGAAAAAACAGCGGGTCCTCAGGGTCCCGCGCGCATCGTGAATCATATGGGACGTAAAAACATTACCGTGACAGTCGCCGCCCTCGTGTTGTGGAGTATAGCGGCACTTTTCTGCGCCGGCCAATGCGAGGCCGCATTCGGCGTACATGTGGCCTCTTTCAAGGAAAAAGATCACGCAGAGGCCCTGGTTCGCTCGCTCGAAGAGCAGGATTGCGAGGCTTTCATTGTGGACGTTTCCCTGCCGGGGCGTGGAGACTGGCACCGGGTGTTCGCAGCGGTTCACGAGGACCGGGGTGAAGCCCGTCGGTATGGCGATGTGCTTCGGAAACGCGGCATCATCGACGATTACTCTCTCTTGTCGCTCGAACCGGATGTTTCCGATCGGGTCGGCACGCCGCCGGAAACCGTTTTCAGTATCCTGGCGGGTTCCTTCAAGGATCGGGAGCGGGCGGAAGCGATGATCAGACGTTTTCGAAAAGAGGGCTGCCAGGTGCGTTCTGCTTTCGTTTCCCTGCCGGGCAAGGGGGACTGGCACCGGGTGTTCACAGGCTTTTACAGGGATCGTGAAGAGGTCGAAGAACGGGCCGCTGAACTGGAGAAACAGGGGATGCTTGGAGAATGGACTGTCATGGAGCTGGAAGGGATTCCAGGCGGCGAACCGGACGCGATGGATACGGCCGCGCATTCCGGGACTCATGACAGAGGAGGGAATGACCGGCCCTCCGGCGCGGATGCCGTTGATATGCC
>JAGYOR010000172.1 GCA_018399535.1 Deltaproteobacteria bacterium | reverse complement strand
TTTCGTCGTAGTCGGAGAAAACGAGACAGTCGGGAAAGTTGATAAGAAGGTTGTTAAACAGTACATAAGAAAGAAATCTCACTCGTGGAGACAGATCATGCCAGTGGGCCTGAAGCCCTGGGCTTTAAGGACCCAGGGCTTTAGCCCAGGGAGTGGTTCATTATATGAGGATAAAAAGGGGTACATCATGTATTCACAGAGTGAACTTATTATTATGAACGAGATTGATAACATCGGCGTCGTCAAGGAGCAGGTGGCGAAAGCTCAGACGATTACCATAGGTGACGGCAGGGAGGACAGAATCGTCGAGGTGCGAGAAGATATCCCCTTCGGTTTCAAGATCGCCGTCAAGGACATCAGGCGTGGAGATACTATCTTTAAGTATGGAGAACCTATTGGGATCGCCAGTCTGGACATCACAAGGGGCGAAATGGTCCATGTGCATAATATGGAAGGTCTCAGAGGCCGCGGCGATCTAAAATCATAGGAGTAGTGATGGCCTGTCACGGCTGGAGGAGCAACGACATGGAAGAAACATTTCTAGGTTATCGGAGAGAAAACGGAGCGGTGGGAATCAGAAACCATGTTCTTATCATTCCGGCGCAGCGCCAGCTTAACATGGTGGCGCAGAAAATATCCGACATGGTTCATGATACGAAGGCATTCATATCGCTGGGAGAGCTTGGCCGGCCTAAGGAGGACCGGCTGGTTCTGCAGAGAACGATTGTGGGACTCGGCATGAATCCCAACACGGCGTCGGTCTTAATTATCGGTTCCACGCGGGGAGCCGGTTACGATGAACTGAAAGTCGAGAAGCTCAGCAGTGAGATAGCGAAGTCGAAAAAACGGGTGGAGGTTCTTCTCCTAACCGAAGAAGGAGGATTGTACAACCTCTTGGGGCAGGGTATTAAAGTCGCCCGGGACATGGTTCTTGAGGCGAGCAAGGCCGTCAGGGAACCCTTTGACTTAGGACACCTTGCTCTCGGCGTGAAATGCGGCATGTCCGATTCCACGTCGGGAATCTGTGGTAATCCCACTGTCGGCCGGGTTTTTGATCGGCTGGTACAGGTGGGCGGGCGTGCTGTTTTTTCGGAAACGACTGAGGTGATCGGTGCGGAACACGTTCTGGTACGAAGGGCCAAGAATGAGTCTGTGGCGCAGAAGATACTGAAGGCAGTGGAGGAAACTGAGCGGAAGGCGAAGAGCGTGGGAGAAGACATCAGGAAAACCAACCCAATTCCCGAGAATATCGCCGGCGGTCTCACCACCCTAGAGGAAAAATCACTGGGTGCTATAGTCAAGGCAGGGACATCGACGATAGAAGATGTGATTAGATACGCCGAGCGAATTGAAAAGCCGGGGCTCTACTTTATGGATGCTTGGATGTCTTCACTTTCTCTTCCCACGGGGTATGCCGCGTCGGGCGTCAACCTCTTCATGTATCAGATGGGAGGTGCCGGTGTCCCAGGTAGGGAATTCCCCCTTCCGGCGGTGAGCAGCGGTATCGTGACGCCTATCATGTATCTGACGGGCAACTTCAATACCTATGAACGGGCGGAGGACAACATCGACTTCAATTCAGGAACCGTACTGCAGGATCTGGAAACGCCTGAGGAAGCCGCCGACCGCCTTCTGAAAATGATCCTCCAGATTGCCTCGGGTGCGCGGACGAAAGCGGAAACCTTTAATCACCAGGATCCTGTGGAATTATATTTCCAAGGACCTAGTTTGTAGCAGTGTGCGAGTAAATTATCACTCCGGTAGTTCGCCATGATGTCATGACATGACGCATGTTAACCGACCTGTCGTAAACTAATGGCATGACTTTTTGCAAGGGCTTCATTTTGTTTGATTTTTTTCGTAAAAAGTGGAAAATGCCATCCGGATTGGGTATCGCGCTAAACTGTTCTTACAGTCGATCCCGGGTATAGGTCAGATCAGATTAGGCCATTAAGAAGATCCGGTTTTCTATTGTCCTTGCAGGCCTTCCAGGAATGCCAGGACGTTTTTCCCGAGAACCTGGTGGTTGTATCCTCCCTCGAGAACGGCGAAGCATCCGCCTTTCGATTTTTCGGCGGCGTTCCGAGTGATGCGTCCCAGTTCGCGGTAATCTTCCGTCGAAAGCAGGCCGCCCCAGTCTTCAAGGTGATTGTCGAATCCCGCGGAAACGCCGATGATGTCCGCGTTGTCGGGCATGCTTTTTTCCACCGCCAGGAGATATTGGCCGGCGTCGCCGTCGGAAGGGTTAAAAATATCGACAAACCCGGACGTCCCGAGAATATTCACCGTTCCGTCCCCGTAATGGAGATCGAAATCGAGGATGAAGGCCGTGCGGATCAACTCTTCTTTTTTGAGTTTCGTCAGGGCGATCGCCATATTGTTGAAATAGCAGAATCCCCATGAGCCGTCCGCCGACGCGTGGTGACCCGGGGGCCGCACCAGGGCGAAGGCCGGTTCTTCCAGCCCGGCGCGGGCGGCCTGGACTGCCCCGCCCGCCGCGAGCGCGGCGATATCGTAAAGTCCTTCTCGCCGGACCTGTTCGATGTGACGTTCCGTGTGGCAGGCGGCGATGTCTTCCCGTGCCGCGGGCAGGGCGTCGATGAAAACGTACCTGTCTTCGAGGGTGTGGGAGATCGCCTCCATGCGCCCGGGATCCGCGGCGGGATCGGTGCTGTATGACCCGTTGAAGTCAGAATGATAATAAATCTTCATGCGAATCATTCCTTTCGCCTGGACGAGCCCTCAACTCGTTGAGATAATACCATAAAACAGGAGGAATACAAATAGAGAGACATGTCGGCGGCGCGCGGTGCGAAAGACCCTCCCACAATCCGCGATTGATTTTCTGTAGAGCACGTTATCGAGTTTTCAGTATCCAAAGTCGAAGGATATAACAGAGATGGTACTGACATTTGGCCTTCGACGGGGCTCAGGAGAGTTCATGTCGACATAGGGGCAAGCAATCAGGAAGGCGTTCATCCTTCGACAAGCTCAGGACGAACGGATCTGTGGATTTGACAGGCTCTACCCCCTGAAGGGGGCACACGAGGCCGAACGGATCTGTGGATTCGACAGG
>JAGYOR010000171.1 GCA_018399535.1 Deltaproteobacteria bacterium | reverse complement strand
CATACTGATGACTCGATATCGTGCTCTGCAGACAATCAACCGCGGATTCTGGGACACCTGTTTCATCTTGATTTTATTGTTATTATTACGTATGGTCGCTTTCTGGCTCGGAACACGTAGAAATCGGCTTCCTCCACTGAGAAGCGGCATCTTCACAAGATCACCATGCAGACGGTTCAGACGTTGACGGGAGCCCTGCTCCTTGTAATCGCCCTGACACCGGGCGCGGGAATAATATAATAAAAAATCCGGCTAGACCGGAAAGGAACGAGTTTCAATGAGCGAAATTAAAAGCACCATGGATATCGTCATGGAACGGACGCGGCACCTGTCGCTCTCAGATGAAGAAAAGGCCCGGCATAAGCAGGAAGAGTTCAAAAAGCGTCTCGGCGGGTTACTGCGACACTACGAGGACGGCCTGCTTTCGGCCGCGAAGCTGCAGGAACGAATCGACGCCCTGCGGAAAGAGCTTGCCGTCGAAAACCGCCGGACCGTCATGGACATTCTGGTCGACCGCGTCGACCCCGACGGCGGCAACGAGCGTATTCTTGAACTGCTGGCCGGTTGGGCGCCCGATCTTCACGACGCCCTGAAAAAAAACCTGGCGGACCATCGCGAACGGCGGCGCACTCTCGACGACAAGACCGTGGAACGGCTGCGCGATGAACTCCGCCGCGAAGGAATAGAGGGATCGGCGGTGGCGCCAAATCCGGAAAGAGATTCGGTGTACCGGGAACGCCTGGCCGACTTGCGGCGTGAAACGATGGCCCGTATCGAAGCTGTGCTGTAGGAACGGGGGTTCGAACCGGGTCGTCTTACCGTGCGCAAAGAAACGCTCGACTCGCTAGAGATAGGCGAACCACGTCCGCTCGACCTGCTCGAAATTTGCTTTCACGGCATCCGTTCCGGCCAGGATGTCGCCGTGGCCGGGAAGCAAAAGCCCGGCTTCGAGACGGGCAACGCGCCGGATGCTGTCTTTCAGCTTGTCTGAATTCCCGCCGGGAATATCGGTTCGTCCCAAACCGTCCTTAAAAACAAGGTCGCCCGTGAACAGCGCGCCCCGATCCGGCCAGCGGATTGTCACTGATCCGGGTGAGTGACCCGGAGTGTGGTAAACCTCCAGCAGGACGTCTCCTGCGCGCAACGTACCTTCCCGCAGAAAAAAATCCGGGGTAAAACGCTCGAGATCGAGTGAAGCGGCGCCGCCGAGAAGAGGAAACAGCTCGCGAACCATATTCCAGTCGTCTTCGTGAAGGGCGAAACGTGTGGTTCCGGCCTGAAAAAGACTCACGGCCTCCACGTGGTCGGGATGGGCGTGCGTGCCGATGACAAGGTCTATGTCGTCCGGACGCAAACCTGTCCGCTCGAGACCGTCAACCACGTGTTGAAAACAGGAGGCGTGCCCCGGGTCGATAAGAATGGTTTTCCCCGCTGAACGAATGAGATAGGTGTTACAATTATTTACCGTGGATGAGGACCACGGGAATGCGTAAAGATTCGGTGCGATTTCCATATGCGGTGTTCCCGGTGTCGACTGTTTTGTCGCGCACCATGCCACAAACTTCTTCCATTTTCAATGCCGCCGCACATTCCTGTTTCGCCGGCCGGGACCTCGATCAGAAGCGGAATGTCATGCCCGCAGCTCCGGGATGCACACGCCCGCCCAGCTCCCGCTGCAGAAACTCCGTCGCTTCATCACCGGTGCAATGACAGGGTACAATCATTGCCGGGTCTATTACTTTCAGGGCCCGCACGGTCTCGTCCAATCTCCGGCTGTCAGCGTTCACCAGGTGAAATCCGCCGATGACTGCTCGAATGGTATTTTCCCCGGTCAGCGCGGTCACGTACCGCAGAGTGTTCACCAGGCCGGCGTGACAGCAACCAACGCAAACCACCAGCCCCCCGCCGGTCCGAATCCAGAGGGCCATGTCGTCGTCTATCATATCGACCCGGCGGCCTCCCGAATCAAGATAGAATGGGCCTCCCCGGTCTTCAAAATCGGTTTTCCTCGGCACAGGACCGGTAATGCCGACATTATCCGAAAGCATTATCGGCTCGTGGATCCAGTGAAGACGCTCTTCGGATAACTCATCGATGGCGGACATTGACTTCCGGGGCATATGAATCGCCCGCGCCTTCCCGTCCCGGATAGAGTACCTCGGTTGAACGACGCCGGCGTGACAGTAAACGTCTGCTTTTGTGGCCAGTCTGAGCACCGCGGCGACGCCCCCGGTGTGGTCATAGTGGCCGTGGCTGAGAACAAGCATGTCAATTTTTCTCAAATCGACGCCGAGTTGTTCCGCGTTCGGGCGCAGCGCTTTTCCCTGTCCCGTATCGAAGAGAATTGTCCTGTTGCCGGTCTCGATCCGGAGAGACAGGCCGTGCTCCTCAACCAGCCCGTTTTCGACCCGGTTGTCAACTACTATCGTGATGACCGTACCACCCGGCGGATCGATCCGGGAATCCGCATCTATCTTGTCAACCTGCTGCTTTCCCGAATTAATGGTCACAACTATTGTCCCCCAGCTGCAAATTTCCGGCCAGATAATCGTTGACAAGGTGTTCCGGCGTTTCGGAAGGCGCGCCCACCATCACGTGGATGCCCCTCTCTTCGAACAGATCCTTCGCCCGTTGTCCCATGCCGCCGGCGATAATCACCGTGGCGCCGCGCTCGGCAAGCCAGCGGGGAAGAAGCCCCGGCTCATGGGGCGGCGACTCAATATCCTCCCGGTTGAGTATTTTTTTCGTCTTCGTGTCAACCTCGATGATGGTAAAGCGTTCGCAATGACCAAAGTGCATGGCGAGTTTTCCTTCTGCCAGGGGAATCGAAATTTTCACGGTGTCGTCGTTCGTTTCGGCGGCAGGATCAACCTCGGACGCTTTCTCGCCAAGTGATTCCACGGGCCCTCCGTCTCCTTCCAGCGCCGCGATGGGGGCAACAATGGAACGCATGATCTCCGCCGTTTGGGAATCAGCAAATTGCTGAATGAAAACACTGCCGCGGTCCGCCGCCTCGGATATTTGGGGTTCGATAGGAATCGAACCGAGAAATTGAACGCCCATGTCCTCGGCAATCCGTCTGCCGCCGCCGGAACCAAGAATGGAGGTGGTCTCGCCGCATTTCGGACAGACAAAACCGCTCATATTTTCCACGACGC
>JAGYOR010000170.1 GCA_018399535.1 Deltaproteobacteria bacterium | reverse complement strand
CTTCATATCCTGACGTCCCGTTCGTCTGCCCCGCCATGAAGAGCCCCCTGACCTGTTTTGTCTCCAGTGTCAGGAGCAGCTGGGTCGGCTGCACGAAATCATATTCGATGGCGTAGGCGCTTCTCATGATCTCGGCCTGCTCCAGACCCGGCACCGACCGGACGAGTTTCTCCTGAAGCTCCGGCGGCAGGCTGTTGCCGAGTCCCTTCGCGTATATTTCCTCCGTGTCGAGCCCTTCAAATTCCAGGACCACGGGATGGCTTTCCTTGTCGGAGAAGCGCATCACCTTGTCCTCCAGCGAGGGGCAGTAACGGCGAGGAGGATATCAGCTTGGTGCCCGAGGGCATCATGGATTTCGGCGAGGAGCTGGGCAAGACGCCGATCGATATCGTTCTGGAGTGGGGCAACGCGGCGAAGGCTGCGGATGCGGCGGTGTGGTTGTGCGATCGGCTGGGGGTTGATCCGGCTGCGCTGGGCTGGCGGGATCGATCCGCCAGGCCGTCCGGTCGTCACGAGGAGGTCGTTCCCCCCGCCCCTCCGCCTGAAGCGGGGTAACCATGTCTTTAAGCTGCGAGGGAGTCCTGCCGTCTTCGAGACAGAGTTTCGCCGCGCCCAGCATAGTCTGCGCGGCCAGTTTCAGCGCGGTTTCGCGAGAAAGTCCCATCTTGACGCCCCCGTCGGTGAGGGCCTCGATAATGATAAAACCGTAGGCGGGCCCGCTCCCGCTCAAACCGGTGACGGCGTCCATGAGCGTTTCGTCGATCAGCACGGTCAGTCCCAGTGCGTTGAAGATCGTCCGCGCCAGGGCGAGGTCTTCATCGGTTGCGTTTGTTCCGGGCGCCAGCGCCGCCGCTCCTTCCCCCGCCAGAGAAGGCGTGTTGGGCATGACGCGCACGACCCGCGCCCGGGCGCCGAGGATACCTTCGACGGAAGATATCGTAACGCCCGCCGCGATGGATATCACCGTTCCCGTGAGAGAAAGGGGCGCGATTTCATGAAGGACGTGTTCCATGACCTGCGGTTTCACGGCGAGTATCACCAGGTCCGCGCCGTTCACCGCTTCCGCGTTGTCTGTTGTCGTTCGCACTCCGTGGCGCGTTTCGAACCGTTCCAGGCGGGTTTCGTCAATGTCGGATACGATCAGGCGTTCAGGGGCCATTTCACATCTCGAAATCATGGCTCCCACGATGACGTCGCCCATATTCCCGGCGCCGATAACGGCGATCCTTTTTTCTTCCAGCATCGTTTCAGCTCCTTTCATTGCTTCACCTGCGCGGTTTCAAGAGGGAAAGTCCCGCTCGAACCCGCACGGGTACTCTAATATAACCCTTGACTTTTAGATGAGCAATCATTATTTAATCCACAGGTTTCCAAACTATTTTAAGGATTTTTAATGTTTATACTGGCAAATTTTATTGAAGCAACGGCCCGCATCATTCAGATTGTTCTCACCCTCTACATGTGGATCATCATCATTCGGGCGATCATATCCTGGGTCAGTCCCGATCCGTACAACCCCGTCGTCCGCATTCTTTACAGCATAACGGAGCCGGTTTTGTACCGGGTGAGACGATGGATTCCAACGGGTGGACTGGGCATTGATTTTTCACCGATTATCGTCATTCTGGTTATCATCTTTCTGCAGAGCTTCCTCGTGAAAACCTTGCTCCAGGTCGCCTACAGCCTCAAATAGGGGTGACGATCATGGTAAAAATCAGTCCCGTGGACATCAACACGCGCATGTTCAGGACAAGCTTCAGGGGTTTCGATACCAGGGAAGTCGAGAATTTTCTCGGCCTGGTCGCGGAAGAAATGGAAAGCCTGACCGCGGATAACTCGATGCTCAAGGATAAAGTGGCTCAACTGGAATCCGAGCGGGAAGCCTTTCAGCGTGATGAAGAGGCGCTCAGGAATCGAACGGCGGAGACGGAGGCGCGTTGTGAAGAGATGATTACGGCCGCCCGCGCGGCGGCGGACGAAATTCTGTCGAAAGCCAGATCCGAGGCGGCCCACCTGGAAGAAAGCGTCGAGGCGATGAAAAAGGAAAAACAGGCCCTGGACGATTATTTTAAATCTTTCCTGACGTTCAACATAGAACTCCTCAAGACCTGGGGACGGGAAACGGACGAGTAACCAGGTGCTTCACATCACCGAAAAAAACGGCGGCGTGATATTCGCCGTGCGCGTCCTGCCGCGTTCGTCCCGAAGCGAGATCGCCGGTTTGCACGACGGGGCGCTGAAAGTAAAAATAACCGCCGCTCCCGTCGAGGGAAAGGCGAATGAAGCCTGCGTCGCGTGCATCGCCGACTTTCTCGGTGTTCCCAAGAGCCGCGTCGAGATCATCGCCGGATCGACAGCGAAAAACAAGCGTCTTTTTGTCGCCGGGATGACGAGAACACAGATTGAATCCCGGATCAACGACCTATGAACGAGACCCCTCCTTCTCAAGCCGCCAACGCGAATCCGCCGGGTTCGGAACGGTCGCGGGTCGTGAAAGCCGCCGGCGTGGTGGGGGGATCCACCTTTCTCAGCCGCATCTTCGGTTTTATCAGGGATATGGTGATCGCGGCCTTTTTCGGCGCCGGCGCGGCGACGGACGCCTTTTTCGTCGCCTTTCGCATTCCCAACCTGCTGCGCAGCCTTCTGGCCGAAGGATCCCTGACCATCGCCTTCGTTCCCGTCTTTACGGAATATCTGAAGACTCGGTCGCGGGAAGAAGCCCTGAAACTGGCCTCCGTTTCCTTCACACTGCTTTCCATGGTTCTCGCGGTCATCACCCTCGCGGGCATCCTGTTCGCGCCCTGGATCGTGCGGCTCATCGCCTGGGGGTTCTCCGGTGATCCCGGTCGTTTCGGGCTTACCGTTTACCTGACCCGGCTCATGTTCCCCTATATATTTTTTATATCGCTGGTCGCTCTCTGCATGGGCATTCTCAATTCGCTGCGTCATTTCGCCGCGCCGGCGCTGTCGCCGGTCGTGCTCAATATCTCGATCATCGCCTCGGCGCTGTTTCTGCGGGGATTCTTTCACGAACCCGTTGTCGCCCTGGCCCTGGGGGTTCTCGCGGGAGGCCTGCTGCAGCTCGGCATGCAATTCCCCGTTCTCGTCAGGCTGGGCGTCAGGCTGCGGCCCGATTGTGATTTTACTCATCCGGGCCTCCGTAAGATCGGGATTCTCATGCTGCCGGCGGTTTTCGGCGCCG
>JAGYOR010000017.1 GCA_018399535.1 Deltaproteobacteria bacterium | reverse complement strand
GGAAAAAGAACGATGAAGGAATTCTGCGGTATTTTCGGTATCTACGGAGACGTCGAGGCGGCCCGACGGGTCTACCTGGGGCTGTACGCGCTGCAGCACCGTGGCCAGGAAAGTTCCGGTATAGCTGCCTCAGACGGTTCAAAAATAACCGCTCACCGGGGAATGGGTCTGGTCCGGTCCGTCTTTGCGACTGATGACCCGTTTGACCGTCTGCGAGGAAGCATCGCCATCGGCCACAACCGGTACTCCACCACGGGCTGCTCGGGGCTTGAAAACGCCCAGCCGTTGTTGATCCGGTTCAGGGAAGGCCAGATAGCCGCCGCTCACAACGGAAACATCATCAACGCCCGGGAGCTTCGGACCATGATGGAAGAGGGCGGGTCCATTTTTCAGACCACCTCGGACACGGAAACAGTGCTCCACCTGATAGCACGATCACGGAAAAAGACCCTTGAAGACATGATAATAGACGCCCTGTCGCAGGTAGAAGGCGCCTATTGCTTCGTGTTTCTTACGGCGAACAAGCTTATAGCCGCGCGGGATCCGCGGGGGTTCAGGCCGTTGTGCCTGGGGAGAAAAAGCGACGCCGTCGTCGTGGCATCCGAGTCATGCGCCTTTGATATTATCGATGCGGAATACCTGCGGGACGTGGAACCGGGTGAAATGATCGTCGTCGACGAAGACGGCGTTCTCTCGCGTCGCATTCCGGTGATTCGCGATCACTCGTTCTGTATATTTGAATATATTTATTTTTCCCGTCCCGACAGCATTATTTTCGGGGAGAAGGTTGACAAAATACGGCGGAAACTGGGGAAGCAACTGGCGAAGGAAGCCCCGGCGGAAGCGGATCTGGTGATCGCCATTCCTCACTCGGCCAATACCTCCGCCCTCGGCTACGCCCGGTCATCGGGCATTCCCTTTGAAATCGGCCTCATCAGGAACCACTACGTGGGCAGAACCTTTATCGAACCCCGGCAGTGTGAGCGGGATCTGGACGTGAAAATAAAATTTAATCCCGTGAGTGGAGTTCTCAAGGGGAAACGCGTGGTGGTGGTCGAAGACTCAATCGTGAGGGGAACGACGCTGAAACAGATCATCAGGCTTCTACGGGACGCCGGCGCCCGTGAAGTGCATGTCCGGGTGAGTTCGCCTCCCGTGAAGAGTCCCTGTTTCTACGGTATCGACATCTCGACCAGTACGGAACTGATTGCCGCTTCTCACAATATAGACGGGATTCGGGATCACCTGGGAGCCGATTCGATGGCCTACCTGTCAGTGGAGGGCATGCTGCAAACCGTGCCGAGAAAGAGCGATTACTGCACCGCCTGCTTCACGGGGCGGTACCCCACGGAGGTGCCCGATGATTTCGAAAAAAACTGCTTCGGGTTAAAGGCGTGTTCATTATGAAAGCACTGCTGGTTCTGGAAGATGGAACATATTTTGAGGGCCGTTCCTTCGGCGCGGTCGGGGAACGTTTCGGCGAGGTGGTCTTCAACACGGGCATGACGGGGTACCAGGAGATAATCTCCGATCCTTCCTACAAGGGCCAGATTGTGGCCATGACCTGCCCCCTTGTCGGCAATTGCGGGGTCAACGGTGACGACGACGAGTCACGGTCGATCTGGCTGGAAGGTTTCGTGGTAAGCGAATTGAGCCGGCGGACCAGCAACTGGAGGGCCACGGGAAGCCTGGAAGACTACCTGGAAGAACGGGGCGTTCCGGGTATCCAGGGCGTCGATACTCGTGCCCTTACACGCCATATTCGCGAAGCGGGAGCAATGCGGGCCGTTATCTCGACGGAAGACGATGACGTCCGGTCGCTGGCGGCCCGTGCTGCAGACTCGCCGGGCCTGGAAGGCCGCGATCTGGTACGGGAAGTGACTATTGCCGAACCCCGCGAAAGGGAAGGCAATGAAGGACCCCTGGTGGCGGTGCTCGATTTCGGCGTCAAGCAGAGTATTCTTCAACAATTGAGGGAACGGGGCTGTTCACTGAAAGTTCTGCCTGCGTCGACCTCTGTTGACGACATTCTCGCGGTGGGTCCCGACGGGATCTTTCTGTCCAACGGACCCGGCGATCCGGCGGCGGTCGATTGCGCTGTGGATACGATCAGGAAGCTCATGGAACTGAAGACGCTGCCGCTCTTCGGGATCTGCCTGGGGCACCAGCTCATGGGACTTGCACTGGGGGCGCGGACATTCAAGTTAAAGTTCGGCCATCACGGCGCCAACCATCCCGTACGGGACGAGGCCACGGGAAAAATTTACATAACGTCCCAGAACCACGGGTTCTGCGTGGACGGGAACTCCCTGGACCGGCGGCAGGTCGCGACGACCCATGTCAACCTCTACGATGGTACGCTGGAGGGTATCGCGCACCGATCGCTGCCCTTTTTTTCCGTCCAGTTTCATCCCGAGGCGGGACCCGGTCCCCATGACGGGAGATATCTTTTTGACCGGTTCATGGCTCTTATAAATAAACAGGGATTGCGAGGAAACACGCATGCGCGAACAGGTTGCGGTTCTTGATTTCGGTTCACAGTACGCCCGTCTGATCGCCCGCAGAATACGGGAATGCGGCGTTTACTGTGAAATAGTGCCCCATGACATTTCCGCCGTTAAGCTGGCAGCCGTGAATCCGGCGGCGCTGGTTCTTTCGGGCGGTCCCGCCTCGGTGCTCAACGGCGATGCGCCCGGCATGGACCCGGCAATCCTTGACCTGGGCGTTCCCGTGCTGGGTATCTGCTACGGCATGCAGCTCATGGCAAAGCTCCTGGGCGGCCGGGTGGAACGGGGATCAGGAGGCGAGTACGGGCCAGCGAGGATTGCCCTTGTGAAACCGGGACCGTTGTTCCGGGGTATCGAAGAAGGTATGGATGTATGGATGAGCCACGGCGACCAGGTGACCACCCCGCCCGAAGGTTTCGCGACCCTCGCCGCCAGCCGGTCCTGTCCCGCGGCGGTCATGGGCGATGAGCGTCGACGTCTCTACGGCGTGCAGTTCCATCCCGAAGTGGTCCATACGCCGCGGGGGAACGAGATTCTCTCAAATTTTCTGTTTCGACTGGCGGGCTGCCGGGGCGGCTGGACGATGGGACGTTTTCTTGAAGAGTCGGTGGCGAAAATCAGGGATACCGTGGGAGATTCTGAAGTGGTCTGCGCCCTCTCGGGAGGAGTGGACTCCGCCGTGGTGGCCGCGCTGCTTCACCGGGCCATCGGTGAAAGGTGCCGAAGTTTTTTCGTCGATAACGGACTTCTGAGAAAAGGAGAGGTCGAGGAAGTCAGGACATTGTTTGCTCGGGATTATTCCCTGGCGATGACCGTGGTCGATGCACGGGACGAGTTTATCGCCGCCCTGAGAGGCGTGGTTGACCCGGAACGGAAGCGGAAAATTATCGGTGAGACCTTTATCAGCGTCTTCAAGCGCCAGCGGGATGCCATGGGCGCCGCCCGCTTTCTGGCACAGGGGACGCTCTACCCCGATGTTATAGAAAGCCGGTCGCCCCTGGGCGGTCCTTCGGCGGTGATCAAGAGTCACCACAACGTGGGCGGCCTGCCGGAAGACCTGGGTTTTGAGCTGCTTGAGCCCCTGCGGGAGCTTTTCAAGGACGAGGTGCGCAGGCTCGGAATCGAGCTGGGGCTTTCCGAGCGGCTGGTGCATCGTCAGCCCTTTCCCGGACCCGGTCTTGCCGTGCGGGTTATCGGCGAGGTGACTGCTGAAAGCCTGAAGGTGCTTCGCGATGCCGATGCCATCCTTCGCGATGAGATGGGGCGCTACGAGAACGTCCACGAGGTTTGGCAGTATTTCGCCGTTCTGCTCCCGGTGAAAAGCGTGGGCGTCATGGGAGACGAACGGACTTACGACGACGTGGTTGCCCTGCGGGCCGTCTCGAGTCTGGACGGCATGACGGCGGATTGGGCGCGACTTCCGGCGGATCTGCTGGCCCGCGTATCGTCGCGAATCATCAACGAGGTAAACGGCGTGAACAGAGTGGTGTACGACATCAGCTCGAAGCCGCCGAGTACTATTGAATGGGAATAGGGGCGGTTCGCGAACCGCCCGCGTGGATGGCGTAACGTGATTTTGCCAGAGGAAAGGCATGCCGAAGCGAACTGATCTGAATAAAATTTTAATTATCGGTTCCGGCCCCATTGTGATCGGTCAGGCCTGCGAGTTCGACTATTCCGGAGCGCAGGCCTGCAAGGCCCTGGCCGAGGAGGGATACCGCGTGGTACTGCTCAATTCCAACCCGGCCACCATTATGACCGATCCAGACATGGCCTGGCGGACCTATATCGAGCCCGTCACCGTTGATGTGGTGGAACGCATCGTGGAGAAGGAGCGGCCCGATGCTGTTCTGGCTACACTGGGCGGTCAGACGGCTCTCAATACCGCAGTTGAAGCATCGAAGCGGGGTATTTTCGACCGCTACGGCGTGGAAATGATCGGCGCCGACCTGGCGGCCATCGAAATGGCCGAGGATCGTGATTCTTTCCGGACCGCCATGACCGAAATCAGTCTCGACACGCCCCGGAGCAAAGTGGCCCGGTCCATGAGCCGGGCCCGGGAGATCGCCCGTGAAATCGGCTTTCCCCTGGTCATCAGACCCAGCTTTACACTGGGCGGCACCGGCGGCGCCCTGGCCTACAACGCCGAGGAGTTTGAAAGCTTCGCCGCCAGGGGACTGGAAAAGAGCATGATCGGCGAGATACTCATCGAGGAGTCCGTGCTGGGGTGGAAGGAATATGAACTGGAGGTCATGCGCGATCTTCAGGACAACGTGGTTGTCATCTGTTCCATCGAAAACCTGGACCCCATGGGAGTCCACACGGGGGACTCCATCACCGTGGCTCCCGCCCAGACCCTGACGGACCGGGAATACCAGAAACTGCGGAACGCCGCCGCGGCGGTTATTCGAAAGATCGGCGTGGCTACCGGGGGATCGAACATACAGTTCGCCGTTCATCCGAAGACGGGCCGCGTCGTTGTGATTGAAATGAACCCCCGGGTTTCGCGATCATCAGCGCTGGCTTCCAAGGCGACAGGGTTTCCCATCGCCAAGATCGCCGCAAAGCTCGCCGTGGGCTACCGTCTGGACGAAATTCCCAACGATATAACGAAAAAGACGCCTGCATCCTTCGAACCAGTCATGGACTACTGCGTGGTGAAAATTCCCCGGTTCGCCTTCGAAAAGTTTCCCGGTTCCGATGACACGCTCACTATTTCCATGAAGTCCGTGGGAGAAACCATGGCCATAGGACGAAACTTCAAGGAAGCCCTTCAGAAGGGGCTTCGGGGGCTGGAAATCGGCCTTGCCGGGTTCGAAAGTCCGCTTTTCGGCGGTGGTAATCCTGATTACGACTGGAAAGACGTCATGGTGCTCTCCCGTCCCTCGCCTGAACGGCTTTATCATGTCCGGAACGCCCTTTCGGCGGGTATGTCGGTTGATCGGGCGGCTGAACTGACCGGTATTGATCCCTGGTTCCTGGACAACTTGCTCGAAATTATCGAAATGGAGCGGGAGATCGTCGCCGCGGGACCCGAGGGGTTGTCCGGAAAACTGCTGAAACGGGTCAAGCAGGCAGGTTTTTCCGATCTTCAACTGGGACGCCTGGTGGGTATTGGTGAGGATGCCATGCGGGTGCTGAGAACGAAGCGGGGCGTACTGCCGACCTACAAGGCGGTAGACACCTGCGCGGCCGAGTTCGAGGCAGTGACGCCCTATTTCTATTCCACCTGGGGCGACGAAGACGAAACCCGGCCGGGCGGGGATCGGAAAGTCATGATCATCGGCGGCGGGCCGAACCGGATCGGCCAGGGCATCGAGTTTGATTACTGTTGCGTCCAGGCATCTCTCGTGCTGCGGGAACTGGGGTACGAAACTATCATGGTCAATTCCAACCCCGAAACGGTTTCTACTGACTACGACGTCTCGGACCGGCTTTATTTCGAACCCCTTACACTGGAAGATGTGCTGAACATTATAGAACGGGAAAAGCCCCGGGGCGTTATCGTCCAGCTCGGCGGGCAGACGCCGCTCAATCTGGCACTTGACCTCGAGAAAAGGGGCGTGAACATCATGGGGACGCCGCCATCGGCCATCAACCGCGCAGAAGATCGAAAACTCTTCAAGGAACTGGTGGACAAGTTGGGCATCAGGCAGCCAGAAAGCGACACGGCCCGAACTTTTGAAGAAGTTGAGCGTATTGTGGAACGCATCGGCTACCCCGTACTGCTGCGGCCATCCTATGTACTGGGAGGGCGGGCCATGGTGACCGTCTGGAACGAGGTTGATCTCGAAGGTTTCGTGCGTGAAGCTTTCAAGGCATCCCTGGACCATCCGATTCTCATCGACAAGTTCCTGGAAGACGCCCTTGAAATCGACGTGGACGCTGTTGCTGACGGAACAGATGTTATCGTAGGCGGCGTCATGGAGCATATCGAGCACGCGGGCATCCACTCCGGCGACAGCGCCATGGTTCTTCCCGCCCATTCACTGGGACCGGACCTGGTGGTATCCATAAAGGAACAGACACGGCGTCTCGCCCTGGAGCTTGGCGTGAAAGGTCTCATCAACGTGCAGTATGCCGTCAGGGACGGCGACATCTTCGTGCTTGAAGTTAATCCACGGGCCTCGCGGACGGTTCCTTTTTTATCCAAAGCCACGGGAACGCCTCTCGCGAAGATCGCCACGGCGGTCATGGCGGGAATCTCACTCGGAGAGCAGGGAATGACCGCCGACCCGGCCTGTTCCTTCTTTGCCGTAAAGGAGTCCGTGCTTCCCTTCAGCCGGTTTGCGGGGACCGACACAGTGCTGGGACCTGAAATGAAATCAACCGGCGAGGTCATGGGCCACGACCCCGACCTGGGGATCGCCTTCGGCAAGAGCCAGATAGCCGCCGGTCTCGATATTCCCGACGGAGGAGCTGTATTCATCAGCGTCAAGGACTATGACAAGGCGGCCGTGGTGGACATCGCCGGGAGTTTTGAGGAAATGGGGTTCGAGATATTGGCGACGGCAGGTACGGCGGAGGTTCTGGCAGGCCGGGGGATCACCGTCACAAGCCTTCCCAGGCTGGACGGGGGACGGCCCAATATACTGGACTATGTGAAAAACCGGAGCGTGGCCCTCCTGATCAACACGCCCAGCGGTCCAAAGCCGCGGCAGGACGAGGTGACCATGCGAAGCAGCGCAGCCGATCATGCCATTCCAATCGTGACGACAATGTCCGCGGCGCGCGCCATGGCGGGTGCCATCAAGGCCATGCGGGTGCGGGGCGGCGCCTTCCAGGTGCAATCGCTGCAGGAACTGTTTCAGCACCGACAGAGGGGCTTCAATCATGAAAACAGGCAAACATAATCAAATAAAACCCATGCGGGAAGATACCGGGGTGCGGGGACCCGACGGGGGCCAGCGCTTTCGTGATCAGCAGGGCGATGCCGGGAGCCGGGCCGGCACACCGGTAACATCGGGAATAGCGTCTTTCGACACTGTTGTGGATCGACTGCGCACGGGCGACAACGTGGTCTGGCAGGTTTCGGACCTGGAGGATTATCGTTATTTCGTCCAGTCTTTCATGGCGGCGTCACTGGCGGAACAGCGGAAGTTCATCTACATCCGTTTTGCCGACCACGCACCCCTGGTAGAAGAGGGCGCCGAGGGCGTTACGGTGTACCGACTTGATCCCCGGAACGGTTTCGAACCTTTTTCGTCGGAAGTCTTCCGTATTATAGAAGAAGAGGGAAGGGGCGCCTTTTACATTTTTGACTGCCTTTCAAATCTCCTTTCCGAGTGGGCCACGGACCTGATGGTGGGCAACTTCTTCGTCATCACCTGTCCCTACCTGTTTGAACTGGATACCATCGCCTACTTCGCTCTCATTCGGGACAGTCATTCCTACCAGACGGTGGCCCGCATCCGGGAAACAACCCAGTTGCTGATCGACGTATTTAACGAGAACAAGCGGATGTACGTCCATCCTCTCAAGGTATGGCAGCGGTACTCGGCAACCATGTTCCTGCCTCACCTGAAAGAGGAGGCGGGATTCACTCCCATCGTGAGCAGCGTCGAGGCGGCGACGCTCTTTTCTGAGATCAGGCCGCGGTCGCCGGAGCGGGGCGGGCGCAGCCTCGATTACTGGGACCGGCTCTTCATAACGGCGGAAGATCTTCTCGAACAGCCATGGGATTCGGCAAAAAAGGAAGACATGATCGACCGGATCTGCCGGATTATGATGACTCGCGAACCGCGCATGTCCATCCTGGTGAAGGAGAACTTTACTCTTGCAGACCTTCTGCGCGTGCGGGAACGGCTCATCGGAACCGGGCTTATCGGCGGCAAGGCCACGGGCATGCTGGTGGCCCGAAAAATCCTTGAAAAGGACGAAACAGTTAACTGGCACGACCTCATGGAAGCCCATGACTCCTTCTATATCGGGTCCGACGTGTTTTACACCTACCTGGTCCAGAACGGCTGGTGGAAACTGCGAATGGAACAGAAAACAGAAGAGGGCTATTTCATGGCGGGACTCATTCTTCGGGACAGGCTTCGAACGGGCTCATTCCCCCAGGAGATCCGGGAGCAGTTCATGCTCATGCTGGAATACTTCGGCCAGTCGCCCATCATCGTCAGGTCAAGCAGTCTCCTGGAAGACAATTTCGGCAACGCCTTCGCCGGCAAGTACGAAAGCGTTTTCCTTGCCAACCAGGGAACGCCGGAGGAGCGCTATAGCCGCTTCGAGGAGGCGGTGAGGACCGTTTACAGCAGCACCATGAATGAAGACGCCCTGGCCTACCGCCTTCAGCGCGGCATGGCAGACACGGATGAGCAGATGGCCCTGCTTGTTCAACGGGTGTCAGGGTCGCACCACGGGCGCTACTTTTTCCCGGATTTTGCCGGGGTGGGACTGTCCCGCAACGCCTTTGTCTGGAGCAGGGACATGAAGCCCGAGGCGGGCATGCTTCGGCTCGTCTTCGGGCTGGGTACCAGGGCGGTGAACCGGGTGGAGGGAGACTATCCCCGCATCGTGGCCCTCGACGCGCCGCTCAAGCGGCCGCACGCCGGTCTGGACGATAAACGCCGTTTTTCCCAGCGCGAGGTTGACCTGCTGAACCTGGAGGAAAACCGGCTCATGACCATGTCCGTACTCGATCTCATGGGAGAGAAGCTTGCTGTACCCATAGATCGAATTGCCGAGCGGGATCATGAAATCAACGAGCGGATACGGGAAAGCGGACTCAAGCAGCAGGAGGCCTGGATCATCACCTTCGACGATCTGCTTTCCAGGTCGTCCTATTCACGAGTCATGCAGAATATGCTGAAGAAGCTGGAGAATATCTACCAGTATCCGGTGGACACTGAGTTTACAGTCAACTTTTCCAGGGACGGCGACTTCAGAATAAACCTGCTTCAGTGCCGTCCCCTTCAGACCATCGGACAGGAACAGCGGGTGGAATTCCCGGCCGGGGTTCCCGCGGACCGGGTCTTTCTGCGTTTCGATGGCAACTTCTTCGGTGGCGGCATAGCAAAGTCCATCCACCGGGTGATCTACATTCGACCACTGGAATATAACAAGATTACCCAAAGCGAAAAGTACGAGACGGCGCGGCTGGTGGGGCGGCTCAACGGCCAGGTCACCGACCGTGAGAAACAGTCGATTATGCTGCTCGGTCCGGGACGGTGGGGGTCCACGACGCCTTCCCTGGGGGTTCCCGTGCGGTTCAGCGACATCAACAACATCACCGTCCTGGGAGAAGTGGCATGGACCGACGGCAACCTGATGCCCGAACTGTCTTACGGCAGTCATTTCTTTCAGGACCTGGTGGAAACGAGAATATTTTACCTTGCCATATTCCCCGAGTTGGTCGGCGTGGAGACCGATTTCCCCTGGCTGGAGCGGTTTCCGAACCGTCTGGCCGAGCTCGCGCCCGATTTCGCTGACTACGCTGATGTGGTGGGAGTCTACGATGTGAGCGAAATGGATCTCCGGATTGTCGCCGACATGGTGAAACAGAAGATTATCTGCTTTCATGCCTGACAGATCGCCGGGCTGATTCCCCGTTCGTCATTCTTGTTCGGGTTGAACAAACAGGGTAAGTCCCTCTCTGTCGTATACGCGGATCACGGTTCCGGGGGCGAGTGTTGCTTCATAACCGCGAACAGCGGCCCGCCACAGGATGCCGTTGATTTTCACAGTTCCTTCCATTTCCTTCCAATCGACGACAAATCCGGTTCGCCCGATCATAGCGTCGTTCCCTGCTCCCGGAACGCAATAACTCGGCCATACCCAGAAAAATAAAAGAATGTCTTTCATTACCCACAGGACAAGTCCAAGCCAGACGGACCAGGCGGGCAGGCCGGTGTAACGGAGCAACAGATAGGCGGCTATGAGAGCGGCGGCAAAACCGGGTACCTGCAGCACGACATAGCGCACAATCGTATGTAAATCAGGCTTTTCCATAAGTCCTATTAGTAGGGACGTAGTTAACTTATTAACTTATTAATGCTGATCTTTTTTTCTCCAACACGTTGATGACCGGGTACTATTATGGCATCCGGTCGTGGCATGCCGTTTCAGCTTTCTCAATGATGATTCCCAGCTGATGAAGAGATAACCGGTGGTCCTTCTCATTCCTGAAGATCGTTGATCGGTCAATGCCCCGGGCGATGACGTGGTGAAGCGCTCCCGGCGCGTCTATGAAGGCTTGTCGCGGCATGAGCACCCCTGGCATAATAAAATAAGTTAATAAGTTAACTACGTCCCTTAAATCAGTGTACTTTGCGGGTGCCGGCTGTCCAGTATTTTTCCTTGATCGCCCGGCGGGCGATTTTGCCGTTGGGGTTTTTGGGCAGGGAGTCCACAAAGTCGATTGATCCGGGTTTCTTGTAGCCGGCAAGGAAATTCCTGCAGTGGTCGATCAATTCTTCCTGTGTCGCGGAGGCGCCCTCTTTCAGCACGACGACGGCCTTGACGGCTTCGCCCCATTTGTCGTCGGGGATGCCGATAACGCAGGCCTCCGATACGGAGGGGTGGGAACAGAGCGCCTGCTCGACCTCGGACGGGTAGACGTTGAATCCACCGGAGATGACCGTCTCGGATTTTCTGTCGACGATATAGATATATCCCTGCTGGTCTTCCTGCGCCATGTCGCCGGAGTGTATCCAGCCGTTTATGATGGTTCGTTCGGTGAGTTCCGGATCCTTGTAATATCCCTTCATCACGTCGGGGCCCCGGGCGATTATTTCACCCGTTTCCCCTGTCTCCACCCGGTTTCCCTGCTCGTCGACCAGCCTGATTTCCGTCTCGAAAATGGGCCGCCCACAGGACAGGAGGCGGTTTCCGGTCTTGTCCCGCAGGCCCTCCACGTGGTCACGGGCAGTGAGTATGGTGGTAAAGGAGGTGGTTTCCGTCATGCCGTATCCCTGTACCAGGATCGGCCCGAAGAGTTCGAGCGCGCGCCGGATGTTGTTTTCTGACATCGGGGCCGCGCCGTAAAAGATTCCCTTCAGGCTGCCCGTGTCGTATGCGGCAACGCGCGGATGATTTATCACGGCGTTTATCATGGCGGGGACCATGAAGAGGTAATTGACTTTTTCACGTTCAATTGTTTGCAGCAGAATCTCGACATCGAAACGATCCAGTATCACATTGCACCCGCCGGAATACATCACCGGCATGAGGAGCATGCCGCTGGCGTGCGTGACAGGGCCGACGTGTGCGAACACGTCTCCCGGCTCTATCGAAACTCCCGGAATCATGAAGGCCTTGCGTATCATGGCCATTCGGTTCCCGTAGCTCTGCATGACCGCCTTCAGTTTCCCCGTTGTCCCCGAGCTGTAGGCCAGGACGGCCAGTTCGTCCTCCTGCACCTCGCGGTCGGGAAACGTGTCGACGGCCTGTTCGAGAAAGTCTTCGTAATATAACGTGTTTCCCGGCATGCGATCGATACAGAGGAGACATTCAAGAGAGGGAAGGGCTCCCAGGTTTTCGAGAACAGGCGCCATGTGGGCGGCATCTGCCACAAGCACCCGCGTTTCCGAATTTTCGAGGACGTAAATGGTTTCGGCTGTCGAGAGCCTCGCGTTCACGGGGATGCGCACGAAACCGCCCTTGTAACATGCGACCTCGGTCTCGACGATCTCGGGGCGGTTGGCCGCCTGTATGGCGACGTGTGTTCCCTTCGGCATGCCCAGATTGACAAGTCCCTGTGCCAGCCTGTTGGTCCTGGATTCAAATTCTGAGTATGAATAACGCCGATCACTGAAGGCGAGGGCGGCAAGTGAAGGATAGTAGCGGGCGCTGCGTGTAATATATATTCCCAGGTTCACGGTAACAGCCTTTGTGTCTGATGTTGTGATTCGATATCAGGAACAGCCCGGTCACGGATTGCCCCGGCGTCTGGTTTGTCAGTAATATCTACTCGATATGACAGGAACAGTCAAGAAGCGCGCAATAAAATAATGATTGACAGGCGGTTAAAAAATGAATACCGTTCATTATGTGAGCGGCGCTCATATCATTTCTTCATGTTGCCGTTCTTCTTGCTGTGTTCGATTCACCGTGGCGTAAAGATGCGCCCGGATATTTGGAACAACCGGCCTCGGCAGAAGGGAGGGGAACTGATGTATTCCGATCTGGAAGGAAAAACAGCCATAGTTACGGGAGCGGGAAAGCGTACCGGTATCGGTTATGCCATAGCCCGCATGCTTGCTTCCTGCGGCGCGAACGTAGTGATCGCCGATTTGGGAGCCGAGCCGTCCGAAGACATGCAGGTGGCGCCGGGCGGCTGGAAAGAGATGTCTTCCATCGCCGCCGATCTTTCCGACGCCTTCGGTGTAACGTGTCGGGCCGCAAGGGTCGATGTGACCAGCAATGATTCCATAGCGGGCATGGTCGAGGAGG
Organism: Deltaproteobacteria bacterium; assembly: GCA_018399535.1. Taxonomy (GTDB): domain Bacteria; phylum Desulfobacterota; class Syntrophia; order Syntrophales; family UBA2210; genus MLS-D. Next base: position 11,090 of record JAGYOR010000017.1, on the reverse strand, counting down.
CGGGCAAAATAACCGGTCGGGTGGATGTCTTGTGCAACAACGCGGGCGCGTCTTTCGGGGTGCCCAATACGGTGCAGTCCTATGACGAAGCGGCCTGGATGAGAACCATCGACGTCAATCTTCACAGCGTTTTCAGGGTCACACGGGGCGTGCTGCCATTGATGACGACCTCCGGCGGTTCCATCGTCAACACCGCGTCGCGCGCGGGGAAGACGCCGCCGCTGTTCAACGGCGCCTACGCGGTCGCGAAGGCGGGCGTTATCATGCTTACCAAGGTCATGGCCAGGGAACTCGCCGGAAACAAAATACGGGTCAACGCGCTCTGTCCGGGCCAGATCGGCACGGACCTCGAAAAATGGCGATTCGGCCTGGAAGCACAGTTTTTCAACTGTACCGTGGAAGAACGCGAACGGGAAATGTGCGCCACTATTCCGGTTGCCCGCATCGGAACGCCCGACGAGGTGGCATCGCTGGCCGTCTTCCTCGCGTCCGACGCATCATCGTACATAACCGGCCAGGCCGTCAATGTTACGGGCGGCCAGTTGATGGAACTCTGAAAGGAGAGGCAGAGCAATGGAAAATATTATAGGCGGAAGGCTTGCTGCGGAAGCGCTCATTGAGCGGGGAGTTGATTATGTGTTCACCATAAGCGGGGGTCATATCACCCCGATCTACCAGTTCCTGGAAGGAAGCGGGGTCACGCTGTTCGACACGCGGCACGAGCAGGCCGCGGTTTTCATGGCGGAGGCGTACGGAAGGCTCAAGCGCAAACCGGGAATAGCAATGGTGACCGCGGGACCGGGATTCACCAACGCCCTTTCGGGCATCGCGAACGCGCGCCTTTCGAATTCGCCCCTGGTGTTGATATCGGGGTGCGTGGGACTCGAGTCAATAGAAAAACTGGACCTGCAGGATATGCGGCAGGCTCCGGTTATCGAGCCCATGGTGAAAAAGTCCCTGGTCTGCCACACTCCCCACCGGATTCCCGAGTTTGTCGATCTTGCTTACCGTAACGCCATCAGCGGAAGACCGGGCCCGGTCTATCTCGAGTTGCCGGTTGACGTGCTCAACGGCGCCGTGAACACCGAAAAGGTCAGGAAGGTGAACACCAGCTGCTGTGACTCGCGTCCCGTCGACCTCGAAGGAGCGGCGAAAATCATGGAGATGATCAGGAAGGCGAAGAAGCCCCTGCTGATTGCAGGCAGCGGCGCCTGGTACGCCGACGCAGCCGACGAGCTCGTCCGTTTCGTCGAGAGCACCGGCATTCCCGCGCTCACATCGAGCCAGGGAAGGGGGATCATTCCCGACACCCATCCCCTGTGCTTCGAATCGTCTCTCGCCATACGTCCCGGCGCCGCCCTGTTGGCAAATATCAGCGCCGACCTGGTTATTTTCCTGGGGTCGCGCATGAACCTGTATTACATCTTCGGCGACGTGTTCAGTCCCACCGCGAAGATTATTCAGGTGGACATCGAGCCCGAGGAAATGGGGCGGAACCGCTCCATCGACCTGGCCGTGGTCAGCGACGTGAGGGCGCTGCTCGGGGAGTGCAACCGCCTGCTGGATGCAGCCGGCGATGCGGAGAATCTGCGGACATCTTTCAAGGAATGGGTGAAAACCCTGGAGGATGCCGAAAAAGAGTCGAAAGCCCAGACGCAGCCGCTGTGGGAAAGCGACGCCGTGCCTATCCACGCCCTGCGGGCGGCTCACGAGGTCAACAAGTTCATGAACAGGCCGGACGACATCGTGGTGGCGGACGGCGGGGACGCACAGGTCTGGATGGGCATGACCAGGACAGTGGGCGGCCCCGGGAGTTATCTCGACGCCAATCTGTACGGCTGCCTCGGCGTGGGACTTCCCTACGCGAACGCGGCGCAGCTCGTCAATCCGGAGAAAAGGGTCTGCCTGTTCTGCGGCGACGGTTCAACGGGATTCAACTTCATGGAGTTCGAAACGGCGATTCGCAGGAAGCTGCCCGTTGTGGTCGTAATATCCAATGATCTCGGCTGGGGCATGATTCGCCACAGCCAGAATTTGCGTCTTGGTCATTCCATTTATGATGGCTGTGAGATCGGCTACGTTCCTTATCACAAGCTCGTCGAGGCGCTCGGCGGGTTCGGCGTGGAAGTGGATCGGCCGGAGGACATCCGTCCGGCGCTCGAAGCGGCCTTCGCATCGGGGAAAACGGCCTGCATCAATGTTATGACCGATCCCGATACCGTCAGTCCCGGCAGCGTCGCGCTGGCGGACCTGGGAAGTTACAAGGCGTAACTATTCTCTATTCGGCGGTTCGTTAAGGGGAGATCGCGGGGAACCATTCGCGGCGGGACGTGCCGAAGGAGAGAATAACGGGAGCAAGGGGATACTATGTTTGGGTACGCTGGAAAGATTCTGTACTGCGATTTGACGAGCGGCACGCACTCCGTCGAGATGCTGGACGAAGACTTCGCCAGGTCCTGTCTCGGGGGAAACGGGTTCGCCGCGGCGATAATTCACCGCCTGGTATCTCCCCGGACAGATCCCCTCTCTCCGGACAACGTGGTGGTATTCGCCTCGGGGCCGGTTAACGGAACCCCGGTATGGGGCAGTGGCAGGGGCCACGCCGCTACGATATCCCCGCAGACGGGACTGTTTTTTGACTCCAACTTCGGTGGTGATTTCGGCTGGATGATGAAACGGGCTGGTTTCGACGCCTACGTGATCAGCGGCGAGGCTTCTTCGCCGGTGTACATCATGGTGGATGAAGAGACCGTGGAGATACGGGACGCCTCATTTCTGTGGGGCAGGGTCGCGAGCGAGACGCACAACCTGTTGCGGCAGGAGAATGGAGACGGATTGCAGAGCGCGGTGATCGGACCGGCCGGTGAAAACGGCGTGGCCTTCGCTAATATTGTCTGCAGTGGTTCGCGTGTCAGCGTTGCCGGAAGGGGCGGCATCGGCGCCGTTCTCGGATCAAAAAAATGCAAGGCGCTGGTCCTGCGGGGGGAAAAGAAAACTCCCGTGGCCCGCCCCGACGAACTGAAGGACGAGATCAGGAGACGCCTGCCGGGGCTGCGTGAAAAGGCGAAACAGCTCACCGATCTCGGAACGCCGATGCTTGTGAAAGCGATCAACGCCATGGGACGGCTCGGCACCCGAAACAATACAAAAGAGGTTTTCGACGGGGCCGACGAGATAAGCGGCGAACTTATAGCGGAACGGTACAAGCGGAAGAATACCGCCTGTCACGGGTGCCCGGTGGCCTGCGGCAAACTGGTCGACGTGCCGGTCGGTGAATTCGCCGGCCAGACGGTGAAGATGCCCGAATACGAAACCATCTACGCGATGGGATCGATGCTGGAGAACAGTGATCCCGTCTCGATTTTCAACGGCAACGTGCAGTGCGACGAGATGGGCATGGACACGATAAGTTTCGGCGTAACGCTTGCATTCACGGCCGAGTGCCTGGAACGGGGATTCATATCGTCAGACGAGCTCGGGGGCGACATCAGGTTCGGCGCGCAGCGGGACCTTTCCGGAACAGCGCGCGAGACGGCCATGAAACAGGGAGCGGGTCGACTTCTTGCGCTGGGTTCACGGGTGCTGGCGCAACGCTTCGGCGATGATTCGGAGAAACTGCTTTACTGCAGCCGGGGCCTTGAGATTCCCGGTCATTCGGCGCGAGGCTTGCGGAACATGGGGCTGGCCTACGCCACGTCGACGCGGGGCGGAAGCCACCACGACGCCCGCCCGGACTACAGTGATCCGGAAACAGATCCCGGTTTCGACGGGCAGCCGGAATACACGTTCCAAAGCCAGAATAACACCGTCATCGGCGATTGCCTGGTAATCTGCAGGTTCGTCCAGGAACGTGTCTTCGGCGCGAGCCTCAACGAATCGTACCTGCCTGTGGTGAACGCGATAACCGGGTGGGACATGACATTGGAAGAACTGGAGCGGATCGCGGAAAGGGTCTACACGCTGGAACGTCTAATCAACGTCCGGCGTGGTGTGGGGCGCCACAGCGATGAGCTTCCCTGGCGGGTGATGAACGAGCCGATACCCGAAGGGCCTTCCAGGGGGCGCTGCTGCCCGCAGGAAGATCTACAAAAGATGCTCGATGCGTACTATCGGCTCCGCGGCTGGGACGAGGAAGGAAATCCCACCACGGCACTGCTCGGAAAGCTGGGCATCGGGAATGGAAAGTTATAGGGGAGAACAACGGCATGGGGTCTCATGAAAGAAGAAGACGTGAAAAGGAGTTCAGAAGAAAACAGATTCTGGACGCCGCCCGGAAACTCCTGTTTCAGAAAGGCATCAACGCAACAACCGTGAATCAGATCGCGCACAACGCGGAACTGAGCGTAGGTACGCTGTACCTGTATTTCAAGAACAAAGAGGATATCTACGCGGCGCTGCAGGAGGAAGGACTCGACATACTGCACAAAATGATCAAGAAGGCGGCATCCGGCACGGACGACCCGCAGAAAAAGCTCGAAAATATCGCGCTTGCCTACCTGGAGTTCAGCAAACGCCGCCGCCGGTATTACGAGATATACAATCATTTTCTCTCGGCGCCTGACGTCGTGTTTTCGCCGCGATCCAAGGAAAAAATAGACGAACACGGCAACAGAATTCTTAAAATAGTTGAAGAAGTGCTTCAACCGATTCTCGCCGATCGTCCGGGCGGGCGGGACCTGCGCAGAGCATCGCTCATGCTCTGGTCAACCATACACGGCATGCTGCAGTTCAGAAAGCTCGAAAATACGATGCCCGAAGGTGAGGACTTCCGTGACCTGTACCTTGACGCGGCCGCCTGCGCGCTCAGGGGCCTGGTACGCGAGGAGGCGTCATGACGGAGATGAACGAAGAGCAGGGCAGCGGGATCGTCGGTCAAAAGTCCCAAAGGCGTCAACCTCTCTACCTTGCACTGGGGGCGGGGCTTTTCCTCTTAATTTATTTCCTGCCGCCGCCTCCTCCACTCATTGTCGGCGATGATGCCATCGTCCTGACACAGGCCGGAAAAATCTGCCTGGGGTTGCTCCTGGTGGCGATCTTCTACTGGATCACCGAGGTCCTGCCGTTTCACGTTACGGCCCTGTGCGCCCTGCTTCTTATGCCCATCCTGGGAGTGACCGACGGGGTGCGGGTTCTCGCGGCCGACGGTACGGTGACCCAGATAGCGGGCGTGGCGCAGGGCTACAAGGAAATCGTGCGCATGAGCTTCGGCAACGATCTCATCCTGTTCTTCATCGGCATATTCCTGCTTTCGGGGGCATTCACCTACACAAAGCTGGGAACGCGGATGACGCTGAAGATGCTCCAGATCATCGGGACAAGCACGCGCCGGGTCATTCTCGGGTTTCTTATTATGGGCGCCCTCATATCCATGTGGGTTTCGGATATGGGCGTGGTGTCCATATTGCTGCCCATCGGCGTGTCCATTCTCAGGCAGGCGAAATGCGAACCACTGAAAAGCAATTTCGGCAAGGCGCTCATGATTTCCTCGTGCTGGGGGCCGGTTTTCGGGGGCATTGCTACGCCGGCGGGCTGCGCTCCGAACCCGATCGCGATCAGTTTCATGCAGTCCTTCGCGGGCATGAAAATCACCTTCATAGACTGGATGATCATCGGGGTCCCCGCGACGATCATACTCATTCCCTTCGGCTGGATCGTGCTGCTGCTCATGTTTCCCCCGGAAATCAAGGAATTGCCGCTCACCAGGGAGGAAATCCGCGAAAGACTCCGGGAACTGGGGGGTCTGTCGAAGCCGGAGATCGGCACTATGCTGATATTCTCGCTGGTTATTTTCCTGTGGGTGTTCAACCCGCTGCTCAGCCGGTTGTCTCACGGCGTAATCGATCTTCCCATCAGCTACGTGGCGATCCTGGGAGGCATGCTGCTCTTTCTTCCGCCGTTCCGTGTACTGAACCAGGACACGGGAGGACGGGCCATTTCCTGGGACAGCATTCTTCTGCTGATGGCGTCCCTGGGGCTTGGTATGATGACCTATCACACGGGAGCGGCAAAGTGGGTGGCCGTGTTCTTTCTCGGGGGCATTACCTCTTTTGGTCCCGTGCTCCTGATCTTCGTGGTCGTCCTGGTGGTGATATTTATAAAATTATTTCTGGCGAGCAACACCGTGACGGGAATCATTATTGTTCCTATTCTCATTTCGCTCGCCGCGAGCTTTAATATTCACCCCTGGATGCTGGTAGCGCCGGCCGCGTTCACGTCATCTCTCGGCATCGTACTGGTCACGCAGACGCCGACCAATATTATTCCTTACACGTCGGGCTATTTCTCCATCGTCGATTTTGCAAAGGTCGGCGTTATAATGTCCGTGATCATGTCGGTACTTGTAACGCTGGTGATCGCCGTAATCGGACCGATCAGCGGTATTTACGCGTTTTAGCGCGAAGAGGGGAGGGACTGCCGTGAAAGCTGTTGTCTATGACACGGAAGAAAAACTGAAATTCCGGGAGATTCCCGAACCGGTCCCGGAACCGGACCAGGTGCTCGTCAAGGTGCGCCACACGGGGTTCTGCGGGTCCGATCATTCCCTGATCGAGAGCGGAAGCCTGTCTGAGGGGTACATCGTGGGCCACGAGGTGAGCGGCGTTGTCGCAAAATCGGGGGCCGGCGTCTCGGGACTCAGCGTGGGCGAGAAAATCATGATTCGGCCGACGTTCTGCGGAAAGTGCCGGGACTGCCTTCAGGGCAGGCCTCACCTGTGCGCCGTCGGTCGTCGAAGCATCGGTATCGGCGATCTTCCCGGCGGTTTCGCCGAGTATCTCGTCTGCTATCCCGAGATGCTTATTCCCGCGCCTGAAGGAGTCGATTCCCGCAACATAGCACTTGCCGAACCGTTCGCGGCGGCCCTTCATGCCATACATGTTTCGGGGGCCCAGTCCGGTTCCGCGCTGGTTATCGGGGGAGGGCCCATAGGGCTGGCACTGGTGCGCCTGCTCAAACTCATGAACTTCGGCCCGGTGGCGCTTTCCGAACCCGTCAGGGAAAAGCGGGACCTTGCCGTCGCCATCGGTGCTGATCGTGTCCTGGACCCGTTGCAGGACAACATCGTTTTGCATTCGTTCCAGGAAACGCCGGAAAAAGGGTACGAAACGGTTTTCGAATGTTCGGGGGCCGAAAGCGCCCTGCCCGACGCGATGAGATGCTGCGCCAACGGCGGAACGGTATGCGTCGTGAGCATAATCATGCGAAACATAGAAATCGCTCCCATGTTTCTCAACTTCAAAGAAATCAGGCTCACCGGTTCTTATTCAAACACGCACGAAGAAAACAGGCAGTGCCTGAAATGGATGGCTGAAGGCCTGCTGGACGGCAGACCCCTGATTTCAGACGAGATCAGGCTGGAGGAACTCCCCCGCGTATACCATGAACGCATCGATACGGGACGTTCCGTCAAGGTGATGATTGATATCGGGTAAGCGGGTATATGCAAGGCGTTTACGAAAGCTGAAAAATACTATTTTTTTCGTGTCGCGCGCGGAACGGTTTCCCGTTTCAAATACCGGTTTTTGCGCCTTTTTCAAGGGGCATCGCGTGATATCGTCCGCCGGGCGCGGTTTCCTGATGTCTTTTCTGTACAGGGGGCTGTTTTTCCTGACCCGCCATGTGGTATATACACCGGCGCAGTCTTTCGAGGCAGGGTTCGGCACAGCGAGAATGGTTGTTCGGGTGAATCGTAAACGCGAGACCTTGTGATACCATCCCTTCTTGTCATTCCGGGCCTGACCCGGGATTAATCTCCTTCAGGGGGAATCCGGAAAGTACTTGATGAAACCGGGCACGAGACAGTGCGACCGTCAGGGTACGCGCCTACTTTCGTGCTCACTGCGGGAATTAGAACCCCTGCGGATATATGACGACAGTGCTGGTTGCGAGGGGTTCTGTAAGGGTCTTGATGTTTATAAGGAGGGGCGTGAGCCGCGCCTTTCGGCGATCGTGTCACCCGGTGAGGAAACGGAAACGATGACAACGGAAGGTAAAACCCTCGAGGTGATGATCGAGATATTCTGCCGGGCTCACCACGGCAGCAGGGAAGAATTGTGCCCGGATTGCCGCGAACTCCATGATTACGCGCTGAAACGCGTTGAGAAATGCCCCTTCGGAGAAAACAAGCCGAGGTGTTCTGATTGTACCGTGCACTGTTACAAACCGGAGATGAGAGAGAAAATCAGGACCGTCATGAAATATTCAGGTCCGCGCATGATGTATAAGCATCCCGTGTTAACGTCCGTACATTATCTCAAGCGAAAGTAGTTCGCCCGCGGCGCGTGACACTTTCCCCCGGGGAAAGGTGTAACGTCATATATCACGCGGGAGGACTGATGACAATAACCACGAGAAACCAGTAACGAGGAAGGATATCATGGAAATTCCCGATCTTGATTATTTGTTTCAACCTGAATCCATTGCCGTTGCCGGCGTGAAAAACGCCGATTCATCGTTTAACACCGGGTTGATGTTCCTGGAAGCGCTGAAGGACTTTGGATATTCAGGCAGAATGTATCCCATCAATCCCAGGGGAGGAGAGGTGAAGGGCATGACGGTCTACAAGACGCTCCGGGACATACCGGATCATGTGGACTATGTCATATCGGCGGTTCCTGCGAAAAACGCGCCCCTGCTGGTGGAAGACGCCGCGGCCAGGGGAGTAAAGGTTATTCATTTTTTTACCTCCGGATTCAGCGAAACAGGGAACGCCGAGGGAACAAAACTGCAGGAGGAGATCGTAAGGAAGGCACGCGAGGTCGGTGTTCGCATTATCGGTCCCAATTGCCTGGGTGTGTATTGCCCGAAGGGCGGCATGACATTCAACGCGAACGCCTCGAAGGAAAGCGGCTCCGTCGGCATGATTTCCCAGAGCGGCGGAAACGCCTCACACGCCATTGCGGAAGGTAATTCAAGAGGGGTACGCTTCAGCAAGGTCATCAGCATGGGGAACGGAGTCGATCTCAACGAATCGGATTTCCTGGAGTACCTGGCCCACGACAGCGACACGGAAATCATCACGGCGTATATCGAAGGGGTCAAAGACGGTCCCCGCTTCCTGCGGGCTGTCAAGGCCGCCGCGAAAATCAAACCCGTCATCATTTTAAAAGTCGGTTTGTCTGAAGTCGGGGCGGATGTCGCTGTGTCTCATACCACGGCGCTGGCCGGTTCAACGCAGGTCTGGGAAGGCCTCTTGAGGCAGACAGGCGCCGTTCAGGTTCACAGCATAGAGGAAATGATCGATATGACGCTGACCTTTCTTCACATGTCCCCTCCCGCCGGGGAAAACGCGGCGATCGTGGGTATCGGGGGCGGCGCCAGCGTTATTCTCGCCGACGAGTTTTCGCGTGAAGAACTGTCATTACCCAGGTTTTCAATAAAAACACTGGAGCAGTTAATCGGTCTCTATTCGTCGGAAGCCGGCAGAATTTTTAAAAACCCCATCGATATCAATAACTTTGAAAGCCCGGACACGTTTTTAAAAACAATAAAGATGATCGAAGAAGAAAAGAGCGTGGATTTCCTGGTTCTGCACGTTGCGTTTGATCATTTCGGCCTCATGAATGAAGAAATCAAGGAGCTCATGATCGGGGTTTACCAGTCACTGATCATAGATATAAAAAATAAAGTCAACAAACCGCTGGTGGTGATTCTGCATTCCTTCGCCAGCGACAAAACGAAGGAAATGGCGCGTGAGATAGGGGACGCTCTTACCAGGGAGGGGTTCCCCGTCTTCCTGTCAATCCGGAGCGCGGCCCTTGCACTGAGAAGGTACGTCCAGTACCAGAAGAGGTCGCAGTCCGGCGGAGCGGCGTGAAATCACACGAATGAAGCGCGCTGCGCAGGTTCCGGTGAAAACTTTGAATACCACCCCAAAATACTTGATAACACCGAATGCCGGATCGGGTCCGGCATGACGGCATCGAAACAGGCGCCGCGGTTCGATGGCCGAAAATAGTCTGTGGTGATGGTTGTGAAAGCATCTGAAGAGAGAGCGTAGTCATGAAGATTGCGATCGCGGCCGACGGCCGGACTCTGGACGCGCAGGTTTCGTATCGGCTTGGTTCCGCGAGATACCTGTTAATCGTTGACAGCACGAATGACGAGTTTGATGTCGTGCCGGTAGCGACCGACGCGCATGGTCGCGGAGCGGCGGCCGGGGTGGTCGTGACAGCGATCGGCAGGGGGGTGGATGCTGTCGCGGCGGGCTATTGCAGCCCCGGGATCGTCAGTCAACTGGAAAATAACGGAATCGAAGTGTTAACCGGCATAAAAGGGACGGCGAAGGAAGTTCTCGATAAATACAGGTCTGGAAGAACCGATAGTGAACAGCTGGCTTCGCGAAACAGTCCATCGTCGTTTGCGGTCGACAGGGATATGCTGAAGCACGCGATTGCGCGATCCGCCAGGCAGTTCACGGCCCTGCTTCCCGTCCTGCTCGGGGTGGTGATGATCGTGGGACTGTTCGATTCGTTTGTTTCCAGGGAGATGCTTTTGTCTGTCTTCAGGGGTAACGCGATTGCGGACAGTCTTTTCGGGGCGTGCCTCGGCAGTCTCTTCGCCGGAAATCCCATTAATAGCTATGTCATAGGCGGAGAATTGCTCAAATACGGAATAAGCCTCTTTGCCGTGACCGCCTTTATTGTAAGCTGGGTGACGGTGGGAGTGATTCAACTGCCGGCCGAGATGACGGCCCTCGGGAAGAAATTCGCTCTCCTGAGAAACGCTGCGGGGTTCCTGATGGTTGTTCCGGTCGCGATGCTCACCGTTGTTATCGTCGATTTCGTGACGAGGTGGCTGGCATGAGCGGTACTGTCGACCGGCAGGGCGGTAACAGGATGATGCCGGGCCGCGCGTTTATTTTCCCGGTCGCGGTACTGGCAATCTACGCGGTCCTCTTCTTTTATGCGCCCGACGAGACGTTGTCGGCCCTGAAAGGCAGCGGCACAGTATTATCGGCCATGCTGGTTCCTCTTTCACTGATTTTTATATTGATGTTCCTGATCAATCTTTTCATAAAACCGGCGAAGGTGGCGCAATTCCTCGGAAGAAAATTCGGTGTCAGGGAGACCCTGCTGTCGGCGACGGCGGGT